>CAVIKO010000014.1:0-16667 GCA_963643035.1 bacterium
CCTCCTACACTAGTCCTCACTTTCATAAAACACCCATTTGCAAGGACTTAGACAGAATAGTATAAATTTTGGTAAAAAGGAAACGCTTCGTTATTACGCCAAAAGAGCCCATATATCTGTGGGCTCTTTGACATAATACCGTGATAGATTTCTTGTTTCTTTATGATTTCATATTTTTAGCCGAAATTGTAAATCCGAGGGATAGCAGCACTTCTTTTTCCATCTTCCTTTAAAGAATTCTATTATAGAAGCATTCCCACTCCCCAACCAAACGGCCATGCAAAAAAGATTCCCTCATATCCAAAGAGCTTGTCCAAAACGAGCGCACCGACAACCCTTATAACCAGATCGAATGATGTTCCAAATGGGGAGCCGAACATATCATTTGAACCTTTCAGAATTCCGTCGAGCGGTATCTTTTTGCTCCTTTTTTGATTTTGCGAAAATTATTATACCTTATCATCCACTACCACAAATATAAAATTATTCATAAATCAACATTGCATAAAACACGAAAAAAACTCGCAGCAGTCTGCCGCGAGTTCTTTCTTTTACGCTGTTATAATCTCTGCACGGAATCTGACTTACAGCCCGTACTTTTCCCGCAGGATCGGGATGAGGTGATCGGCGATGATCCGGTGACCGTCGCGGTGCGGGTGGAGCGGTTCAATCGGAATCCAGTGCGCGCCGTTGATGAAGAAAACATCGTCCCCGGTAGAACGGTTGAATTCTTCAATAAGCTCTTGCAGATCCGCCTCATGTGCGCCGCAGAATGCGGAGAGAGCGATGATCTTGGCGTCTGGATGGGTCTTTCGGATCAGTACAAGCAGCTCGCGGTACTCCTTTTTATAGATCTCCGGTTCTCTGCCCCAGTCGTTCGCGCCGTGGTTAACAAGGATATAATCCGGGTGGTCATAGGACACAGGCGCGCCGTCGAAGCAGTACGGATACGCCTCCGCCGCTTTCGGAACACTGCCGCAGCCGGATCGGGTCACGCCCACTGCGCCGTAGCCCATATGGAGTGTGCGCAGTCCAAGCGCAGTTGCTGTGAGATAGGCATAGGTGGCGTTTACATCGTCCTCATATGGACGATTGTTCTGATCGTCCTCGTAGTATGTATACGGATCGATCAGAACGCCCTCTGTAATGGAGTCTCCAACCAGCTCGATTGTCTTGCGCGCGTCCACAGGAAGAATCCCCGTACCGTCCGCGTCAAAGCCCTCAAAACCGATCTTGCCTTCAAGCGGATGATACCAACGGTTCAGCGTTTCCTTGCCACCCTTATAGATGATCTCCATCGTATGTTCGCCTTTTGCGGAGATCACACGGATGAACCGATCCAGCGGCACCTCTGTTTTCACGCCGCCGTCCACACGGATCCAAAGATGCGGCATCGGGAACGTGTTCGTGCGGATATCAAAATGGAGTATGGCGGTATCCCCAGTATAGGCAATGGTGATATTGGAACCGGCCGCGGTCGCAGTCATGGCTCCGTCGTACAGGGAAAATCTTCCGGAATAGCGGATATTTGCGGAATCATAGGGAAAAAACATGGTATTTGCTCCTTATTTGTTTATCAGTCATTTTTACAGTTTGCCGGATTGCCGATATTGCCTTCCACCACATTGGTTTCCGGCGTATCCCAGAGGATTGTCTGTCTGAGACAGGACTCATGCATGGCGTTGTCACGACAGATCACATATTCGCAGTGTTTGGCAATCACGCCATAATACGGACTCCAGTCTCCAACACCACCGTCGTCTCTGCCCACGCGGAACGTATTGCCGGACAGAACCGTGTTGCCGACATTTTGGAGAAGCACATGACTGCTGTCCTCGTCCTTCTCGACGCCCTTACCCGGCTTACCGCTCCGATAGAAAATATTCCCGGTGATGGTCAGATCGCGCACACCGGAGGTTTCCGTACCAAGGCGCAGCGCCGGTCCGCCGCTTCTGTCAAAGTAGTTACCGGTGATGTTGAGACAACTGCCGCTCGGAATCACAAAGCCGCCGACCCGGTTCCATTCCACGCGATTGCCCGTTGCGGTAACGGATGCTGTGCATGCACCGCCGAGCAGTCCGCCGCGTCGGTTGGCAGAGAACCAGTTGTCGATCACAAAACCGTCCCAGCCGTCCATGTACAGTCCCGCGCCGCCGTTGAAACAGAGCATACAGTGGCGCACGGAATAGCACCAGATGTGGTGGAGGTGGACACCGTCGCCGGAGAATCTGCCGATCTTGCAGTCATCGAGCGTTGGGGTGTCCTCCTTGCTGCCGCCATTGTAGACCGGCCACGACAGATATACACCGTGAACATTCTCTCCGAGATCGCAGCCGCACAGACTCATACCGTTGATGTGGCAGCCAAACGCACCGGTAATGTCGATCATACACGTAGCGTCCGGATCGTTCAACTCAAACACACTGCCGCCAAAATCGCGGAAAAGCCAGGCCGATGTGCCGGTGAGCTTCGTATTCGGACCCATTTTCAAGCATCCCGTCTTGTATACGCCCGGCGGCACCACGACCTCACCCATACATTCCGCTGCCAGGTTCAGCGCGGTCTGGATGGCACGTGTACAGTCCGTTTTTCCGTCTCCCACCGCTCCGTAATCGCAGATATTGAAGATTGTCCGCATTTCCATGAAAGTACCTCACTTTCTTTTCCGTTTTTGACTTCTGCCGCCTCTCGGACAGCACGTAATCTATCTTCGTATACTTTACCATATCCGCGTACAGATTGCAATGGCTTTTTGATGTGTTAACAAAATTGTAACAAGCGATTTCCGCCGAAAAAATTGACCTTTCGCGCTGCGCATGGTATACTTTTACAGGAAACAGCAAAAACACAAATAACGGAGGACTTTTCAAATGACAAAGGAAAGACGGGTGCTCACAAAAGAGGAAAAGAAGAAGCGCGCCATGCGCAATCTGTACGTATTTGTGATGTGCAGCTTCATTATCCCGATCGGCTACCTGATCGTCCGTCTCGTCACCTGGGACGGCGACACACTCGCAGGCGGATACCGTTCCCGCGCGGATTATTCCCTGATGCTGGTACAGTGTCTGCTCGGCGTGATCGTCATGCACATTCCCACACTTCTTGCCAAAAAATTCCGGTTTCATCTACCCATGCTGCTCTATTCGCTCTATATCGTGTTTCTTTACTGCGCGATATTTCTCGGGGAAGTCCGGAGCTTTTACTACCTTGTGCCGCACTGGGACGTGATCCTGCACTCTATGTCCAGCTTTATGGCGGGACTGTTCGGCGTGATGGTCATCCAGATCCTAAACCGGGACGAGCATATCGTATTCCGCCTGTCTCCGTTCTTTGTGGCGATGTTCTCCTTCTGCTTTGCCGTTTCCATCGGAGCGGTGTGGGAGATCTACGAATTCTCCTTTGACGGCCTGCTTGGTCTGAATATGCAGAAATTCCTCCTCGCCGACGGCACTCCGCTTGTGGGCAGAGCCGCATTGACAGACACGATGAAGGACATCATTGTCGATACGATCGGCGCGCTCATCGCCTCCTGCATCGGATATTTCTCCGTCAAGCACGAAAAGGACTGGCTCACGGCGGATCTGATGGATGCGGAGGAAGCCGATACAGCGAAAAAGAACCTTTCGAACAAAAAGTGAACCAACCACAAAAGAGAGGCTTGTGCACAGCACTGCCTCTCTTTTGTATTGGAGATATGCTTCAGACAAAGGGGTTCGATATGCCTTACCGCAGGGATGCGACCTCTGTTTCGCACAGTCTGTAATAGCCGTCCGGCGTACGGTTCTTTTCCGTGATCGCCCACTCGATCGGTCTTTCTCCCTCAAACAATCCAATCTCAAAAACATATTTGCCCGCGGGAATTCCACTAGGTCTGACCATCGCGGAGAATACCGTTTCCACACCGGGTTTCCAGGTACGCGTGTCCGCTTCCATCTCGCTCTCCCATCTGCCGCCGTCTCCGGTCAACCGCACGCGCATACCGTATTTCCGGTAGCAGGGTCCAAACCCGCGGTTCGCCACATGGAATACGATCTTGTTTTGCGTATCGAGCATAAGCGGAGGCAGTTCCACGGCGTTCATGAAAAACCAATAGCCGAGCCGGTTCGCAGCGTATTCGGTCAAATACGGATCCCGCGCCAGCCACGGACGCGGATACCCGTGGAATCCGGCAAAGGTCGCGTGGGTGCGCTGCATCGCATCGAGGAACGGGTAGCCTCCCTTGAACACCTCCGGTACCACGTTCTGATAATGCTCAAACTCCAGCACGATCGGGGCGTTCTCCCAGAAATAGTCGAAGAGCCACGGGGTGCGCAGCGTATTGTAGCCGCAGTGTTCCGCGTAATACTGAACACATACAGAATCGTCGTCCAGTCCGAGTCCATGGTCGGCGGCGTAACGAATGAGATCGAGATTTTCTTCCCTGCCGCGGCTCCAGCGATGGTTGATGTGGTCGTCATTCAGAATCACGAATTTGTGTGGAAAATTTTTAAGGTGCAGATCGATATGGGTCTTAATCACCTCGGCAGGATATACAACATCCGTACCGCAGGATGTGTGTCCCTCTCCCCAGGTGCCAAACGTGCCGACATCCACCAACTCCACGCGCGCGTCCCCATCGAATTTCCGTCCGGCCTCCTCAAGGAATCGAGATAGCTTTTCGAGGAAGATCGGATCGCTGTAATCTGGCTCCAGGCGATTGCCGTCAAACGCGTATCCGCGCGCGCCCGCCTTATAAACGTACTCCGGTGTGGCAAACGGAATCGATCCGTCGCCCTCATAGGTCACAAGTCGGATTCCGAAACGATAATCGTACTTCGACCACTCCTCCATGATGGAATCGATATACGACCAGTCGTATACGCCCTCTTCTTTTTCAATATCTCCCCAATCAAAGCGGAGATAGAGATGGTTAAGCATGGGAAAATCCTCAAGATGATCGGCAGGATCGTGGTGGACGCGGTAGTTGTCACGCAGATAGCCGTTGTCGATATAATGCCAGTACCAGCCCTTGTGCGGGTTGCGGACAATACGGCGATCGTCGGCAAGCGGGCGCAAATCCACACTGTGCGGGGCCGTATACAGGTCGTCATACTGATACAGGGTGATGGCGTTTCCCGTTGTGGGATCCGGTTTTTTCTGAACGTTTGGATAATGGAACATGAGGTGTCCTCCGAGGTGAATTTGGTTTATGGAAATGCTGCATACATCGGATTGCAGCGTAAAAAGGCTTGGATCTGTTGCAGCTTTTGCGTAAGATCAGCCGTATGGCGGCAGTTTCTAAAAGCAACATTTTTTAAAGGATACCACATTTGCATGAGAAATACAATGGGAGACTATGAATTTTTATGAAAATTTTCATTGAATGGTTGCATTTCCGCCGTTTTTCTGTTACAATGATGATAGACACGGCACACTGATGCCGAACATTGGAAATACGGAGGACTCTTTTATGAAGGTCTTACTATTGAACGGCAGTCCGCACCAGAACGGCTGCACCTACACGGCACTCTCTCACATCGCCTCTGTACTGGAGGCAGAGAACATTGAAGCGGAGATCGTCTGGATCGGTCCGAAGCCGATTCGCGGATGTTTTGCGTGCGGCGGATGCTCCGGAACAGAGAAGTGTCTCTTTGACGACGATATTGTAAACGACATCGCGGACAAAGCGATTGCCGCGGATGGACTGATCATCGGTTCTCCGGTCTATTACGCCGGAATAAACGGCACGCTCTCCTCCCTGCTCGACCGCCTATTCTTCTCTGCCGGCAGCCACTTCCGCTATAAGCCCGCCGCCGCTGTCGTTTCCGCACGACGTGCAGGGACAACGACAGCCCTCGATGAAATCGAGAAATACTTCACCATATCCGAAATGCCGGTCGTGTCCTCCTCCTACTGGACTATGGTTCACGGCGCAACTGCGGAAGATGTCGAGAAGGATCGCGAGGGCTTGCAGGTCATGGAGAATCTGGCGCGAAACATGGCATGGATGCTCCGGTGCATAGAAGCGGGTAGGAACGCCGGAATCCTTCCGCCGGAAAACACCTATACAGAGCGCACAAATTTTATCCGGTAACCCTCCCCTAGTGTGCATGATCGTTCGACAACGCTTTGCCGGACACCCGCCGCACATTGAGCCGTCCCTCTATAGAAACCATGTAAACTTAAGAAAGGAAAAGAGCATGATAAATATTATCGTAAACTGGTCTGACAGAATCGGAGCTGTCAAGCCGATGCATGGCGTCGGTCAGCCTCCGTTTGCCGGGATGGATTTTTCCATGTTTCATTACCTCACCGAAGCGGGAATCCCGTTTTCACGGCTGCACGATGTCGGCGGAATGTTCGGTGGAAACATATTTGTAGACATTCCGAACCTGTTCCGCGATTTCTCCGCCGATCCAACCGATCCTGCATCCTACGATTTCGCGTTCACGGATCAGCTGCTTTCCGCACTGACCAACGCAGGGATTGAACCCTTCTTCCGTCTTGGCGTGACAATCGAAAACTATACCTACATCAAACAGTATCGTCTGATGCCGCCTGCCGATTCGCACAAGTGGGCAAAAATCTGCGAAGGCGTGATCCGTCACTACAACGAGGGATGGGCAGACGGGTATCACATGGGCATCCGCTACTGGGAAATCTGGAACGAGCCGGACAATTCCCCGGACATTCCGGAAAATATGATGTGGTGGGGAACGGAGGAAGAATACTTCCAGCTCTACGATGTAACCGCCAAACATCTGAAAGCCTGCTTCCCCGACTTGAAAATCGGCGGATTCGCAAGCTGCGGCTTTTACGGAATTTTGGAGAAGGAATCGAGTCCCGCCGCCTCCTGCTCGCCGCGGAACCAATATTTCCTCGATTTCTTTGACGATTTTCTCGCCTATATCCGCGACCACGGTTCTCCGATGGACTTTTTCTCGTGGCACAGCTACGGCAGTATCCGTGACACCATGGAGTATGCTGCCTATGCCCGGAAAAAGTTAGACGAGGCCGGATACGCAGACGTGGAACACACCTGCAACGAGTGGAACTGCGAACCGCATCAGCGCGGTACCCTGCGCCATGCAGCCAATACCGCCGGAATGCTCCTCGCAATGCAAAACTCCTCTCTCGACAGTGCTATGTTCTACGATGCGCGGTTTGGCACATCCATATACGGCGGTCTGTTCCATCCGATGACCCGGCAGCCGCTCCCTGCATATTATGCGTTTGTGGCATTCAATGAACTGTATAAACGCAAAAATGCGGTGCGGACGGAATGCACCGCGGAGGGTGAATGTTATGCCTGCGCCGCGGTTGATGAAGCCGGTTCGGGGGCTTTGATGCTTGCCAATCCGACCGATACCGCACAGCCGCTTTCCATCCGACTCGGTGAAAAGACAGTGCGCTCTGTAAAACGTATCTCGGAAGGACACATCTGGGAGGATACCGCACTGCCGGACACTCTGGATGCCTATACGACTCTCCTCGTTTTCGCGGAATAATTCCCATAAAGAAACAGAAACGGACTGCCGGTTTTCTCTTGCGGACAGTCCGTTTTTATTGCAGATGTGCTGTATATAGCGCGTTTTCTTGACCTGACCGCATTATCCGATACAGTTTCACAGTCTCTACGTACTGTATGCCGGATTGAGAATTTTGCATCATAGAGTGAGAGGTCGTAAGCAAAATTCCGGACAGCGCGACGGTCAGAGCGAATCCGTACACGGAAGCGGCACACCTCCGTTCACGAATCCCACTCAACTGTTAAGCCCAAACTTTGGAGAATTTCCTGGCAAGGAAATTCTCGAGAGTGGGGTGGATCGCTTCACCAATCAGCTGCACATCATCCCCACTCATTGTACCGGAATCTCGCACAACATACCGCTATTCTATTGACATAGTGCGGCGATTATGATACAATGAGCCAAAGGATGCGGATACTATGGAGTATTCGCAACAAAACAATCTAAAGAAACTCTGAATGAATCGTTTTTTGCGATAAAAGGCTGAAATATAGGGGCTTTTATCGCAAAAATAACCTGAAATCAGAGATTTTCTAACATCACGGAGGACAAAAACATGGCTATTCCGGTACCGGAAAAACGGGTGCTCGAATTTGAGGAATTCGGGTTTGGTATGTTTATTCACTGGGGGCTGTACTCCCAGCTTGGCAAAGGTGAGTGGATCCAGCACATTGGGCATATTCCGAAAGAGGAATACGTGAAGCTGCAGGACACGTTTACGGCTTCGAAATTTGATGGTCACAAGATTGCGCGGATTGCGAAAAAAGCAGGAGCAAAATACATCACACTGACTACACGCCACCACGAGGGCTTCTCCCTTTACGACACAAAAGGACTGAACACCTACGACGCGCCGCATTCTCCTGTCGGTCGTGACTTAGTACGCGATTTTGTGGAAGGCTGCCGGGATGAGGGAATCGTGCCGTTCTTCTACCACACCACCCTCGATTGGTACAACCCCGATTTCAACGGAAATTTCAAAGCATATCTCCAATATCTGCGCGATTCCGTGGAAATTCTCTGTTCCGAATACGGCAAGATCGGCGGACTTTGGTTCGACGGCAACTGGTCCAAGCCGGATGAGGACTGGGAAGAGGACGCGCTCTACAAAGTGATCCGTAAGCATCAGCCGGACGCAATTATCGTGAACAACACCGGACTGTCCCATCGCGGCGAGGCGGGCAATATTGAGCTGGACAGCGTGACATTTGAACAGGGTCGTCCGGAACCGATGGATCGCGAAGGCATGCCGAAATATATGGCTGCCGAAATGTGTCAGACGCTCAACGCACATTGGGGCTGCGGCGCACGCGACCTTAACTATAAATCCCTGCCGCATCTGATTGAGACGCTTTGCGCCTGCCGGAAGGTCGGTGCAAACTATCTTCTCAACGTCGGTCCTGACAGAGAAGGCGCGATCACACCGCTGCAGGAAGCTCTCATGGAAGGCATCGGCGATTGGATCCGGTATTGCGGCGAATCGATATACAAATCAAAGCCGTGCGGCACCCATAGCACGGGCAAGAATTTCGCACTCCGTCAGGGAAACAAGATGTACTTCTACATCCACGATCTGTCCGTAACGGGCGACGCGAATGTGACAGTGGATGGCGGCGGCACCGGAGACAAAACGTTCACAGGCGTACCGGGCAAGATCTCGAACGTCCATTGGGTGGACAACGACGAATCCCTCTCATACACGCAGGACGGCGATACCTGCACCATAAACGCGACCGGCTATCCCTACGGCACGAGTCTTGTCGTTCGTGTAGCGGAAGCGGACGTGGAATAAGAAAAACCGCGATATACAAAAATCCCGTTCCATCGTTCTCTTCTACAAAAATATCCCCCGGCATACGCCGGGGGTTTTTCATTGATTTCTGAACCTGCCGTTCAAAATTTTCCCACGCCATCTTGCAATCGCGGTAAAAATTGATTATACTATGTATGAGTTATTTCTCCACTCCTTCTCGGACAGTGGATAGAATACAACAACAGGATAGCAAAGGACGATACTATGTTTACAGTACAAAAAAAGCCCGGCATGGATTTCCGGATTCTCAATCTCAGCGACCCGCAGCTTGGTGATGCGGAATGGGCGGATGGACACAAAAACCGCGCGATTCTTCTCCACACTCTAAATACTCTCATCGAGCGCGTACAGCCCGATCTTATCACGGTCACAGGCGATCTGTCGTGGGCGGGCAATATGGCGGCGTACAAGGCGTTTGCGGATACCATCGACGCATTTGGCATTCCGTGGGCACCGATCTGGGGCAATCACGATAATCAGGGCGGTGCCGCGGCAGTCGATGCGGTTGCCGATCTCTGCCTTGGGCACGCGCACTGTCTCTATGAGAAGGGCGATGCTGCTCTCGGCAACGGGAATTACGTCATCGCCATTGCGGAAGAAGACAAAATTGTCGAGGGATTGATCCTGATGGACACCCACGACAGAGAAAGTTGTCTGCAGCCGGACGGTACGATCGGCGAAGCGTGGGCAAAGCTGTATCCGGCACAGCTCGACTGGTATACCGCACAGGTCGATATGCTCCGCCGACTGGGCTGCACCGACACCTCCGTCTTTATTCACATTCCGATCTACGCGTATCGTGAGGCATGGGAGGCAGCGCATAATCCATCGGTATCGGAATCCATTGATGTGGAACACTCCTATGATCCGGCGTGCTGGAACGAGGGCTACAAGGACTCCTTCGGCGTGCGTTATGAGAACATCAGCAGCTATCCGCATGAGGACGGCGCAATGGATGCGATTCTGGCAGGCGGTACGACCAAGCACGTATTTGCAGGCCACGATCACGTCAACTGCTTCTCCATTTGGTATAAAGGTGTGGATCTCGTTTTTACGCTTAAAACCGGTGCGGGCTGTTATTGGAATCCTCGGCTGAACGGCGGCACCGTCATCCGGGTCACGGGAAACGGTATTGCGGATGTACGGCACGAATTTGTCGATGTGCAGAAGTTATCCGCCGTATCTGACTGATGCCGCGCCGCAGCATACACCGTAGCTGTTCCCGCTCCACCCATCCTGCCGCAGGAACAGCTACCGCAATCCCTGCGCGCAAAAAAAATCAACTTTTTTTGAGAACCCTATTGACAATCGGGAAAGAATCTGGTATAATATCAACCGTTGAGGGGAGCGCAGAAAACACTGCCTATCCTACGACAAAAAACAGATAGCGGTATTGTGTAAAGGTAGCACAGCAGACTCTGACTCTGTATGTCGGGGTTCGAATCCCTGTACCGCTGTGGTTTTGGATGCCTGTTTTGATACAAAAGTATTGAAGCAGGCATTTTTTGTGCGAATATGCACCCCTGTCACAATCTTTGTTTGGGGACACGGCTTGCCGGAAATGCTTGAAGGAATCCTATAAGAAAGCGGATTTTCAGACGAAAATGGATTTTCGGATGAAAATGGATTTTCGGAATATACGTAACCTACTGACATCTTATTTGGTATGAGGTATCCCTTGGCAAACTTGTAGGTTTTTTGTTTTTCTCTTGCATTTTCGGCATACTTATGGTATCATAATCTATATTTACGATATATCCGCAAGACAAAGGTTCCTGCCGCAGGCGGTTCGGGAGGATTTGTATCCCATTTCGTTTTGCCGTATCTCGAAGTATCATATGTGTTTCTATCATTTCTGGCGAAAATTCTGGCTCTCGTTTTCCATCGGCTTCAATCCGGCTTGGTCACGCTTGTTCTTCATCGGATCAGTTCTTCTTGCGCCGTGGCTTCTGTTTGTGATCTAACCGTCCGCTGATTTCCGGAACAGAGCGTTTCGCTGTTTGGGGAGTATCCTTATGCGGCTCGATAAATTTTTGGGCGAATCCGGGCTTTTTTCCCGCAAGGAGGCCGGAATTGCAGTACGCGGCGGTCGGATCGCCGTAGACGGTGTGATTGTCCGGGATCCGGCTCTGCACATCACGGAAACGGCGGCGGTGACCTGCGACGGCAATCCGGTGCGGTGGTCAAAATATCAGTACATTTTATTGTATAAACCGGCGGGTGTCATCAGTGCGTCAGAGGAAGGCAGTGGAGATCACGTGAAGACGGTCATGTCCCTTTTACCGGAATCTTGTCGGAGACTCGGTATGTTCCCCTGCGGCAGGCTGGATAAGGACACCACGGGCCTTCTCCTCATCACAAATGATGGCGCAAGCGCACACAAATGGCTATCTCCGCGCCGACATGTTCCCAAAACATACTGTTACCGATGTGAACCGATGCTCACCGCAGAAGGACAGGCGAAAATGGAGGACGGCATGGATCTCGGCGATTTTGTTTCCAAGCCTGCCATGGTCTATCCCGACGAAAGCAGACAGTCCGGTAAAATCACGCTGACAGAGGGAAAATTTCACCAGATCAAGCGAATGTTCCACGCCGTCGGTTCGGAAATCACCGCTCTTGAGCGGATTACGTTTGGACCGCTCACCCTCGACCCGACGCTGAAACCGGGACAATGGCGGTATCTAACCGAGGCGGAAATCCACGCGCTGCTCTCCTGGGCAGACAGTGAAAATCCAATGGAATAAGGAGCTCGCTGATTCAAGGCTGCTTTTGCGCATAAAGTCTGCGATTCAAAGTCTTTCAGCGCAAAATTCAATTTATTCAGCATTGCATCAGGAATTATAACTATGAATCACATCAAAACAATCGCAGAAGAGCTTTCTATATCGGAGGAACAGGTACAAGCGGCAGTACAGCTTTTGGACGACGGCAACACTGTCCCCTTTATCGCGCGATACCGTAAGGAAATCACAGGCGGACTCAATGATGAGCAGCTGCGCAGTCTGACCGAGCGGCTCACCTACCTGCGCGGACTGGAAAAACGGAAGGAGGAGGTACGAGCCCTCCTATCCGGCATGGAGAAGCTGACTCCTGCGCTGTCTGATGCCATCGATACCGCCGCAACGATGACCGAGGTAGAGGACATCTATCGTCCCTATCGACCGAAGCGGCGTACCAGAGCATCGATTGCGCGAGAACGCGGATTGGAGCCATTTGCCGCGTTATTGATGCAACAAATGAAGGAATACCGCCCTATCCTGTCTGAAGCTGCACAAAAATACGTAGATCCCGCCAAGGAGCTTCCCGATACGGACGCGGTTTTTGCCGGTGCCAATGATATTCTGGCAGAGAATTTCGCGGATACGGCGGAAGTGCGGCAGGCTCTGCGGGAAATGCTGATGAAGCAGGGCGAGATCGTCACAAAACAGGCGTCAGATATGCCCGTATACGCCCAGTATTACGACGCACGTGAAAAGCTGTCCGCCATTCCATCCCATCGGATTCTTGCCATCAACCGCGGCGAGGCAGAGGGTGCACTCAAGGTTTCCCTGGTGCTGGATCGTGATCGCGCCATTTCCATGCTTGCCGGACATCTCATCCAAAATCCACACAGTCCCGCGTATCCGTATATCCACGGTGCGCTGGTGGATTCGTACGACCGTCTGCTCTATCCAGCCGTGGAGCGCGAGGTACGCAATACACTGACCGAAAAAGCGGAGGACGGCGCGATCCATGTATTTGCCGAAAATCTCCGCCATCTTTTGCTCCAATCGCCGCTCAAAGGAAAGACGGTACTCGGCTACGACCCCGGCTACCGCACCGGATGCAAGCTGGCGGTAGTAGATAAAACGGGTGCGGTCTGTGAAACGGCGGTGATTTATCCGACAAAGCCGCATGAAAAGATACGGGAATCCCGCGAAACGGTACTGCGGCTGATCCGGAAATACGGCGTAGATGTAGTCTCCATCGGCAACGGAACGGCATCCGGCGAAAGTGAGCAATTCATAGCGGACGTGATTCGAGAAGTACCGGGTGTCAAATATACCATTGTATCCGAGGCAGGCGCGTCTGTCTATTCGGCATCAAAACTCGGCGCAGAAGAGTTTCCCGATTTCGACGTAACGGAACGAAGTGCGGTATCAATTGCCAGACGGCTTCAGGATCCCCTTGCAGAGCTTGTGAAAATCGAACCAAAATCCATTGGCGTCGGGCAATATCAGCACGATATGAACCCGGGCAGGCTCAATGAAACACTGGGCGGCGTGGTCGAGGACTGCGTGAACGCGGTCGGTGTGGATCTCAATACCGCCTCCGCGCCGCTTCTGTCCTATATCGCCGGGATCAACGGCACATGTGCGAAAAATATTGTGAAATTCCGCGAGGAAAATGGTGAATTTGTGTCCCGCAGTTCCTTGAAAAAGGTACCGCGATTCGGCGCGAAGGCGTATGAACAGGCGGCAGGTTTTCTGCGCATTCCGGGCGGCAGGGAGCCACTCGACAACACAGGTGTCCATCCGGAATCCTACACGGCAGCAAAAGCAATCTGCGAAACGCTCGGCTATCCGCCGGCATCACTCAAAGCCGGGGGACTGTCCGGGATTCGGGAAAAAGCAAAAACCTACGGCATGGCAAAGCTCGCGGCAGAAGCTAAAATCGGTGAAGCAACCTTATCCGACATTCTCGGAGAGCTTGAAAAGCCGGGACGCGATATTCGCGAGGAACTGTCCGCACCTGTCCTGCGGGAAAAGGTTCTCACCATGGAGGAACTGCAGCCGGGGGATATCTTTAACGGTGTTGTACGCAATGTGGTCGATTTCGGTGCGTTTGTGGACATCGGCGTGCATGAGGACGGACTGGTTCACATTTCTCAGATCGCGGATCGGTTTATCAAACATCCCTCCGAAATTCTCTCCGTAGGCGATCGGGTTCGTGTGGCAGTATTGTCCGTGGATCTCACACGAAAACGGCTCTCACTCACGATGAAAAATCTCCCGCGCGAAAAAGACGCACACTGATTCTTCATACCGCACACAATCGTCACATCGTCCGCTTCTTCTCTTCCTGTTCCGCTTCCGCGCAGAGGTACGAGTGCTTTCCGTTCCAAATGGATACACCCTGCACACACGATCTTGCTTTCATTTAATGAAAGCTTGTATCGCGCATGGAAACACAAAACGGCATCTGTAGTAGTCAAAGTACACAAAGCCGGAAACGGAATTTCAGTAAAAAAAACTCTTTTCTATTCCGGCTCTTTTTGCTATAATAGTGCATAGCAGAAATGGGTGAGTACCGTACCCACCCCGGATTTCGGAACGTTTTCCGGATTCGTGCATATATTCAGTAAACAAATCCATGAGGAGGATTTTCGAATGGCAAGCTTATCCCTGAAACACATCTACAAGAAATATCCCGGCGGCGTTACTGCCGTATCCGACTTCTGTCTGGACATCAAGGACAAGGAATTCTTGATTCTCGTCGGTCCTTCTGGCTGTGGTAAGTCCACCACCCTCCGTATGATCGCCGGTCTGGAAGAAATCTCCGAAGGCGAACTGTTCATCGGCGATAAGCTCGTCAACGACGTCGCTCCGAAGGACAGAGACATTGCAATGGTGTTCCAGAACTACGCTCTGTACCCGCATATGTCCGTATTTGACAACATGGCATTCGGTCTGAAGCTCCGCAAGACGCCGAAGGAAGAAATCAAGCGCCGCGTAGAAGAAGCTGCCCGCATCCTCGACATCACCCACCTGCTCGACAGAAAGCCGAAGGCTCTGTCCGGCGGTCAGAAGCAGCGTGTTGCGCTCGGTCGTGCTATCGTCCGTAACCCGAAGGTATTCCTTCTCGACGAGCCTCTGTCCAACCTTGACGCAAAGCTCCGTGCTGCCATGAGAACCGAGCTTACCAAGATCCACCAGAGAGTTGGTACCACATTCGTATACGTTACGCACGACCAGGTCGAGGCTATGACCATGGCTACCCGTATCGTTGTTATGAAGGACGGTCTGATCCAGCAGGTGGATACGCCTCAGAATCTGTACGATACCCCGGTCAACCTGTTCGTTGCAGGCTTCATCGGCACACCGCAGATGAACTTCATCAACTGCGTACTGGAGAAGAAGGGCGAAGATTACTACATCACCTTCGGTTCCAACTCCCTCAAGCTGCCGGCTGAAAAAGCTGCCAACCCGGTTCTGAAAGACTACGTAGGTAAGGAAGTTGTGGCAGGTATCCGTCCTGAATGTATCCATGACGATTCCGCTTCTTTGAAGGCTATGTCTGACGCCGTGATTGAGTGCGATGTAGAAGTCACCGAGCTTATGGGTGCAGAAATCTATCTGTATCTCGTAGCAGAGGAAACCACGATGACGGCACGTGTATCCGCTCGTTCCACCACTCGTGCGGGCGACATCGTGAACGTTGCTTTCGATATGTCCAGAGTTCACCTCTTCGACAAGGACACCGAGCGCTACATCATTCACTAATTTGTATACATAAAAAGAACCGCTTTGTTTCTGCAAGGCGGTTCTTTTTTGGTTCAGGCACACTGCTCTTTTGTGCAATTGCAAAGGACGGTGTAATAACGATTTTTACGTTACAAATTGCACAAACAAGGCCGCATATCGCTGAATTTAGGAAAACGGCGCATTTCCTCTTGACGCATTGCAGGATAATCAATATAATATATAGTGGTAGAGAAAGGGGATGGTATCTATATGTGCATTCATTTGGATAGAATGCATCCGGCGCGTATATCTGCGGCTGTATTTGCACGCACCCGCGTCGCCCTATCGCTGCGATCGTTTATTTTGCTCGTTTTCTGCATCAGCTTTCTTGTATACACCCTCCCCATGCCCTCTTTCGCCGCCTATTCCGCAGGCGAGGTACTCTATCATCAAGATTTTACCCGCGTTTCGACGGCACATCTTGCCGGAATCCGTGCCGGAAATGCAAACGCGCCGGAAGCACAGATCGGCATCACGGCGGACGGCTTGGTCATCGATCCAAATGGTGAACAACGCACCTATGCCATTTTGCCGCAGATTGAAAATACGGATACATACACCGTGGATCTCACGTTTCGGTTCCGCAATGTATATAGAACCAACGGATATTTCGCATTTCTGCTGACCTGCACCGGGGATAAGCCCTCAAATATCACATCTGTGATTCTGCGCGCAGATGGAACTGTGGACGATTTCGGCAATTTAAACAACGCGATTGTGCAGCATTACAAAAATGGCGATCCAATCCGGCTTACGATTCCCGTAGTGGACGGTGTACTGCATTCTCTCACGATTTCCTCCGGCACGGATACCCAAACGCTGGAACGGACTTCCCTACTC
>CAVIKO010000014.1:16677-46507 GCA_963643035.1 bacterium
TCCCTACTCCGTATTCCAAGCGGCAGCCGCGGATTTTGCGTCCGCAACGCATCCGTCCTCATTGAGGATACGGCAATTCTCTACAGTACCGATTACGAAATGCCCATCGGCTACTATGCCACTCACTCTTATGCGGAGGACGACGGCGAGCGGACGGACACTCTCTCGCCCGCAACCGGTGACACGACTGCATATCTTCTCGCCACCACGCTTGCCGGTACAGTCTTTTTTTCCACCTGTGCAAGAATCCGGCGGCGCGTTCACTAAAACAATACTGAAAACCTCCCTGTGCATTTTCGCTCGCGCGCAGAGAGGTTTTCTTATACCGTTACGCTTTATATTCTCCGAGGAAATCTTCGTTTTTCACAAACAACTCGTCCGTCATGTCGCGGATCTCCTGCAGACTGCATACCGCAGAGGTCAGCGGATCCATACAGACGGCGTGGAATACCTTGCGGCGATCCTTCTCCATTGCGGCTTCGACGACTAAATTCTCCATCTGCGCCGTGGTATTCACGAGAATCGCCAGATGCGCCGGCATTGCGCCGACCTGCATGTTGCGGAATCCGGAGCGATCCGCATGCACCGGGATCTCCACACAGGCGTCCTCCGGCAAATTTGTGATGGAACCATGGTTTATGACGTTCCCGTTGAATACAAACGGCGTATGGTCCCCGATCGTCGCGTTGAAAATATTGGACGCGTACTCACCGCTGCGGTGTGGATCAACAGTCGCATTGTTCAGCCAATCGGTAAATTCCTTGCGCCAATCCCGTTTCAGACGGCTGTTCAGAGAAAACGCGTATTCGCCTGGATTCCAGTTTGTACCGTGCATACAGTATTTCTCAATAAGCTCCGGACGTTTACGGAACCACTGGTTGTATTCGGAATTGTGTCCGCTCGATTCGGTGACGTAGTAGTCGAGGTGGCGGAACATTTCGTTGCGGACAATTTCTTTATTGTAGTATTCCGGATCTTCTATTTTTTTGCGCAGTGCCGGATAAAGATCCATGCCATCCCGCTCCAGTTTCAGATAGAACGCTTGGTGATTCACGCCCGCGCAGAGATAATCGATTTCCGATACCGGAATGGAGAGCCAATTTGCCAGCATCGCGATCGTCCCCTGTACGCTGTGGCACAATCCGGTAACGTTGACTTTTGTGTAGGTCTGCATCGCCTTGCAGAGCATCGACATGGGATTTGTGTAGTTGAGAAAAACCGCGTTCGGGCAATATTTCTCGATGTCATGGCAAATATCGAGCATCAGCGGGATATTGCGCAGTGCGCGGAAAATCCCGGATACACTACGCGTGTCGCCGATATTGGTATCCACACCATATTTTTTCGGGATCTCGATGTCATGCCGCCAGATGTCAATATCCCCATTGAACACGGTGCAGAGCACGCCGTCCGCACCTTCCAATGCCGTTTTGCGATCGAGTGTGGACGTAATTCTCGCTCCGCCGCCCATCGCGTTGTTGATCTTCTCGACCACCTTGGTGATAAGCGCGAGCCGTTCCGGGTTTATGTCCATAAGCGCGATCTCCGCATCCGCAAACGCAGGGAATGTCAGAAGATCCCGCACCAGGTTCCGGGTAAAGACAAAGCTGCCCGCGCCTATAAACGCAAATTTTTTCGCCATATGTCCTCCTAGTGTACACCGATTTTCCGGTGAAATGATTATATACGGTTATATCATATTCCCCCCGTAAAGTCAATACAAATTCATGACTTTTTACCTGTATCATTTATATTTTTGTCTTTACACGCTTACACTCATCAATGAAAAACAGATGGACAACCGCCTGCCAATTTACGATTGTTACATCCATCCCCTTGCATTTTCGTGCAAAATGTGTTATGATTCCTAAATAGGATCTTGAGACGGGAGGGACTACATATGCACCCGATTTTACATTTCAAAACGATCACCCAACACAAGGAAAAAGTCATGGAACATTGCCTTCGCTGCGGGATTCCATGGCAGGGGCTTACCCACGATCTGAGCAAATACTCTCCCACGGAATTTATCCCCGGCGCGCTCTACTACCAGGGAAATCGGAGTCCGAATGAACGGGAACGGGAGCTGTTCGGCGCGTCGGCGGCATGGATGCACCATAAGGGCAGGAACCGCCACCATTTTGAATATTGGACGGATGTGAATCCGGCGACCAAGAAATACGAACCCGTGGAAATGCCGCTGCGGGATGTGAAGGAAATGTTCTGCGACCGTGTGGCGGCAAGCAAAATCTACAAGGGTGACGCGTATACGGATGACTGCGCGCTTACATACTATCTTCATTCGCAGGCAAGGGACAACATGCACCCGAAAACCGCACGGCTGCTCCGTCGCTGGTTGGAGATGCTTGCCAATGAGGGAGAGGAGAAAACCTTTGCCCACATCCGAAAAATCCGCCATGTCCGCTACGGAGACACGCCTGGCAAAGAATAAAAGATGCATTCTGTCCACTATACGGCACGGATTGTCCAGCTTTTCGGCGGAATTTGCGGTATAATGACACAAAGAAATAAGGGGGAGTGCTAATGGAAGGCGTTCGATTCGGCGCATCCCCGAAATTACAACTATAGGAGGAATACGCATATGCAAAAAGTCGGCATTGTCGGTCAGGGCAACATCAGCGGAATCTATCTCTCGAACATCGGACATAGGTTTCCGAACATCACGGTCGCGGGAACCTGTGATCTTGTGCGCGAAAAGGCAGAGACACAGGCGAAAATTTATGGTGTGCCGAGAATTTATCGGGATATGTACGAGTTGTTTGACGATCCTGAGGTCGATATTGTTCTGAACATCACACGCCCGAACGATCACTACGGCGTTACAAAAGCGGCTCTGCTCGCGGGAAAACACGTCTATTCCGAAAAACCGCTTGCTACCGATCTCGCATTGGGAAAAGAGCTGGTCGCATTGGCTGCGGAGCGCGGACTTTATCTCGGCGGCGCACCGGATACGTTCCTGGGAGCCGCTATCCAGACCGCACGGAAGTGCATTGACATAGGTATGATCGGTACGCCGGTCGGCGGCATGGTTCATATGCTCAGCCATGGCTGTGAAAGCTGGCATCCGGATCCGTTCTTCTTCTACAAAAAAGGCGGCGGTCCGATGCTCGACATGGGTCCTTACTACACCACGGCTCTCCTCAATCTGCTCGGGCGCGCTTCCGAGGTTACAGCATTCGGCAGAGCGTCATTCCCGGAACGCACCATCACCTCCGAACCCCATAACGGCGAGAAGATCTCCGTGGAGGTCGAAACCTTCACATCCGGTGCCATTCGATTCGCATCCGGTGCCATTATCAGCATGACCATGAGTTTTGATACGTGGATGGATCGCTCCGATATGATCCGCATTTTCGGCACAGAGGGTACTTTACTTGTGCCGGATCCGAACTGCTTTGGCGGGACTGTCCAGTGCATCCGACCGGATGGCAGTGTGGCAGATGTACCGCTCCAGTTCCCTCACACCGAAAACTGCCGCGGTCTTGGGTTATCCGATATGGCGGACGCAATCGAAAACGGCAGGCTCCACCGCGCCAATTCCATGCAGCAGCTGCACGCGCTTGAGCTGATGCTGTCCTTTGCCGAAAGCGAACGCAAGCATGCCCCGGTCACGCTGACCACGCCGTATGAACGAACCGCGCCTATGCCGGAACTGTGAGTAATCCCCTCATTATTTCATTCGGAAAACGCCGAATCCATCCTTTTATGTTGTGAAAAGTCTCCCGGATTTGTGGACTAATCGCGCAAAAAGCGGAAGCAGGCACTCCTCCAACCAGAAAGCCGATCTCCCACACCAATGTGCATACCAATCGGTACACAACGATGCGATGAGATCGGCTATATTTATCCGTTTTTCATGAGAGCGCAGAAAACAAAAAGCCCACGACGATAAATGCCAACGCTCGTGGACTTTCAGACGGAGGGAAAGGGATTCGAACCCTTGTGGGATTGCTCCCAAACGGTTTTCAAGACCGCCTCGTTATGACCGCTTCGATATCCCTCCGGACTTGAAACAACTGTATTATAGCATATTAGAGGGAGAAAGTCAAGGATAATGGCCAAATTCGGATAAAAAAACACATCTGCGGCAGGCGATTTCGAGAAAAAGAAAAAAATTCGGACTTTTTTCGAAAAAACTCTTGACAAATTCAAAAAACG
This sequence comes from bacterium, assembly GCA_963643035.1. Lineage (GTDB taxonomy): Bacteria > Bacillota > Clostridia > Oscillospirales > CAG-272 > UMGS1696. The sequence goes on from CAVIKO010000014.1 coordinate 20,857, forward strand.
GAGTATACTATTCGCATAAGGCAAGGGCGTCTTGGAAAGGTTTCCGGGACGCTTCTTCTTTTTTCCAAAATCCATAAACAAACGAGGCAATGGTGTCTCTGCGCGGCATGAGTGACTTTTATGCTGTGGGAGAAACCGCCTCGTTTTATTTTTTCAGAATAAGGAGTACAGCAGATGAAAACCGTATCGGATTATTTCGGCAGTCTTGTATTTGACGACAGAGTGATGAAGGCAACCTTGTCCGGCAAGGTGTATAATTCCCTCAAAAAGACCATCGATGAAGGTGCGTCCCTCAATCCCGATGTGGCAAATGCCGTAGCAGAAGCGATGAAGGATTGGGCATTGGAGCATGGCGCGACTCACTTTACCCATTGGTTCCAGCCACTGACCGGAATCACCGCGGAAAAGCACGACAGTTTCATCTCTCCTGCGCCTGACGGACGTGTGATCATGGAGTTCTCAGGCAAGGAACTGATCAAGGGTGAACCGGACGCATCGAGCTTCCCGTCCGGCGGTCTGCGCGCTACCTTTGAGGCGCGGGGTTATACCGCATGGGATCCGACTTCCTACGCGTTCATCAAGGACAAGACCTTATGTATCCCGACCGCGTTCTGTTCCTACGGTGGTGAGGCTCTCGATAAGAAAACACCTCTACTCCGATCCATGCAGGCTCTCAATAAACAGGCACTGCGGATCCTGCGGCTATTCGGAAACACCGATGTGAAATGTGTGCGCACCTCCGTCGGTCCGGAGCAGGAATACTTTCTCATCGACAAGGAAATGTACGAGCAGAGAAAGGATCTCATGTTCACCGGTAGAACACTGTTCGGTGCGAAGCCTCCGAAGGGACAGGAACTGGATGATCATTACTTCGGCGTTATCAAACCACGTGTTGCCGCGTACATGGCAGATCTCAACGAGGAGCTGTGGAAACTCGGTATCCTTGCGAAAACGGAACACAATGAGGTCGCGCCGGCACAGCACGAGCTTGCTCCGATCTACACCACTACGAACATTGCGACCGACCACAACCAGCTCACCATGGAGATCATGCAAAAGGTTGCCGCACGTCACGGTCTGGTCTGCCTGCTTCATGAAAAACCGTTCGCGGGTGTCAACGGCAGCGGCAAGCACAACAACTGGTCGATGGCAACCGATACCGGTGTAAACCTTCTCACACCGGGTGAGACGCCGTATGAAAACGCACAGTTCTTACTTTTCCTCTGCGCCGTCATCAAAGCCGTGGACGATTATCAGGATCTTCTCCGCCTGTCCGTGGCAACCGCCGGAAACGATCATCGTCTGGGTGCAAATGAAGCACCGCCGGCCGTCATCTCCATCTTCCTTGGCGACGAGCTGACTGCGGTACTGGATGCGATCGAAAACGACACGCCATACAATGCAGCCGAAAAGACCGTCATGAAGCTCGGCGTACACGTCCTCCCGAAATTCACACGCGATACCACTGACCGGAACCGCACCTCTCCGTTTGCATTCACCGGTAACAAATTTGAATTTCGTATGCTCGGCTCCTCCAACAGCATTGCCTGCGCGAACATCATGCTCAACGCCTCCGTAGCAGAATCGCTAAAGATCTACGCCGACAGACTGGAGGGGGCCGCCGATTTTGAAGCGACGCTCCATGATATGATCCAGAAAACGATCAAGGATCACCGCCGGATCATCTTCAACGGCAATGGCTACGATGACGCATGGATTCTGGAAGCGACCGAAAAACGGGGACTGCTCAACCTCCGCACCACGCCGGATGCAATGCCGCATCTGCTCGACAAAAAGAACGTCGATATGTTGACTGCACACAAGATATTCACCAAAGCAGAGTTGGAATCCCGTTACGAGATTATGCTCGAGAACTACTGCAAGACGGTTAATATCGAGGCTCTGACCATGGTCGATATGGCAAGGAAGGAAATCCTGCCTGCTGTGGAAGCCTATGCGAAAGAGCTGTCCGATACCTGCATCGCAAAATCGACTGCGGTTCCCGGACTGACATGCAAATACGACAAGACACTGATCACAAAGCTGTCCACACTGGCAGACGAGATCGACGCCGCAGCCGCCGCATTGGAATCCGCTGCCAACAAGTACAAAACCATTGATGATGTGACCGAAGCTTCCTGCATGATTCGCGATGTGATCCTGCAGAAGATGGCGGAACTGCGCGTGGTCTGTGATGAAGCCGAAACAGTCACAGCAGAAAAGTATTGGCCGTTCCCGACATACGGTAAGCTCCTCTTTGGGGTACGGTAAAAAGAGAAACTACAGGATACGCCGGAGTGCCGATGAAAGGCAGCTACAGCGTATTCCATAGAAGAAAAGCGTTTGAGATGGGAAAAGTACCGCGGCATGGAACGCACAGCGCGTATGGGATAGGTGAGAGCCATACCGTGACCACCGCGGGAAGAACACCCGTCAAGCTGCAAGCTGAAAATCCTGCACCGTTTTTCCGGAGTTCAAAACGCTGGGAAAAGCTGCATAGGAAAAGTAGGCACGCCGGAGGTTTCCCGTTACAGAAACAGGATTTTCGTGCATTGCGCGTTCCTTATCCATCCGATTGGGAAGGAAACGCTGATATGCGATTGATTTTTCACCGTTTCCTTCCGAGAATCGGACAGTGCGGAATACGTAAGCATGGCGGAAATCCGTGAGAATCGGGAATATTTATCCCGAAGATAGGTGGCACCGCAGGTACAGCACTTGCCCTATCGGTATGCTGAACGATAATTCGTTCCTAATGGAGGTAGAGCGATATGTGCTCGATTATGGGATATTGCGGCAAGTGTGCCGTGGAAGAAACGTTCAAAAAATGTTTTGCCGAGACGATTTCACGCGGGCCGGACGACAGCCGCGTTGTGGACACCGGACACGGACTGCTTGGTTTTCACAGACTGGCAATCATGGGACTGACACCGGAGGGAATGCAGCCATTTGCGCTTGATGGCAGCTATGTCGTCTGCAATGGAGAAATCTATGGTTATGAGAAGCTGAAAAAGGAGCTTGCCAAAAAATATACGTTTGTAAGCGGAAGCGACTGCGAAATTCTCCTGCCCCTCTACCGGGAATACGGCACCGATATGTTCCGACTGCTTGATGCGGAGTTTGCTCTCATTCTCTACGACGGTGCGACCGGTGAATATATCGCGGCAAGGGATCCGATCGGCATCCGTCCGCTGTACTACGGCTATGGTAAGGACGGTGCGATTGTGTTTGCAAGCGAACCGAAGAACCTCGTGGGTCTGTGCGATCGGATTCTGCCGTTCCCACCCGGGCATTATTATAAAGCTGGAAAGTTCATCTGCTACAACGACATTGCATACGTGGACGCGGTATGTCATGACGATCTTGAAACCGTATGCCGGAAGATCCGCGAAAAGCTCATTGCCGGTGTAGACAAACGGCTCGTCGCGGACGCAAAGGTCGGTTTTCTACTTTCCGGCGGTCTTGACTCCTCGCTGGTTTGTTCGATTGCCCAGAGAAAGCAGAAAACGCCGATCCGCACCTTCGCCATTGGTATGGAAAAAGACGCGATCGATTTGAAATACGCGCGCCAAACTGCCGATTATCTCGGCACAGAGCATACCGAGGTGTACATGACCCGGGAAGAGGTGCTTGCCACCTTAGACGACCTGATCCGGCTTCTTGGCACCTATGACATCACGACAATCCGCGCAAGCATGGGAATGTATCTCTTATGCAAGTGGATCCACGAGAACACGGACATTCGCGTACTCTTGACCGGTGAGATCTCCGATGAGCTGTTCGGCTATAAATACACGGATTTTGCACCGGACGCCGATGCGTTCCAAAAAGAATCGGAAAAGCGGATCCGGGAGCTTCATATGTACGATGTACTCCGCGCCGACCGCTGCATATCCGTAAACTCTCTGGAAGCGCGCGTTCCGTTTGGCGATCTGGATTTCGTGCGATACGTTCTGTCTGTCGATCCGACCAAGAAGATGAATGTGTACGGCAAGGGCAAATACCTGCTCCGTCATGCATTTGAAGGTGAATATTTGCCGGACGAGATCCTGTGGCGGGAAAAAGCAGCGTTCTCCGACGCGGTGGGACATTCCATGGTGGATGATCTCAAAGCCTACGCCGAGACGAAATACACGGACGCAGAACTGTCGGAAAGGAGTGCAAAATATACTCACGCTCAGCCGTTCACAAAAGAATCCCTCCTGTACCGGGAGATTTTCGAAAAATACTATCCGGGACAATCCGATATGGTGGTCGATTTCTGGATGCCGAACAGATCGTGGGAGGGCTGCAACGTCAGCGATCCATCTGCAAGAGTGCTTTCCAACTATGGCGCAAGCGGCAAATAACAGCATATCAAAAGACGGAGAACCGTATCAAACGGAACTCCGTCTTTTTATGAGGTTCACTCTGCGAACAAATTTTCAAAATACAGTAAATCCGCGCCGCCGCGCAGGGCATCATACGCATAACCGTCATAGTAGAACGTCGTCTCATCAGTAATGAACAGCTCGGTTATCGTTCCGTCCGCATCCGTGAAAACAACCATATACAGCGGTGCATATGTGTCCATGTACTCCTGCACCTCCATTTTTTCCCGTGTTCCGCGAATGCCGGAGAGCTGGTTATAAAGGGTGTTCAGTGCCATAGGATCCGTGATCGTAACCACTGCTTCATCTGTAAAACGGTGTACCGTGACGGAAGTGACATTCTGCATTTTAGTCTCGTTATTGTCGAGCGGCGGCAGCGCATCGGAGAGGGATACGGCGCATCCGGTGAGCTGGCACAAAATGAGCAGTGCGGCAAAAAGGCTGAAAAGACGTTTCCCCATAGAAATCCTCCCAAATATCGTTGTTTATTGGAAACAGTATAGCGGAAAAGCAGCGAGAATGCAAGGGGAATGGTGTAAAAAATGCAAAAATTCCGCAAAATATATGGGAAATCGGAGCGGAACATGGTATAATAGAAGCAAACACAAAGCCCGATGGAGAAACTCGAATGAAAAAAATACTGGTACTCGATGGAAACAGCATCTTAAACCGCGCGTTTTATGGGATCCACGCTCTGACGAATCACGCAGGTATTCCGACAAACGGTGTGTTCGGTTTTCTGCAGATTCTGAAAAAGCACATGGACACGCTGTCCCCGGAATATCTTGTATGTGCTTTTGATGTACGGGAAAAAACATTCCGTCACCAGGCATATGCGGCATATAAAGGCACACGTAAGGGAATGCCAGAAGAGCTTGCCGTACAGATGCCCTACGCAAAGGAGGCAGCCCGCTCGCTCGGATTCACGATTTTGGAAATGGCTGGCTATGAAGCGGATGACATTCTCGGCACCATCAGCCGCATGGCGGAGGAAACAGAGGATTGCAGCTGTTTCCTACTGACCGGGGATCGCGATGCCCTACAGCTCGTATCGGAGAAAACAACAGTACTCCTCATGAAGAACAAGGAGGACATCGCCTATACACCGGAAAAATTTTTCGAGGATTACGGAATCACACCGGCGCAGTTTGTCGATGTTAAGGCACTGATGGGCGATACCTCCGACAACATTCCGGGAGTCTCCGGAATCGGGGAGAAAACTGCCCTGAAACTCATCCAAACCGCTGGGAACCTCGATACGCTATATGCAGATGAAAAGTATAAAGACTTTCCCCCTTCCGTCGGCAAAAAGCTCCTCGAAGGCAGAGAATCGGCTGTTCTGTCGAGAATGCTTGCCACAATCCGACGCGATGTGCCGCTGTCCGTCACCATTGAAAAACTAGCGGGAAAGCCGGAACCTGCCGCGTTCTGCGCCCTGTGCCGAGAACTGGACTTCTCCACCATGCCGAAGAAATTCGGAATGGATACAGCGGAACCGGTGGCGTCAAAGACGATCGAGCCGCTGCCGGAGCCGATTGCCATCTCTGCGGATGCGCTTTGCGGACTGAATGTACCGGTACTCCATCTCGATGGCAGCACGCTGTGGATTTGGGATGGCGCACGTATTCTCACCGGAGATGCGGTTTCCACCGTGATTGCCCAACTCCTTACCAAACCATTTATCTGCCATGACGTCAAGAGCCTCATCGAGAAAAGCGGGATCATGACCGACGCGTGTGCATTTGATACAATGTTGGCGGCCTATCTTCTTGATCCCGGTCGAAGCAGTTATCCGATCGAGCGACTGGTTCAGGAACAGACACTGCCGCTACCGGACACGCTGGACGGCGCACAAACGGTCTGGGCAATCGGAAAACTATATGAGATCTTCTCCGCAAAGCTTGCCGAAACCGAAATGGAGCGCGTGTTTCAAGAGATCGAGCTGCCGCTTGCCCCGGTTCTTGCCGACATGGAAAGTATCGGCTTCAAGGTGGATCCGGATGGAATCATCACCTACGCCAAGGGACTCCAATCCACGGAAAACGCTCTTGCCGCCGCGATTTGGATGCAGGCAGGTCACGAATTCAACATCAATTCGCCCAAACAGCTTGGGGAGGTTTTGTTTGAAGAACTGTCCCTTCCGGCGGGACGCAAGACGAAAACCGGCTATTCCACCGATGCGGAGACACTGGAACGGCTTCTGCCATATCACGAAATCGTATCCGATATTCTCTCATATCGCCAAATCGCCAAGCTGCGCGGAACTTACGGCGAACCTCTCGCGCGATTGGCGGACGCACACCACCGGATCCACACAAAGCTGAACCAGACCGGAACTGCGACCGGAAGATTGTCCTCGAACGATCCGAATTTACAAAACATCCCGATTCGGATGGAAATGGGCAGAGAGCTGCGGAAATATTTTATCCCAGAAAACGAAGACTGCGTACTGATCGATGCGGATTATTCCCAAATCGAGTTGAGACTGCTCGCCCATCTTGCCGGAGACACGGCGATGCGGGAGGCGTTCATCGAAAAAACGGACATCCATACAAAAGTTGCGTCCCAGGTATTCGGCGTACCGGAGGAGGAGGTAACACCGGAACTGCGTCGTCGCGCCAAAGCAGTCAATTTCGGAATCGTCTATGGTATCGGCGACTATTCCCTCTCGCAGGATCTGCACATCTCTCGAAAAAAAGCGGCTGAGTATATCGAAAACTACCTTGCCACCTACCCGGGTGTGGATCGGTATTTGAAAGAAACGGTCGAAACGGCACACAAGAACGGCTTCACAACCACAATGTACGGCAGACGGCGGTATATTCCGGAGCTTGCGTCAAAGAACAAAAATCTCCGTGCATTTGGCGAAAGGGTCGCAATGAACAGCCCTATCCAGGGAAGTGCCGCGGACATCATCAAAATCGCCATGATCCGGGTACACAATGCGCTTGCCAACGCGGGAATCGACGCACGGCTCATCATGCAGGTACATGACGAGCTGGTGGTGGAATCGGCAAAATCCTGTGCGGAAGAGGCGCGGGAAATCCTCGTACGCGAAATGGAATCCGCAGCGGAATTGACCGTACCGCTTGTCGCCGAGGCAGGCATGGGGCAGAATTGGTATGAAGTAAAGTAGAGTGGGATTCCTGTGCGGCTAAACAGTGAGGTGATCCATCCCACTCTCGAGAATTTTCTAAAAGAAAATTCTCCGAAGGTAGGTGTATATCATCGGTTGGGATTCCTGTGCGGCTAAACAGTGAGGTGATCCATCCCACTCTCGAGAATTTTCTAAAAGAAAATTCTCCGAAGGTAGGCGTATATCATCGGGTGGGATTCCTGTGCGGCTAAACAATAAAACGATCTGTTCCAAGGTTTGATGGTACAGTTGAGTGGGACTCAAAAAGCACACATTTCTCTCTCCCCGCAACAACAAAAACAACCGGACAATCCCCGCATGGGAAATTGAGCCGGTTGTTCGTTTTTTATGCAAAATACATCCGGATCGGCGTATGAAGCACGGACATCTCGCCTTCCGAGAATTTTCCGCCGAACTCACCATCGATGGTCCACGGAATCGGTTCCGCTGCGGTAAACGTAAGGTGTCTGGTATGCAGGAACGTAATGTACTCGCTCTTTATATCCTGTGCCAGCACCGCACCGAGCATTTTGGTGTTGTCGAGGGGATTGTCCGGGTTTTTCACGAGAATGACCTCCATCAGCCCATCGGAAATACTGATTTCCTCACGCATCCGCAGCGGGAATCCGCCGACCGAGCGTGTATTCGAAAACATTCCGTAGAGATATTCGCCTTCCACCACGCCATCATCGTGTTCGATCCGGATATGCCACGGCCGCAGATTTTGCAGGCTCTTGATTCCCTCAACAATATATGCCGTGCGTCCGAATACCTGCTTGGATGGTTGCGGTGTAGAATAGGACGCTTCCGTAAACGCACCGAACGCCGCGACATAGACATACGGCCTTTCGCCAAACAGACAGACATCCATCGCCAACGGCTCCGACTGGACAATAGTGCGTGCAGCATCCAACGGATGGGTCGGAATCCCCCAGCTTACCGCGAAATCGTTGGTCGTACCGGATGGAATGTACCCGATGGGCGGTCTTGTTTCCGTACGCAGCAGTCCGCTCACTGTCTCATTGAGCGTACCGTCACCGCCCGCGCAGATCACAAGGGAGAATTTGTCACCGATCGCGGCCGTTGTCCGGCTCGCGTCTCCTTTGGATTGTGTCATATGCACCTGCACGGCATAACCGCTTTTTTCCAGCAAATCGATGATATCGATAAGTTGCGGGGACAGTGCCGCCTTAGCTGTTTGCGGATTGATGAGAAACAGCGCACGTTTCATAAAACAGAACCGATATGCTCGAGAGGTATCCGCCGCCAGGGAAAATTTTCGCGTAGGCGCGGCAGAACAGGCGTATCACACGGAAACACCATTTTCATAAGAGCATTCCTTTCCACACAATACTACTATAAGTATATCGCCATCGTGTGAAAAAAGGTAGCGACAAATTGTGAATTTTCCCCATAAAATCATCCCAGCACCGTGCGCCTATAAGCGAAAATCTTTTTCCCTTACGCGGGATTTTCACCTGTGTTACACCCAAGCGCATCGGCATATTTTTCGACAAGCATCTCAATCCCGCCTGCGTCGCCCATCAGGGATTGTCGATACGCTTTTTCATCCGTCACACACGCGCCTCCTCCCTGCGTCCTGCTTTTGTGTATTATTATACTCGATATTCGGCGTTTTTGCATGACGGTGGACAGATTCTATCTGAAAACTTTCCATGTACGCCGTACAACTGCTCTTTTTCCGTCGAAAATGCTTGACTTCCCGGGTTACTTACGGTATAATGTATGATATAGTTTTTCATACAGAAATCGTTTTGTATCGTGGGAGGTGCGTCATGCTTTCGGAACGCTATGCCATTGGTCTGGATTTCGGCACCCTGTCCGGCCGCGCACTGCTTTGTCGATTGTCGGACGGTGCAGAAATCGCCTGTGCTGTGTATGAATATCCACACAACGTGATGGACGATACGTTCGCACCCTGCCCCGGCATATTCCAAAAACTGCCCGGAGATTACGCCCTGCAGCATCCGGACGATTACATAGAGGTCGTCTGCCACACAATCCCGCGCCTGCTAGCGGATACCGGGGTGGATCCCGTCGCGATTGTCGGGCTGGGTATCGATTTTACCGCGTGCTCTCCGCTGCCGGTCTACAAAAATGGGATTCCGCTCTGCCGCAACGCCGCTTTCGCCGATAATCCGCACGCATATGTCAAGCTGTGGAAGCATCACGCCGCACAGCCGTATGCCAATCGGATCAACGCATTGGCGCGAGAACGGAACGAAAAATGGCTGGACGTCTACGGCGGAAAAATCTCCAGCGAATGGCTCCTTCCCAAAACAATGGAACTGTACACGGAAGCGCCCGACGTATACGACGCGATGGATTATTTCGTGGAAGCGGGCGACTGGATCGTGTGGCAGCTCACCGGGAAGCAGACACGCAATTCCTGTATGACAGGCTACAAGGGACTGTACACCGACGACGGTTATCCCTCTCAGGCATTCTTAGCCGCACTGGAGCCGGGACTTCAAAACGTCGCCGCGGAAAAATGGGGCGGTCACATTCCCGTACAGCCGATCGGAAGCCGCGCCGGGTATCTCACGCCGGAATGGGCGGAAAAAACCGGACTGACCACAGAATGCGCGGTATCGGTCGCGGTGATTGATGGTCATGCCGCTGTACCCGCCGCCGGCATCCATCAATCCGGGCAGCTCCTCGCCATCATGGGAACCTCCACATGCCACATGCTCATGGAATCGTTTGGACATCCGGTACCGGGCACGAGTGGCTTTGTCCGGGACGGAATGATGCCGGGTCTGTACGGTTTTGAGGCGGGACAGTGCTGTGTCGGCGATCATTTTGCATGGGTCGCGGAGCACATTACGCCAGAATCCTACAGAAAAGAAGCAGTGGAACGAAATCTCTCTGTCATTGCCCTGCTCTCGGAAAAAGCGGATCGGCTGTATCCGGGAGAATCGGGGCTGGTTGCCTTAGATTGGTGGAACGGCAATCGTTCTGTACTCGTAGACGCGGAACTGTCAGGACTGCTCATCGGTATGACCTTAACGACCCGTGCAGAGGAGATTTATCGCGCGCTGGTGGAAGCGACCGCGTTCGGCACCCGGAAAATTGTCGAGAATTTCCGTGAAAACGACGTTCCGGTAACGGAAATCATTGCGTCGGGCGGCATCGCGGAAAAAAGTCCATTTGTGATGCAGCTGTACGCCGATGTGCTGGGAATGGATATCCGAATAGCGGGCGGCTCCAGTGCGCTTGGAGCTGCGATATTCGGCGCGACAGCCGCAGGAGAGAGGGGATTCGCAACCGTAAACGAAGCCTCCGCTGCGATGGGACGCTTGACCGATGTGGTGTACCGCCACGATCCAGCCAAAACAAAGATATATAACGCACTGTATGCGGAATATCTGCTTCTGCACGATTATTTCGGCAGAGGGGAAAATAATGTGATGAAACGACTGCGCGCGATCCGGGAGCAGCGATAATCTTGTATGGGCAGATACAATAATCGATTTTATACAAAAGAATAGATAGAGGTGTATTTTATGTTCAAGGACAAAAAGGTTGTTTTTTCGGGTGTACAGCCATCCGGCAGCCTGACCATCGGCAACTATCTTGGCGCAATCAAGAATTTCAGTGCGTTCTCCGACGAGTACTGCTGTCTTTACTGCGTCGTCAATGAACACGCAATTACGGTACGGCAAAATCCGGCGGAACTGCGGAAGCGAACCTACGATACGCTGGCATTGTATTTGGCCTGCGGACTCGATCCGGCGAAGAACATTCTCTTTGTGCAGAGCCATGTACCCGCCCACGCAGAGCTGGGCTGGATCCTCGACTGCTACACGATGTTCGGCGAACTCTCCCGCATGACGCAGTTTAAGGACAAGAGTGCAAAGAACGCCGACAATATCAACGCCGGACTGTTCACATATCCCGCGCTGATGGCAGCAGATATTCTGCTCTATCAAACGGAGCTTGTTCCGGTCGGTGTGGATCAGAAGCAGCATCTGGAGCTGGCACGCAACATCGCGGAACGGTTCAATCAGGTCTACGGCGAGACTTTTGTAGTTCCGGACGCATATATTCCGACAACGACGGCGAAAATCATGTCCCTTGCCGACCCGACCAAAAAAATGTCCAAATCCGACGAAAATGAAAACGCCGTGGTGCGCATTCTGGATCCCCGCGATGTAATCATCCGCAAATTCAAACGTGCAGTCACGGATTCCGGCTCCGAAATCTGCCGCGGCGAAGGAAAAGACGGCGTGATGAACCTGATGTCCATCTACGGCGCGTTCACCGGCAAGACCATGGACGAGATTGAACGCGAATTCTCCGGCATCGGTTATGGCGATTTCAAGCTGGCAGTCGGTGAAGCGTGCGCGGACGCACTCTCCGGTGTACAAAGCGAATTTGCACGGCTTTCCACAGACAAGGCATATCTTGAGTCCATCATGAAGGAAGGCGCGGAGGCGGCGGCATATATGGCAAGACGCACAATGTCCAAGGTATACCGCAAGATCGGCTTTGTGGAGTTGCCCCGCTAACATCGTACTACGAAAACCCTACATTTCATATAGAGAGGTTTAGAACAACATGAAAACCAAAGCAGTCAGATTATACGGCAAGATGGATCTGCGGATGGAGGAATTTGAACTTCCGCCGATCGAGGACGGAGAAATTTTAGCGTATGTAGTCTCCGACAGCATCTGCATGTCCTCCTACAAGGCGACCTCCCAGGGCGCGGATCACAAAAGAGTACCGAACGATGTGGCGGACAATCCGGTCATCATCGGTCACGAATTCTGCGGATATATCGTAGAAGTCGGCGCAAAATGGCAGGATCAGTTCAAGCCCGGCGATAAATTCGTCATCCAACCCGCGCTCAACTATAAGGGTTCCCTGTTTTCCCCCGGTTACTCCTATCCGCATATCGGCGGCGACGCGACCTATGTCGTTATTCCGGAAGAGGTCATGCTCTGCGGCTGTCTCCTTCCCTATGACGGCGACGCGTTCTTCTACGGCAGCCTGACTGAGCCGATGAGCTGCATCGTTGGCGGTTTCCACGCGAATTACCATGGCAAGCCGGGTGTGTACGAACACAAGATGGGCTGCAAGCCGAGAGGGAATATGGCAATTCTCGCAGGCGCAGGTCCGATGGGTCTGGGCTGTGCGGATTACGCGATCCACGGTGGCAATCCTCCGAAGCTGCTCGTCATCACCGACATCGATGAAGCGCGGCTGGAAAGAGCGGCTCAGCTCACCACCGTTGCGGATGCAGCGGCAAACGGCGTAAAACTCGTATACATGAACACCAGCGCGGTCGACGATCCGGTCGCGGCAATCCGTGCGCTGACCGACGGTGAAGGCTTTGACGATGTGTTCGTATACGCACCGGTCAAGCCGGTTGTGGAAATGGGCGATGCGCTTCTTGCACGGGACGGCTGCCTGAACTTCTTCGCAGGTCCGACCAATCCGCAGTTCTCCGCAATGTTCAACTTCTACAACGTCCACTATGGCGCAACCCACATCGTCGGCACCTCCGGCGGCAACACGGACGATATGCGCGAATCTATTCAGCTCATGAGCGAAAAGAAAATCAATCCGGCCGGCATGATCACCCACATCGGCGGTCTGGATGCCGTTGCCGAAACGACAAAACATCTTCCGGAGATCAAGGGCGGCAAGAAGCTGATTTACACGCACATTTCCCTGCCGTTGACCGCCATCGAGGACTTTGGCAAGGCGGCTGAGGAGCACAAGGGAACGGAGCTTGGCGAGCTGTTTGCCGACCTCGACCGGATCTGCAAGAACGCAGGCGGTCTGTGGTGCCCGGAAGCAGAACAACGCATTCTCAAACTGGCTGACAGATAAATACCAACGGAAACGGGACTTTTTCGTATGAAAGTCCCGTTTTGTTTTCCACATTTGGCATTCTGCTCTGCAATGCTCCTATACAATTCAGAATCATAAGGAAGTATCCCATGTCCCGGATCACAAAACGTCCGCCGCATAAAAACGGACGGATCGGGTGACAACGGATAAAAAGCCGCTGATATCAGGTTGATTGATTCCGTGTATCCTTAAGAAAACGCTTGTTTCAAACGTACAGCAAAAACCGCTTCACCGGTTTTCAAAGGAACCGATGGAGCGGCTTTCTAATATGTAGGACAAATCATTCTTTTGCGAGGAGTTTTTTCATCACCGGCCACGCATCGTCGGCATAGAACCGGTGTCCGCCTTCCCCTATGACCAACACACAGCTGTCCGGAACTCCGGCGGCACGATAGCAATTTTCGATGATTCCGTAAGTTTCCTTTACTCCTGTGAACGGAAAGATCGGATCGTCCTTGCCGCAGACCACAACGAGCTTGCGCGGCGCGATCATTGCCGCGAGATCTCCCATGTCGAAATCGCGGAGAATCCCCGGCACGTAATTGCAGACGCAGTGGTGGAGATTGACGATAGAATCCCGATATGTGCAGACCGCGCAGGACGGCATATATCCGGCAAAACGATCCTCCAGACAAGCGATATAATAGGTAGCCGTACCGCCGCCGGAATTGCCCATGCAGACAGAACCGTCGAGAGTCAATATGTCGGAGAAATGCGCCTCTACAGCGTCGAGTACACGGCTCGTATCCCAGATCCGTTCCGCGATGGTACATCTGCCAAGCAGTAAAGCGGTCATGGATGGCCGCTCACACGCGGGTCCCTGCTCTGTACCGCCGCACTGCCCAAAGCCGCGCTGTTCGATTGCAAGTGCGCCAAAGCCCTCTCGAACCGCACGTACCGCGAAATCCCGATCGCCGCCATGAATACTCTCTTCATCGTGCGGATATTTGGCAATTCCGAGCGAGATATGCGCCCCTGTGGAATGCCCCTGCAGGCAAACACAGAGCGGGAGCGGTTCGGTTTGCTGTACCGGCAGAAGAATGTCACAGTGGGTGAAATAGCCTTCCTCGGTCTGGAGCGTAAAATGGATGTGCCGATGTCCGTTTTCCTGCTTGTCCTCCGTGATCTTGAAGATGGGATCGCAGCGGCAAAACGTATCCATTCCGAGCAGAGCGGACAGTCTGTCACGGCATTTTTCCTGGTACCAGAGAAACGGACTGTCACCGGTATAGCGGTACTTCGGCTGAATCTCGGCGGCTTGCTTCTTATGCAGGCTGGTGGGGTCAAAATTCATGGCTTTCTCCTCTCAATCCGATCGATTTTTTTACAGTATAGCATATTTTCACAAAAAAGTCTATACCAATTTCCCTTTTCTTATTTTGCATACTCTCTGTTTTTAGAAAACACCGATTTCATTCGCATCACAAAGTCCTCATTTCTAATGCTTTTGACGCAAATTTTCGATTTACGCAACGCATCCTCAACGCCTAAAACAACCGCGGTCGTCTGTATTTTGTATGCAGAACAGCTTGTGTTGGATTCAGTATAGCACAAAAAAAGCGTGATGTCAACGGGATTGAATGTGAAATTTCCCCAATTATCCATACAGCTATGTTTGGTATACGGAACAGCAGGGCATTTTACCCTGATAAAGCGAAAAACCGTCCGGAATTTCTTGCAGTTTTTCCATTGCATTTTACATGGCAATATAGTATACTATATGCATAAATTTTCATGATGGGAAGTCTTTTTTTCTATTGGAAAGGAAACAGACGGATGAGACACCGGCAGCACGGCGACATAAGGATGCATCCGTCGGTATGAATAATGCGAATCGTTGTAAAGGTAGGAACATCTACCCTGACACATCCCTCCGGGCATCTCAATATACGGCACATGGAGGAATTCTGCAAGGTGCTGAGCGATCTGAAAAACGCGGGACACGAGATCATTCTCGTCTCCTCCGGCGCAATCGCCATGGGCATGGGCAAGCTTTCTCTCCGGGAGCGGCCGTCCACCGTTGCAGGGAAACAAGCCGCCGCTGCAGTGGGACAGTGCGAGCTTATGTATATTTATGACAAACTATTTTCAGAATATAACCACATCGTTGCCCAGATCCTTCTGACCGCGGCGGACGTCGGCGATCCAGTGCGCAGAGCGAATTTCACAGGGACCATGCGCCATCTGCTTGACATGCAGGTACTGCCGATCATCAATGAAAACGACACGGTGGCAACAGATGAGATCACAGAGGGACTCATCGGTGATAACGATACCCTCGGTGCAATCGTGGCAACCTCCCTCTCTGCAGAACTGCTCATTCTTTTGTCCGACATCGACGGGCTGTACACGGACGATCCGCGCACCACAGCAGACGCCAAGCTGATCCCGGTCGTTCCCGCCATCACACCGGAGCTGATCGAACACGCCGGCGGAAAAGGGACGCAAAACGGTACAGGCGGCATGGCAACCAAACTGAAGGCTGCACAGATTTCCATGAACGCCGGAGTCGATATGGTGATCGCGAACGGTAAGGATCCCGTAATTCTCTACGATATAGTGGACGGAAAGCCGATCGGAACCCGCTTTCTCGGAAAGGAACGCATATGAAAACGACACAGGCAATTTTACAGGACGCACGTGAACACGCCGCAGCTCTCGGATTCACGGACACAGAAACGCGCAATCGGTATCTTCTGGCAATGGCGGACGCGCTTCTGAATCGCACGGACGCCATTCTGGCAGCGAACGCGGTGGATATGGAAAAAGCGCAGGAAAAGATTTCCACTGTAATGCTCGATCGTCTGCGCTTGGACGCAGGTCGGATCCGTTCCATGGCGGATGGAATACGCGCGGTGGCAGAACTGCCCGATCCGGTCGGCAAAACTTTGTCCGTGACAAATCGCCCGAACGGCTTGCGGATCGAAAAAACTGCTGTACCGCTGGGCGTAATCGCCATCATTTACGAAAGCCGCCCGAACGTCACCTCAGACGCCGCGTCCCTTTGTCTCAAAAGCGCAAACGCGTGTATTCTCCGCAGCGGCAAGGAAGCGTGGAACAGTGCACACACCATCGTTGCAGCCATGCAGGCGGGATTGTCCGCAGTTGGCGGTGAGCCGCTCTGGGTGCAGCTCGTCGAAGATACCACGCGGGACAGCGCCGCCGAGCTGATGCGCGCCGTTGGATACGTCGATCTGCTCATTCCGCGCGGTGGCAAGGGACTGATCCAAAGCTGCATTGAGAACGCGAAGGTTCCCTGTATCGAAACGGGCACCGGGATCTGCCACATCTATGTGGACAAAGCGGCGGATCCGGCTATGGCACTCTCCATCCTTGAAAACGCAAAAACAAGCCGTCCCTCGGTGTGCAATGCGGCGGAGGTATGTCTCGTGGATCGTGCGATCGCGGCGGATTTCCTGCCCAAGCTCGCGAAAACACTCCGGGACGATCGGATTCGCGACGGCAAATCGGCGGTGACACTGCGGTGCGATCCGGAGGCAGCAGCAATATTGGGTGAAGCGGCAGTTCCGGCAAACGACACAGATTTTGACACGGAATTTCTCGACTACATTCTCGCAGTCCATCTGGTCGATGGAGTACAGGCAGCCATCGCACACATCCGCGCCCATTCCACACACCACAGCGAGTCGATTGTGACAAGTGACCCGTCTGCAGCGGAAACATTTCTCACGCAGGTAGACAGCGCTGCGGTATACTGGAACGCGTCCACGCGGTTCACAGATGGCGGCGAATTCGGACTCGGATGCGAAATGGGCATATCCACGCAAAAGCTGCACGCCAGGGGGCCGATGGGCCTGGACGCGCTGTGTAGCTACAAATATGTCATCCGCGGCAACGGGCAGATCCGGTAATCGGCAAATCGGATGGCGCGAACAGCAGCGATTCTCATGATAATCAAGAGAAACATCAATCGGTAAAGAAGGGTATCTATATGAAAAAACTCGGTTGTATCGGTATTGGCAATATGGGCGGCGCACTCCTTTCGGCGATATGCAAGACCATTTCCGGTAAAGACATTCTCATCTGCGATGCGGATATTGAAAAGGTCACGGCATTCACGAGCAAATACGGCTGTCAGGGAGTGACTGCGGCAGAAATCGCGGACGCGGCGGACTACATTCTTTTGGGCGTAAAACCACAGGGACTGCCGGGACTGCTCGCGTCCCTCTCCCCGATTCTTACCGCACGGACGGAAAAACCGGTACTCATTTCCATGGCGGCGGGTGTTGCAATGGAGAAAATCCGGGCGCTTGCCGATTGTGACTGCCCCGTGATCCGGCTGATGCCCAACGTTGCGGCATCCGTTGGAGAAGCCATGATCCTATTCGATCACACGGCGGACGTACCGGAGACGGCAATCACGGACTTCCGGACGATGTTCACGCAAGCCGGCGTTCTGCTCCCCCTCGCGGAGAACAAAATTGATGCAGGCAGTGCCATATCCGGCTGCGGTCCGGCATATGTGTGCCTGTTCATTGAGGCAATGGCGGACGGCGGTGTGGCTTGCGGACTGCCCCGCGCAACTGCCATGGAGCTTGCTATCCAAACCGTGATCGGTACCGGACGACTTCTTGCCGAAACAGAAACCCATCCGGGTGCAATGAAGGACGCTGTCACCTCTCCGGCAGGCACCACCATCGCGGGTGTGCGGACACTGGAGGAAAAGGGATTCCGCGCCGCCGCTATGGACGCCGTGATCGCAGCTTATGAACGCACGCTGGGGATGTCGAAATGACATCCGGCAAAAAACAGGCAGAACAACAATTTGTGACAGCGTTTTTTTGATTTTATATGACTTTTGCGTAAGATTTGCAATTCTATTTTCATAGCAAATCATATGTTGTACCAATTTGCCGGCATCACCCCATTTTATGCGGTTCTTTTGTACACAGTATCCATTCCGATATATATCATATCGAATTGTACATACCCCCTATGTCAAAGTAGCAATTCCCAAAACGGATGTGGCGTGCTATAATAGAGTCAACAAACAAAGGAGGTTCTGTTATGGCACGTTTTACTTTACCGAGAGATATTTATCATGGCAAGGGCGCACTGGAGGCTCTGAAAACCTTTGAGGGCAAGCGCGCAATCGTATGTGTGGGCGGCGGCTCCATGAAGCGTTTCGGTTTTCTCAACCGCGCGGTGTCTTATCTGAAGGAAGCCGGCATGGAAGTTGAGCTGTTTGAGGGCATCGAACCCGATCCGTCCGTGGAAACCGTTATGCGCGGCGCAGCGGCAATGGAAAAATTCCAGCCCGACTGGATCGTAGCCATGGGCGGAGGCTCTCCTATCGACGCGGCAAAGGCTATGTGGATCAAGTACGAATATCCGGAAGTCACCTTTGCGGATATGTGCAAAGTATTCGGTCTTCCGAAGCTCCGTAGAAAAGCACATTTCTGCGCGATTTCTTCCACCTCCGGTACCGCAACCGAGGTCACAGCATTTTCCATCATCACCGATTATGAAAAGGGTATCAAGTACCCGATCGCAGATTTTGAAATCACCCCGGACGTGGCAATCGTCGATCCTGAGCTTGCCGAGACGATGCCAAAGAAGCTCGTGGCACACACCGGTATGGATGCAATGACCCACGCCATTGAAGCATACGTCTCCACCGCGCACTGCGACTTCACAGATCCGCTCGCACTGCACGCCATTCGCATGATCCAGTCTGACCTGATCCCATCCTATAACGGCGACATGGCAAAACGTGACTCCATGCACAACGCGCAGTGTCTTGCCGGCATGGCGTTCTCCAACGCGCTTTTGGGCATTGTTCACTCCATGGCACACAAAACCGGTGCCGCATTCGCAGATTATGGCGCACACATCATCCACGGCGCTGCAAACGCTATGTACCTGCCGAAGGTCATTGCCTTCAATGCTAAAAATCCGGAAGCTGCCGCTCGTTACGGTGTGATCGCGGACAATATGAATCTCGGCGGCAATACCAATGAGGAAAAGGTTGCTCTCCTGATTGCGTATCTCCGCTACATGAATGACGAGCTGAATATCCCGCATTGCATCAAGAACTACGGTGCGGACAGCTATCCGACCGAAAACGGCTTCGTACCGGAAGAAGTATTCAAGACCCGTCTGCACGACATCGCCGTCAACGCAATCGCAGATGCCTGCACAGGTTCCAATCCGCGTATCCCGACGGTGGAAGAGATGGAAAAGCTGCTCACCGCCTGCTACTACGACACCGAGATCGATTTCTAAGGATACGCTTGTGTTTTATGAGAAACGACTGTCTTCTCCGGGCAGTCGTTTTTCCGTCGGTGGCCACAGTCCCGCATCTCTTTATCCGGTGTACATACAGATGAATGCTTATCCAAAAAGACACATACATCACAAAGAGAGCAGACAGGATATAAATTGACGTATTCTCACGAAAAAAATCCCATTTTCCTATTCACAAACGACGGATTTTGTGATACAATAAAGGATAGACAATCTCTGCCCTCCGGTACAGGCAGGCGGAGCAAATCAATAAAAATACACCATTCCCGCATTTTATTTCGTGATTCCACATGGAATGGAAGGAGAATCCAGAGAATGTACAAGATTATACGAAAACGCGTACTGAATCCGACGGTGACACAGATGGAAATCGAAGCACCGCTCGTGGCACATAAGGCAAAACCCGGTCAGTTTATCATCCTGCGCGTGGACGATGAGGGAGAGCGGATCCCGCTGACTGTAGCAGGCTGCAATCCTGCAGAAGGCACCGTAAAAATCATTTTCCAGATTGTCGGTGCAACCACGGCACTGCTCAACCACAAAAATGAGGGCGAATTCATCTCTGACTTTGTAGGACCGCTCGGCGTAGCGACCAAAATGGACGGTATAAAAAAAGTCTGCGTAATCGGCGGCGGTGTCGGATGCGCGATTGCCATGCCCATTGCGGAGGAATTCCACCGTCTCGGCGCGAATGTGACCAGCATCATCGGCTTCCGCAACAAGGATATCGTGATTCTGGAAGACGAATTCAAGACCATTTCCGATCGGCTTGTGCTGATGACAGACGACGGCACCGCGGGCAGACACGGCAATGTAACCGTACCTCTCAAGGAAATGCTCGAATCCGGAGAGACGTTCGACGAGATCATCACGATCGGTCCGCTGATCATGATGAAGTTCGTTGTGGAAACTGCACGCCCGTATGGAATTCCTGTGACTGTATCGATGAATCCGATCATGATCGACGGTACCGGAATGTGCGGTGGATGTCGTTTGACCTTACACGAGGATGGAAAAAAGATAATGAAATTCGCCTGTGTGGACGGCCCCGATTTCGACGGCTATCAGGTGGATTTCGATGAAGCGATGTCCCGCGGCAGAATGTATGCCGACTTTGAGCGGCACGCCTACGAAAAAACCTGCAACCTCTTCCAGAAAGCATAAGGAGAACTGTCATGGCTATAGATCCGAAAAAACATGAAATGCCCACGCAGGATCCAGCGATCCGCGCCCACAATTTTGACGAGGTCGCGCTCGGATACACCGCAGAAGTGGCAGTCGCTGAAGCGTCCCGTTGTCTGCACTGCAAGAATAAGCCCTGTGTAAACGGCTGTCCTGTCAATATCGAAATTCCAGACTTCATCAGCCGCATCAAGGACGGCGATTTTGAAGGCGCATATCAGGTGATCCACAAGTCCTCTTCCCTGCCGGCGGTTTGCGGTCGTGTATGTCCCCAGGAATCCCAATGCGAATCCAAATGTACGCTCGGGATCAAAATGGAACCGGTCGGGATTGGCAGACTGGAACGGTTTGTCGCGGACTGGCACAACGCGCACAGCGACGCGCCGATAGAAGCTCCCGTATCGAACGGGCACCGTGTCGCCGTCGTGGGTTCCGGTCCATCCGGATTGACCTGCGCCGGAGATCTCGCGAAAAAAGGCTACAAAGTTACCATTTTTGAAGCTCTCCATACCGCAGGCGGTGTGCTTGTCTATGGGATCCCGGAATTCCGTCTGCCGAAAGCAATCGTAGCAAAGGAAGTGGAGGGATTAAAAGCGCTCGGTGTGGATGTGGAAACGAACGTCGTAATCGGCA
This sequence comes from bacterium, assembly GCA_963643035.1. Classification (GTDB taxonomy): domain Bacteria; phylum Bacillota; class Clostridia; order Oscillospirales; family CAG-272; genus UMGS1696. The sequence continues at coordinate 42,325 of CAVIKO010000014.1, forward strand.
AAACTCTGACCATCGACGAACTGTTTGCAGACGGCTACGAAGCGGTATTCATCGGTTCCGGTGCCGGACTGCCGAAATTCATGGGCATTGAGGGAGAAGGACTGAAGGGTGTGTACTCCGCGAACGAATTTTTGACACGGAGCAATCTGATGAAAGCATACCGGGACGACGCGGCAACCCCGATCATGAAAGGTGGACGCGTCATTGTAGTCGGCGGCGGCAATGTGGCAATGGACGCGGCAAGAACGGCTCTTCGGCTCGGCGGCAAGGTCAGCATTGTATACCGCCGTTCCATGGAGGAATTGCCCGCACGGCGTGAAGAGGTCGAGCATGCCATGGAGGAAGGAATCGAATTTCTGGTACTCAACAATCCGGTGGAAATCCTTGGTTACAACAATCCGGATGACAGACGCGATCCGAAAAACGGTTGTGTCCAGGCGATCCGGTGCATCCATATGGAACTAGGCGAACCGGATGAAAAGGGACGCCGCCGTCCTGTGGAGGTTCCGGGCAGCGAATATGTCATGGACGCAGACTGCGTGATCATGGCTTTGGGTACATCTCCGAATCCGCTCATCAAGAATACGACTGCAGGGCTGGAAACCCAGCGTTGGGGAGGTATCGTGGTGGAAGAGGAAACGGGCAAGACCTCGCGCGACGGTGTCTACGCCGGCGGTGATGCTGTGACCGGTGCCGCAACCGTCATTCTTGCGATGGGAGCAGGTAAAACTGCAGCTCGTGCCATCGACGAATACTGCCGGAGTCTCGAAAAATAAGGCAACCATCCTTCGAAAACGCTGATTGAAATTTGTTTTATCCCTATATCCGTAATTTCTACTCAAATTATAGATCTCGGAAATAATCCCACAATTTACCAAGAGAACACCGTGTGCAGGGAATGTCATCCTGCCGCCACGGTGTTCTCTTTTTCTGTCCTATCGGTTCGTCATCACGCTATATGTAATAGAGGACGGTGTACCGCTATGGATGCACCGTCCTCTTTATGGAATGAAAAAGGCAGTTATGGATTATTTCTTTCTGCGGATGCCGTATGCAGCAGAACCAAGCAGTGCGGAAACAGCGGCAATCACGAGGGTTGCGTCAGCGGTTTGTGGAGCAGTTTCGACCACTTCAGCCACAGTGGAATCCACAACCTCAGCGGTAGTTTCCTCTACGGAAACTTCATTTGCACTGAGCGTCAGCTCTTGTGCACCACCGCCATTGAAGGAGCAGCAGTATGCATCGTCAAAGTTGTCGACCTGCACACCAAGCTGGAATACCGAACCGGCTCCTTCATTGTTGACAAACGGAATTACAAATTCAATAGAGTAGGAACTATCGTCCAGTTCTACCGCCTTGTAGGAATATTCACCGGAATAGAGATTGTAGTTGGAAACCATCCGGTTCATATAGTCGCCCCACAGTGCGTAGGTATTGCCGCTTGCATCTGTATAGCGAATTTCCACACCGTCCATCTGATCCCACGGCCACGGATGATCGCCTACATTTGCTTCAATAGAAGCATCGTTTCCGGAATTTCCGTTTTTCGCGGACATAACCTTCACAGCAACATACAGGTTATCGGTGTCGTATAAAGCGTATACGATCGCGCTTTCATCTCCGGTTACCTCACCGTAGTTGACCGTTGTGTGGTCAAAAGACCATGTCCAAGACTGGCTGTACATCTCGTCGATTTGACCGTCGATCACCGGAGTACCGAAAAGAATCTCATTTCCGGCTGCGGACACAGGAACGATCGTCAGAAGAAGGATAAGAACCAGCGTGAGAAGAGAGAATTTTTTCATGACATTTCTCCTGATAAAAAGATTTTTGTACATACAGAATGCATATAGAAGCATCGTATCTACACGATGAAAGTATAGCAAAAGCACTCATTTTTGTCGATAGAAAAAACGGTAAAAAAGCTTGAAAAATCGATATATCTAAAAATGCATAAATGGCGAGGATTTCCTTAACCGACAAACCATCGGATTAACCTCGATTAAGGTCAAATACAAAAACTCTCTTAGGAGAAATTTTAAAAAATCTATAAGAGTGCGTTCGATAAAACAGATGGAATGACGTACTTGAGCAGTGTTTTTCTTCGAGTTTTTTCTCCGCGGTTTCGGAATTAACTATAGTGGGAATTTCAGTTCGTTTTTGTCGGCATTCTATCTCTGAACATTCACTCTGTCCATGGGTGAATAAAAAGTATTGTGTAAAGCACAACCGACAGCCTAGTTGTCAGTTGTGGGCGACAGCATGACTTGGACTGGCAAAACTTATTCGAAAAGGATTGATCTACATGGTATGATATGCTATAATAAGTACATGAACAATTTTATATGCATAAATTGTTATAAAAACACGATGGATAGTATCAAGTGCGGAGGCAAAATGGGCAGTATTGAGTATGTTACCCACAAGCGAGACGACGGAAGTTATCAATTATTGAAAGAACACTTACTTGGGGTCGCCAAGCTTTCCGAAAAGTTTGCCGAGGATATCGGCTCACCGCGCGAAGGTTACCGAACCGGGATGCTACATGACATAGGCAAATACAGCCCCGCTGCGCAAAAACGTCAGCTTGATCCAGAACACACACAGCCAATCGACCATTCTACAGCAGGTGCGCAGGCTGCCGCTCGGATTTATGGTGATGTTCCGGCCGCATTCGCAATATGCGGGCATCACGGCGGTATTCCCGATATGGGAATGACAGAGGGAACGATAGGTGCGCGCATAAACAAAAAACTCGAAGGAAGCATGGACGCTTCCGTTTGGAAAAAAGAAATTCAAGTGGATAAAAATACGGATATACCACCTGCCGTGCTTGCTAAACCCGAATCATTAACAGCCGCCATGTATACACGAATGTTGTTCTCATGCCTTGTGGATGCGGATTACTTGGACACGGAAGAGGCTCTGCGCGGTAAACAACCTCGCGGTAGATACAGCGATATTCCGGAATTATATCGAAAATTACGAATGTATGTTTCAACCTGGCTCGACAATCCACGTGACGATTTATGTAAGCAAAGAAATGCTATTTTGAATGCGAGCTTTCAAGCCGGAAACAACACACGAGGTATATACAAGCTTACTGTCCCGACAGGTGGCGGAAAAACAATATCCTCTTTGGCTTTCGCACTCAGTCATGCCACCGCACACGATTTACACAGAATTATATATGTAATCCCGTACACAAGTATTATCGAGCAGACTGCGGATGTTTTTTCAAAGATTCTGGGAGTCGAAAATGTGCTGGAACACCATAATCAGGCTCAATTGGATACAGAGGGCGATGCGTGTGATATTCTCCGTCAGCATCAGTTGGCGTGCGAAAACTGGGACTCGCCGATTGTTGTCACCACCGCTGTACAATTTTTCGAATCCGTGTATTCTTCAAAACCGTCACGATGCCGTAAACTGCATAACATAGCAAACAGCGTAATTGTATTCGATGAAGTGCAGACTTTACCTGTCACACTTCTCAAACCTTGCGTGTCGGCAATATCGGAGCTTGCAGGCTCTTACGGTGCGACAGTGCTTTTGTGTACAGCAACACAGCCGCCGCTCGATACAATATTTTCGAAATTTACGTATAGACTGCATCTTCGAGAAATAGCACCCGAACCGGATGTGCTTTTTGCGTTTTTCAAACGTGTACGATTTGCAAAAGAAGGATTATTGTCGGACAAGCAAGTATCGGAAAAGATGCTTGAAGAGCGGCAAGTATTGTGTGTTGTCAACTCAAGAAAACGCGCACGTGATATTTTCAAGGCTTTGCCATCCGATGGCAGTTATCATCTTTCCACGCTAATGACAGCAAAAGACCGAGAAATCACGTTAAAAAACATACGGGAAAGGCTTCGGCTCGGCCAATGCTGTCGAGTAGTATCCACGAGCCTGATTGAAGCGGGTGTAGATGTGGATTTTCCGTGCGTATGGCGTGAAACAGCGGGGCTTGACAGCATCCTTCAGGCAGCGGGACGATGCAACAGAGAAGGAAAAAATCCGCCTGAAAGCAGTATCGTACATATTTTTGACGGTGAAGGCAAAGTAAGCGATGCACTTCTCTCGCGGATTGTTCCGACAAAGCAAATTCTCGATACTTTTGAGGATATCAACACAATTGCGGCAATACAGGCCTATTATCACAAACTTTTCTGGGCGTGCGGGG
>CAVIKO010000014.1:46560-46918 GCA_963643035.1 bacterium
GATACTTTTGAGGATATCTACACAATTGCGGCAATACAGGCCTATTATCACAAACTTTTCTGGGCGTGCGGGGACGAAGGCCTCGACAAGCCTCATATTCTCGAATCGGAAGAAAAACTGCATTTTCACGAGGTTTCCGATACATTTCATCTGATTGATGACGATACGAAAACCGTTTATATTCCGGACGGCGATAATGAAGAAGAAATCAGACTGCTTCGCATCGGACAATTCTCACGCAGTCAAATGCGGAAGCTCGGACGAAGTGCCGTGAATATTCCGTGGTACGAATATCAAACCATGGTAAAAAACGGTGCTGTGGAAGATCATGATTCCTACGGATTCGGAATTCTTCTGC
>CAVIKO010000015.1:0-45916 GCA_963643035.1 bacterium
GTCGCCGGGGATCGCAATCATATCGAGTCCGACCGAGCAGACCGCCGTCATTGCCTCCAGCTTTTCGATAGACAGGTCGTGACTTCGCGCCGCCGCGATCATGCCCGCGTCCTCGGACACCGGAATGAATGCGCCGGACAGACCGCCGACATGGGACGATGCCATCACACCACCCTTCTTCACCGCGTCGTTGAGCAGTGCAAGAGCCGCCGTCGTGCCGTGGGTGCCGCATACCTCCAGTCCCATTTCCTCAAGGATGTGCGCAACGGAATCGCCGACTGCCGGGGTGGGCGCGAGGGAAAGATCCACGATACCGAACGGTACGCCGAGCTTTTCCGATGCGACGGTACCGACGAGCTGTCCCATCCGGGTGATCTTGAACGCCGTTTTTTTGATTACATCCGCCACCTCGGTCAGATCGCCTTCCGGATGCTTGGCGAGCGCGGAACGCACGACACCTGGTCCCGATACGCCGACGTTGATCACGCAATCCGGTTCTCCGATCCCATGGAACGCACCCGCCATAAACGGATTGTCCTCCGGTGCGTTGCAGAATACAACGAGCTTCGCGGCTCCGATGCAGTTCTGCGCCTTCGTTTTCTCCGCGCATTCCCGGACGACCTTGCCCATCAAGCCCACAGCGTCCATGTTGATCCCCGCCTTCGTGGAACCGATATTGACGGAGGAACAGACATGCTCCGTGGTCGCCAGCGCTTCCGGAATGGAACGGATCAACGCCTCATCTCCTGCGGCAAATCCCTTATGAACCAGCGCGCTGTAGCCGCCGATGAAGTTCACGCCGACCGTCTGGGAAGCTTTTTCGAGGGTTTTCGCGTATTCTACCGGATTACCGCCGGATACCGCCGTCAAAAGCGCAACGGGCGTGACCGCGATCCTCTTGTGAATGATCGGAATACCATAGGTGCGCTCAATCTCCTCCCCAACAGCCACCAGCCGCTCGGCACGACGCGTGATTTTATCGTAAATCTTCTCCGTCGCACGGTGTATATCGCTGTCGGCGCAATCGAGAAGGGAGAGTCCCATTGTGATCGTACGGATGTCGAGATTTTCATCGTCGATCATCCGGATCGTTTCAAGAATATCTTTTGTGTTTAACATAGCCTGCCCCTATCCGCGCTTTATATATGGTGCATCGACTCAAAAATTTTCTCATGCATGACGTGGATCTTCATCCCGATCTGGTCGCCGAGGGTGTACAGTTCCTTCTGCATGGTCGCAAAATCGTCCCGTAGTGTAGTAATATCAACGAGCATAACCATCGTGAACATCTCTTTCATAACGGACTGCGTCACATCGATGATATTCGCATGGTTGTCCGCACATACGGCTGCCACCTTGGCGAGAATCCCGACGGTGTCCCGTCCGACTACGGTGATAACGGCTTTCATCTTCTCTTTTCCTCCATATCCTTGTAGTAGTTTTCTGAAAGAAGTATACCATATCGCGGTGAGAAAATCAAGACAGACGCGGCACAAATCCCGCTCCGGCAGCAGATTTGTGAATTTCGCCATCGGACAGACAGTACGAAAAATACCGGATATACGTGCGCGCGCATATCCGGTATTTTTTTATTTCCCCAGCAAAGAGAACCAAACGAGGTTTCTATCGCGAATGGAGGTGACCATGAGCACCCTCCATCACAACCATGTTTTATTGTCCCACACCATAGAGCGGCAGGAGCTTTTCGTCGATCTGGGTGAAGAGCTTCTTGGCGGCAGTCTCATACTTGGACGCGAGGTTGCTGTTCTTTGCAGAAAGCAAATCGCGCAGCAGATACGGCAGACGCTGGAAATAGCTTTCGCCGAACTGGAACGTAAAGTCGAAGTTACGCCCGGCCATGATGAGGTCAACCATCTCAGCCGTAGAGGAGTCTGTCGAGTACTTCCCCTTCAGAGCGACATCATAATATTCCGGATATACCTTCTTATAGCTGATGGCGGACAGCGCTTCAAAAATCGTGCCGATGAAATCGAGATTGTTCGCAGCAGTCAACGGAATCAGGAACACAGAGAATTTATCGTCTGCGTTCGTGTAATAGGAAGTCTGTTCTGTATCCCATTTCGGATACGGCAGCATGGAATACGGCGTATCCATCTCGCGAAGCTGTGTATACGCACAATGGAACCGCAGCGGTGCCATGGCGAACTGCTCACTTAAGAAGTATTTCTGCTCATCATACTGCGTGGACGGCAGATACACACCCTGGTTGTTGTAATGGAAATCGAGAAGCTTTTCCAGAATCGCAGTCGTTTTTTCACTCATGAAGTTGATGCTATAGGTATTGTCATCTTTCATGGTAAATATCGGCTGGTCAAATGCCGTCAGCCATACATCGGCGGGATTGGTGATCTGATAGCCGTAGCCATAGATATCTCCCTCATCCTTCTTGCCGTCGCCATTTACGTCCGTATATATACCGGATACTATCTCTGCCATCTTATCAATGGTCCATTCCCCGTTACGCACAAGATCGTACAGATCATCTGCACTGTAGCCGTTATTTCCCATCATCTCAATATTGAAGAAGGTGGCATATGTATAGGTCATAGAGGTAATGGAAAGGTCGGAGCAAATCGCATACAGATGATTATTGATCGTTGCGTTGTTGTTGGCTAGCGCGTTATGCCACGGCTTATCCAGATTGATATGCGGAACCTCCTTCCAGTTCATTACCGCTTCCGCATTTACATATTTATAGGTTAAAAAATCATAAGAGGTGGCAATGTCATACTCGTCCGTACCGGCTGTCACCGATTTCAGCACAAAAGTATGCGGATCTTTTTCCGCAACGCAGGTCACAACCGCATTGAAACGGTTTTCAATCTCGAGATTCCGATTGTAAATCGCATCGTTGCAGGCATCGCCATTTAACTCATCCGCTACGATTTCATATGTCACAGCGTCATAGGTATCGTGTGCAGTGGTAATGACGCGAAAATCCTTGCCACCGAAATCGGTATCGTCCAGATCATCCGAGATGAGCTGACGCATTTCGTAATCGGACAGGGATTCCGTTTCCTCCACAGATTCCGTTGCGCTGTCGGCACCGGAGGTATCGCTTTCGGTTTCCTTCGTCTCACCACTGGAACAGGAGAGAAGCGTCGGCGCCACGAGCATGGCACAGAGCAGCAAAGTAAATATCCTACGTTTCATATATGACTCCTAAGCTTCGCGTTCTTCAGATTTTCGCTACGAGTAACGCGCCTATTGCTCATAGTATACAGCATCTCCAAAACAATGTCAATGGGTTTGGCACAATAATGACAACTTTAACTCCTGGAATTTTGTGTATTTCGACGTTTTATACAAAAATTGCCTGTGCAACTTAGACAATATGACGAGGTATATTCTTAATAAACTTTCCCTTTCATTATTGACAAGCGTATTTCCGTTGTATATAATATACTATATACAGCAAAGACTGTTTGCGCGCAAACAAATTAAGGATACGCTGAATACATTTCCCTTCCAGCGACGTTTTCTTGGTCAAATACAACACAAGGAGAAAAACAATGAAACGTAGACTCACTTTTCTCATCGCACTGCTGCTGATCGCGTCTGCGGCGGCTTCCTGTCAAAAAGGCGGCGCAGAGACAACGGACAACGCAGACCAACCGGCAGCCACAAACGCGGATACGGAAACCGTCGAAGAGACGCAGGCTTCAACCACACGGTTGGATTCCGGGCTTGGCAGCGCGGATTATGACGGATACACATACAACATCTATGTACACATCGGCACATCCGTTCCCACAAACGATTTTGAAGCGGAAGAGATAACCGGCGAACCGATCAACGACGCAATGTATGAGCGCGTCGTAAAAGTACAGGACAGCGCAAACTGTGTAATAGAAACCATTGTGAATACGACAGACAACGGGCAGGGCCATGCGAAGCTCAACAATTCGGTACAGGCGGGAACCAACGACTACGATCTTGCCTCTCTCACCGCAAGCAGTTCCTGCAACGCGCTGATCGCCGGTATTCTTACCAATCTGAATCGCGTTGAAAATCTGGATCTGTCGAGAGAATGGTGGGATCAGCGAGCTGTTGAGTCGTTCACCTTCAAAAACGCCGTCTATCAGGCGACCGGGGACATTTCCATCTATGACAACCGGGCGACGTTCTGCTACTACTTCAACAAGAATTTGGCAGCAGATTACGATCTCCCCAATCTGTATGAAATGGTGGACAACGGCACCTGGACGATTGACAATCTCAAGATGCTTGCGGAAAGTGTCCCCTCTACGGATACAGACAACGACGGCAATCACATCAATGACCCGGACGACCTGTACGGCGTCTATGTATGGGACGACATCATGATCGGATTGGTCAACGCCTGCGGCGTTCAGTGCTGTACGCTCGATGAGGATGGAAACATTGTTCTGACACTCTACAGCGAAAGATTCGTGGACGCGTTCGATAAATTCACATCTTACCTGTTCAACACCGATGTGACCTGTGCGTACCAGAGAAACCCCTATGTGGGCACAGACCTCGGGGTAACTGCATTCAAGGAATCCCGTGCACTGTTTCTGATGAAATCTCTGCTCGCGGCAACGGAGCTGCGGGATATGGAGGACGACTTCGGCATTCTCCCGCTTCCGAAATACGATGAAGCGCAGGATCGATACTACAACAGCGCGGCATCCTGGACGCTGACTCTGTACTCGATTCCGAAGAATGCATTCAGTGCTGAGGAATTTGCGCGTACCGGCTACATCACACAGGCACTCGCGTATGAATCGCTCTACACGCTGACACCTGCCTACTATGATCAGACATTACAGAATAAGGTTTCGCGGGATGAAGATTCCTCGAGAATGCTCGACCTCATCTTCTCCACACGTTTTTATGACCTTGGCTGGTATTTCGGAATCGGTGGCTACAACAACAGCCTCCTCGGCACACTGTCGTCCTACTCCACGGATGTCACTTCCATGTATCAAAAATCAGAAAAAGGTGCGAACAGCAAGCTCACCAACTACAACAAAAAAATCCAGGAAATGATTGCGGCAGAGAACGACTGACAATTTTCCATTCATGCCATGCAAAAAGGGACTGTCTTTGCGACAGCCCCTTTTTCCTTGTTATTTTCCAATATACCTCGCGTACTTTCCCGCGATCTCGTCCGCCGTCATCGCCGCTCTGTGGAAGAGAAGCCGATAGCGATATGTCAGACTCTTCCCTGCCGCGATTGTAAGTCCGCCTTTGAAATAGAGATTGTTTGCCGCGAACAGACCATAGTCCCGGACGTGCCATGCGGTCGGATACCGCTCGTTGTCGGGATGGTCGAACGCCGCGATTCCCATCGTGCCAAACGGCATCGTTCCGGTATAATCGCACCACTGCGCATCGTGTCCCCAGCATTCCGCCTCCGTTTTTTCGCCGCATGCATTGGTGATCAGTCCCGTTCCCTTGTCCGCACGCAGCTCATCCCGCATACGGATTCCGAGCGGCCCCGCTTCCTTGGTCGCGCCGAACACGATCTCTCCGAAATCCGCCGTGAACGTCACCGCAAGATCCAACATCCGGCACGCATCGGACTGGTTGTACATCGTGTATACCGTTGTCTCATGCATAAGGGGCTTCTCTGCGTGATCCGTCCAGAGATTGTGCGCTGTAAAGGATGCAAACGCCGCACCGCAGACCACATCGTTCAGTTCTTCCACCCGCACAATGCCGCAGTCTGCCGGTTCGTTCCACGCGTCCACGCCGTTGACGTCGCCGACCGCGATATAGACAGAACGGTGGTGCGGATGCTCCTTCGCCGAAAAATCGATCCGGGTAAAAGGATGCCCCGCGTCGTCGCAGATCGGACCGAAATACGGCTTCCAGATCGCGCGATCCCAGTAATACCCGCCGATCACCGCGCCGCGCCGTTCGATCGCCAGGCAATCCTCGCCCCTCGTCAAGTGCAATTTTTCCAAATCGACCCGTCCGGGTGTGAGCGTCAGCGATTCATCAGCCTCGCAGGTCAGGATCGCTGTCACGCCGTTCTCCGTGTTCTGCGCCGGGAACGCCCTGCCGTCCTCGGTCATCAGCGCGTTGCAGCCGTCCGGAAGCGTGCCGGACAGCCGCAACGGATCTTCCCGCAACGCCGTTTTTGCCGTATAGAATAGCTTCTCCATTGTATGTCCCTCGTCTGTTATGCGAAAATTTCCCGCAGGTACGCGAGAATCTGCGGCACGTCTGTCTTGAAATCATCAAAGCCGCATTCCGCCGACACGCCGCCCGTATAGCCAATCCGGTTCAGGCAGCGCGCGAAATCCCGGTTGTACTGCGGATCTCCCGTGGTATATTTGCCGGGACAGGTGCGATCCGGTGCCTCCGACATGTGGCAGTGTCGGATCAGCGCACCCGCCTCCCATACCGCATCCGCCGGAGTTCCCTCCTCCGCCATATGGAACGCATCGCACAGAAGCTGTATGCCGGGATTAGCCAGCGCGCGCACCTCCGCGGCAGTCTCCGGGACGGTAACGTAGACGTTCGTTTCTTTCCGACGCAACGGCTCGATCACCAGCGTAACACCGCGGGGATAGGCATAGTCCGCGAAATCGCTCATGAAACGGCGCAGTACGGCGATTCCGTCTTCCCGGGATACGCCAGCCGGAATGCTTCTTGCCACACCGCTGCCGAATACCGCGTACCGGATTCCCAGTGGCACAAACCGATCCACGAGCGTATGGATATACCCCTTTTGCGCGTCCCGATCTGCCATTGGATCGCCCATCCTCAGTTCCTGTGGAAAGAGGCTGTTCGCCGCGTACAGACCGAGCGCACTCTTTTCATTCTCGGCGAGAACCGTCCGCCATCCCGCGTCGTCCAGTCCGACAAGCATTCCACCCCCGACCTCCGTGAAATCAAATCCGGTCTCAAGGATATAACGGCACTTCGCGATAATGGAATCCGCCGGAGACTGCGGCACCTCCGCGACGCCCTCCGGCATAAACGATCCGCCGGGGACACAACAGCCAAATTTTACCATTGCGTTTTCTCCTTACAGGAACGAGCGATCGATCCCCACCGCCTTCAGAAATTCGCGGGCGATGATTGTGGAACCGATCGGACCGGGATGAACTCTGTCCCACGCGATGTAGGAGGAGTGGCGATACACCAGATAATCGTCAAAAGCGCGCTGGAGATTTACAAACACCGTATTATACTTTTTCGCCACATCGGAGCAGATGCCAATATACTCGTCAACCGCCATACGCATACTGTCCTCGCGGTTCGATTCAATGTAGTAGGGGGAGAGCAGGATCATGCCCTTAACTGTCGGCAGGGTGCGCTCCATCATCTTGGACAGCAGATCCTTGTATTCTGCGGCGTAGACGTGTGAGGATGTGATCGCCGGGCAATCGAAGCGACGCCAGATGTCGTTCACACCGATCATGACGCTCACCCAGTCGGGCTTCAGTGCCATAACGTCATTCTGCCAGCGATTGTGCAGGTCGCGGGTTGTATTGCCGCTCACCCCTGTATTGGAAATCCAATACAGGCGGTCCGGATACACCACGTTCAAAATGTTCTCAATCACGCGCACATAGCCGCCGCCGACGCCGTCCCAGAGCCCCTCGCCTACCGGTCTGCCCCGTCCGTTGTCAGTGGTGGAATCTCCGGTAAACACGATGCGGTCACCATTTTCAAATAACATAGATTTCCTCCTTGTCTTCTGTCCGTTTGGTGGACAAATACCGATTCTCTTTGCTATAGTATACCATAAATTCCTCCAAATTCAATAGGAAACGGACAAAATCGCCCCAACAAATCGGATTTTTTCCCAGCGGATCAGGCGTACAGATACACGGGTATATAGCAATCACTTTTCCTGTCTTTCCTCTTCGTCAATACATTACCACATCGCCGCCGGAAGCCGCTATACACGCACAGCGCGGATGCCATATCATAAAACGCGCGGAATCCTACTAACAGAAAAATTGGCGGTTTTGGCTATTGACATAGCCAGGAAAAATCGGTATAATGGTATACTAATAAAACTGCATCCCCTACGAACGAAACAATATTTTATAGGAAGAAAGGTTGTGTTACTATGTCGAACCGCTTTGTGGAAGGCAAGATCGCTTATGAAGGACTCACCTTCGACGACGTTCTGCTCATCCCCCGGAAGAGTGAAGTCGTTCCCCAGCAGATCTCGCTGAAAACCAGACTCACGAATAAGATTATGCTGAACATCCCCTTAATGAGCGCGGCAATGGATACCGTCACCGAATCCGCGCTGGCGATTGCGATGGCACGTGAGGGAGGTGCCGGAACGATCCACAAGAATATGTCCACAGAAGCGCAGTGCGATCAGGTGGAACGCGTAAAACGGAGTGAAAACGGCGTTATCACCGATCCTTTCTTCCTCCATGCCGACAACTATGTTTATGAGGCAGACGAGCTGATGGGCAAATACAAAATCTCCGGTGTGCCGATCTGCGACGACGAAGGCAAGCTCATTGGCATCATTACCAACCGTGACCTTCGGTTCATGGACGATTTCAACGTGCCGATCCGCGACGTGATGACAAAGGAAAATCTGATCACCGTACCTGTCGGCACCACACTGCTTGAGGCGCGGGAGATTCTGCGCCGCCATAAAATCGAAAAGCTCCCGATCGTGGACAACGAAAATCATCTGCGTGGGCTCATCACCATCAAAGACATCGAAAAAGCGGATCGTTATCCGAACGCCGCCAAGGATGCACACGGCAGACTTCTCTGCGGTGCGGCAATCGGCGTGACCAAGGACGTTGTGGAACGGGCAGGCGCGCTTCTCCACGCGGGCGCGGACTTTTTGGTACTCGACTCGGCACATGGGCACTCCCGCAACATCCTGAACTGCGTCGCAAAGGTCAAGGAAAACTACCCCGATTGTCAGCTCATTGCAGGTAATATCGCCACCGGAGAAGCGGCACGAGATCTTATCGCGGCAGGCGCAGATGCGGTCAAGGTTGGTATCGGTCCCGGTTCCATCTGCACCACCCGTATCGTTGCAGGCATCGGCGTACCCCAGATTTCCGCCATTCTCAACGCGTATGAGGTCGCAGCGGAAGCAGGCATTCCTGTCATCGCGGACGGCGGCATCAAGTATTCCGGCGACATCACCAAGGCGATCGCGGCAGGCGCGAACGTCATCATGATCGGTTCGCTGCTCGCCGGCTGTGAGGAAAGCCCCGGAGACAGCGAAATCTATCAGGGCAGAAAATTCAAGGTGTACCGCGGCATGGGTTCTCTCGCCGCCATGGAAAGAGGTTCGAAGGATCGCTATTTCCAGGAAAACCAAAAGAAGCTTGTACCGGAAGGCGTGGAGGGACGCGTACCGTACAAGGGACCCGTTTCCGACACCGTGTTCCAGCTCATGGGCGGTCTGCGCTCCGGCATGGGTTACTGCGGCACTCCGACCATCGAGGATCTGAAGCGCGACGGACAGTTTGTCCGCATCACCGGCAATGGTCTGCGCGAATCTCATCCGCACGACATCTCGATCACCAAGGAAGCACCGAACTACAGCACGCAGATACAGTAAACAAATACAACAAAAGGGGGATGGCTCGGCGTCCCCCTTTTTTCTGTGGTACGCGGGCATATGGCCAGAGCGGAAATCGAAAATGCCCCACTCCCGCACGAAATTATCCCCAAAATGGCACAGCGCATCACAGAAATAAAAAAAACTGCCGCGAAAGAAAAAATGTGCCGGAAAACCCTTGATTTTGGAGAGCGATTACGTTATAATAGAGAAAACAGAGTCGTTTTTGCACGGCTCGTTTAGATACTTTTTCTGTTTCGTTTCCCGGCTGCCCAATCGCGCGGCCTGAAAACGGCAAGGAGGAAATCCTATGGCACTTCCTGTTGGTGTGCAGTTATATTCCATCCGCGACTCCGTGGAAGCCGATATGCACGCGGCTCTCGCAAAGGTCAAGGAGCTTGGCTACGACGGTGTGGAATTCGCCGGTTTATACGGCAACAAGCCTGCCGATATCCGCGCATGGTGCGAGGAACTGGGTCTGAATCCGATTTCCGCACATGTACCGCTGGACGATATGCTTGCCGATACAAAAGGCACGCTCGCGGCGTACAAGGAAATCGGCGTACAGTATGTGGTTGTCCCCTACGTTACCGAAGAGCGTCGTCCGGGCGCGGCGAAGTTCGATGAGACCATCGAAGAGATCGCCCGCATCGGCAAGATCGCAGCAGATATGGGGCTGACTTTACTCTACCACAACCACGATTTCGAGTTCAAGAAGGTCGATGGCGAATACGGTCTCGACATTCTTTATAAGAAAGTTCCGGCAGCGTATCTCCAGACAGAACTCGACACCTGTTGGGTCAATGTCGGCGGAGAAAACCCGGCGGATTTCGTGCGCAAATACACGGGTCGCGCACCGGTCGTCCATCTGAAGGACTTCCACATGAGCGGAAAGCTCCCGACGCATCTCTACGCCCTCATCGGTCTGGACGACGATAAGAAGGACGACGAACCCTCCACGTTTGAGTTCCGTCCGTGCGGTTCCGGTATGCAGGATATGCCCTCGATTCTCGCCGCATCTATGGATGCAGGCGCGAAGTGGGTAATCGTCGAGCAGGACGAGCCGTCCATGGGTCTGTCCCGTATGGAATGCATCGCAAAATCGAGAGGAAATCTCTGCAAGCTCGGTTGGTAAGCCACCGAAGCATCCGGATGCGCTGTCGGAAGATGGATAAATTCAGCGTATTCCTAAGAAAGTTTCTTTATCAATCAGTCGTTATCTCTCCGTGCGGCAACGCTCGCACAGAAGAGCTACATATAAAACGAAAGGCGGACAAAACAAATGTCAGACGCAGTACTCAGCCAGTTCAAGCAGGCAGCTGTTGAAGAAAAGAAGGCAGCAGGCAAGAAATTCAAGATCGGTATCATCGGTACCGGTTGGATCGCAGAATCCCACATCCAGAGCTACAAAAATCAGCCCGATGTGGAAATCGTCGCAGCCGCTGATCTCATCCCCGGCAAGGCGGAAAAATTCATGGAACGCTTTGGCGTTTCCGGCGTACACTTCTACAAGGATCACAAGGAGCTGATCGACAACGAGCCCGATCTGGACGGCGTTTCCATCTGCACCTACAACACCCAGCACGCGGCTCCCGCTATCTACTGCATGGAGCACAACATTCCGGTACTTCTCGAAAAGCCGTTCACCGTTACCCTTGAAGAGGCAGAAGCAGTCTGCAAGGCAGAAAAGGAATCCTCCGCGTTTATCACTGTCGGCTTCCAGCCCCGTTTTGACGTGAATATGCAGCAGATCAAGAAGATCGTCGATTCCGGCGTTCTCGGCAAGATCTACTACATCCAGACCGGTGGCGGCCGTCGTCGCGGCATTCCGGGATCCACGTTCATCGAAAAGTCCACCGGCGGTATCGGCGCACTTGGCGACATCGGCTGCTACTCTCTCGATATGGTTCTGAACGCCATCGGTTATCCGAAGCCGCTGACCGTATCCGGCTACGCATCCGACTACTTCGGCAAGAACCCGAAGTACAACGGCAAGGATGCGGATCGCTTCTCCGTTGACGATTTCGCGGCAGCGTTCGTTCGTCTTGAGGGCGGCATCATCCTCGACTTCCGTATCGCATGGGCTATGCATGTCAACACCCCGGGCGACACCATCATCTTTGGTACCGAAGGCGCACTCCGCATTCCGTCTACCGACTGCTGGAACGGCTCCGTTGGCGGTCCGATGACCCTGTACCACGATGTGGCCGGCGTTCAGGTGGACACCGTGATCCCGATCCTCAACAACACCAAGGGCGGTCTGTTCGATCAGAAGATCCGTTCCTTCCTCGATGCCATCGTGACAAACGGACCGGCACCGGTTCCGACGTCCCAGATCCTGTACAACCAGGCGATCATCGACGGTATCAACAAGTCCAACGCGTGCGGTCACGAAATCGAGATCAAGTTCGCTGACTAATCACCGAGTAAACTCGGTGTGGGATGCCCTAGCAGGCATGCTTGCCCCCGCAACAGTTGCCCCAGAATACAAATTTTGCAGCATATAGCCTATAATTTTGGATTCTTCGGTTGGTTTGCCACTTGTATGCGTGTCTGATTCTCCTACAACAAAAGATCCCCATGAGTTTTGGCTCATGGGGATTTTGTTTTGGGGATCGGATTTGGTATATCGCGAGTATTGGTACTTTTCAGTTCATTTCTTCGATGTGGTAGACGTACTCGAGGGAGGACAGCGCCTCAATGATCTCGCTGTGGGATTTGTACTTTTTGAGTTCCGCAGACTGGATGGTGAGAGAGACGGAGTAGACACTCAGCCCGGAGTTGAGGTATGCGGGATTCGATTCAATATCATCGATGCGCAAGCCGAGGCGGCGGATGGTGGTGACGAAATCCTGCAAATTCGCTTTATTCTTCAGTTCCAGATGAATTTCAAAGTGATTCGAGCGGTTCTTGAGCAGGGTTTCCAGTTGCGGGAAAAGAGCAAGGGAGCACAGGAGTGCCGCAAACGCGATGAGGGTCACGGTATAGAGTCCCGCGCCTACCGCCAAACCGATGACGCCGCACGCCCACAGTCCTGCGGAGGTGGTCAGTCCCTTGATCTGGTTTCGGGAGCTGAACAGAATCGAATTCCCGCTGAGCATGGCGATACCAATGACGGCCGCCGGTGCGAGAAAAGAACTCGTCATCGGCGAATTCTCACAGAGATAAATATCGGTAAGCATAGCCGATGTAGCCGCGAGAGAGACGAGAATAAATGTGCGCAGTCCCGCAGAATGGCGTTTGCTGGAACGTTCACAGCCGATCACGGATGCGAGTGCCACGGACAGAAGAATCCGCAAAAGTACAGAATAGACATTGACCTCTATCGACCAGTCACCGAGCAGACTGGCGATAGGATCCTCTACGGTATAAAACATGACGTGTAGCACCTTTCTTGAGAATGATATAGGACAAATGCAAAAAATGCAAAACATGGGACATGGGGTAAATGCTTATCTCCGGCGAAGTCTGGGCGGGAGATGCCACTGATTGTCGTACAGTTCCTCCGCGCCCTCCAGAAACGCCTGCTCCTCCTCGGACATCGTGCTTGTATGCGCCGGCAGTTCCTTCTGGATCGCATCGATCCGGGCAATCAGCCGTTCCACCTCGGATTGCGGCGGTGCTTCTGTACCGTCGGCGGGTGCCAGAATCGGTTCATCAAGCGGATTTCCGTAGGAATGAGAGAGATAGAGGGACAATTTTGCACATGCCGGGCCGATCAGCTCATATAAGACGCTGGACGCCAAAATGATCGTGCGCAGAGCCTCCCCCATCTCTCCGCCGATGGTACGCGCACCCAGCTCCGCCAGTCCGATCGCAACCCCTGCCTGCGGGATGAGTGCGAGTCCGAGATAATTGCGGATCCGTTTTTCACTCCGCACCATCAGACCGCCGAGAAACGCACCGCCGTATTTGCCGACGATACGGGTCAGAAAATAGAGTATGCCGATAACGATAAGCGGTACCGCGCCAACCGCCTCTGAGGAATCGACCAGCACATCGAGCCGGAAATTCAGTCCCGAGCGGACAAAGAACAACAGTAAGATCGGCGGGGAAAAATAGTTGAGCTGCTTGAAGAGCTTATCGTCATCCGTGATGTTGATATATACCGTTCCCATCGACATACAGCCAAGCAACGGCGACACATCGAACAGGGTACATATGCCACAGAACGCGAACAGCAGAGAGATTGAGATAATCAGTCGGTTGTCCGTTGAGCGTTTTTTCGGCATCAGGAGCTTCATCAGCACGCCGAATACGCCGCCCAGTAAGAAAATCCCCACATTGACCAGAATCGGCTGAATCACGTCCGTGACGCGGAAGACACCGGACTGTCCCGCGATAGCGATAGAAATCGCTACGCTGTATGCCACCAATCCGACTACATCATCGAGGGCAACCACCTGCAAAAGCGTCTCCACAAAACTGCCTTTCGCGCCGAGCTGCCGGATCGTCATAACCGTGGATGCCGGAGCAGTCGCCGCCGCGAGTGCTGCAAGTACCGCAGAGAACGCGAGGTTGATGCCCAGCACCACATGAGAAACAATGAATACGAGCAGCGTGGCAAAGAGAGATTCCCACACCGTAATGACAACGACCTTCCAGCCGTTTTTCTTCAATACGTCTAGATGGAAGAATTCTCCGGTCGAGAACGCGATAAAGGCGAGGGCAATATCGGCAAGGAACGCCATGCCGTCGGTCACGGCTTGCGGGATCAGCTTCAGGCAGTACGGGCCAAGCAGAATCCCGGTCAGTATGTACGCAGTGACGTTTGGCAAACGAAGCCGCTTGGTAATCCGCGTCGCCGCAAATCCGCAGAACAGCATCAGCGCGATCGAGATAATGACCGTCGCCACACCCGATGCGGATTGCATTTTTTCATAAATCCCATCCAGCATACGCTCCCCCCTCTGCACACAAAACTCCGGTTTCGGCAAGAATATATGTGAAATGGCTTGCCACCGTTAGATTTGTTAATGATAACGCAAAGGCGGAGAAAAGTCAAGGGATTTGGCAGCAGGTTTACACTTTTGTAAAATCTATGTAAAGATTCCGTCACGAGTATCACGCGTACAAAATTTTTTCGGTTCAACCGAAACGACCGGGCGCAGAACCGCCATGACGGACTGCGGACAGAAATTCTCTCGGACAATGAGCGGATCACCATAAACGGCCCAACCTGCGTACACTGGTACGACTGTGTGACGGATACGATTTTATAAAACGAACCGGATCCCGAAATCCTTTGCGGAAATCGGGATCCGGTTTTTTATATAGTTTTCAGGGATTCATTCTGTCCATGCCTTAACGGTCTTTTCAATACTGGTTACGAT
Organism: bacterium; assembly: GCA_963643035.1. Taxonomy (GTDB): domain Bacteria; phylum Bacillota; class Clostridia; order Oscillospirales; family CAG-272; genus UMGS1696. Next base: position 14,890 of record CAVIKO010000015.1, read on the forward strand.
AGATTTTTCCTTCTTTTCATAGCTGGACATAAACGCCTGACCCTTGAAGATGGAATTGGTAGCAATATCGTTTATCCCGCTGAAATTATAAACAATCCCGAAATCAATGTAGAGATTGTCCAGTAAGATGTCCAAAACCTCAGAGGTACGTGGGTCACGGCTGGTTTTTTCCTTGTACGCCATATCGAACGCAAGGGAACGCATATTTTCATGCGAATACCGTGCCAAAGCCTCCGTAACAAAACCCGTGATCTCTGGTTCTGCCGTTGCGGGAATGCCGATAAAACTCGTGCAGTAGCCGGATACCATGGATATATAGTGATCCTGCGTTTCATCCGCTTTCGGAGACGGCAACACAAGGTAGTCGCTTTCCATATCACGCAGATGTACCGCGGCGGATTCGAGCTTGTGCTGCAAAAAGAGTGCCCTGTCCACCTTGAAGCAATAGTTGATCACATCGTTGATATCTTTGTATGTGATGTTCCGGCAGAAGGATGCAAGCTTTTCCATGATCCCAATCGTTCTTTCATTCACACCGCCCATAGACAGCGTGTCGCCGTCCTTCACACAGAAAGATGCGTCCGCTCCGGCAAGAAATGCGGTGGTGGTTTCGCCGGTAGGCTGCAATCCTACGCCAAAGAAATCCTCTGTCGCCGTCCATTTGCTGTCCGCATTCAGATCCTGGTCGATGTCCTTTTGCAGATCGATAAGCTGATCGAGCGTCCATTTGCCATCGATAACGGACTGATAGATGTCTGTCGTGATACCGTAATCGTCATATAGCTTCAGATTCAAAAACATGCAGCAAGGCGACTGGTAAACGGACGGGCAAATATCGGATGCGGTGAAGTACATATGTCCGCCGAGAGAGAGACTTTCTGCCATCAGGGGACTGTACCACGCCTTGTCCGTCTCCACATAAGGCAGATCCATCATATTGAAAAGATACTGCCCGTTCACCTGATTGGCGAGGTTGAAAATGGTTGCGACCACGAGGTTGTATGCGCAGTCCCCGGCTTTGACGGATTTCTGCATCGCGGATAAACCCTCGCTGTCCTTCATGGTGACATAATCGACCACGACGTTGTAGGTTTCCTCAACAAACGCGTCCCGATGAATCATCGCATCGTTCACGGCTTCCCCCGTCAGTTCCTCGCCGGGAATGTTGACCTGCAAACCGTTGGAACTGTTGCAATCGAGGACGGTATAAGTCGCACCAGCCAGATCCTTTGCACCAAGCAGTTCTACGATCGACGGCTCCGTTTCCGTTTCGGTTTCTGTTTCCGTGACGCTCGAGGTATCTGCGGTGGGATTCTTTGTTGCATCCTGCTTCTCTGTATTGCCACAGGCGGTCATGGACAGTACGACAAGAAACGCCAAAAGCAGACTACTCTTTTTCATATTGTTTACCTCATTTTCCGATTTTCTATAGTATAGCATATTTGCATATAATTGTGTGAACGCTTTGTAAATTCCATATGTGTTTTCAATACTCATATTTTTGTTTTGACTACATATGTTGCTGAGGCGCTTTTTGTTTTCGATAATTATCAAATCACCATTGACAAATCAGGTCGCATATGGTATACATTGATTTGTAACCTTTCTGAGGGTGCGCAGAATCCTGAGGATACGCAGAATCCTGAGGATACGCAGAATCCAATCGAGTTTTTCGCCAAATGTCTTGGGAATGAGAACCTTTGAAGAAAAAGCAACCTGAAATCAGCGTTTTCCTAACCGGCGCGAAGGAAATCCTCTCAAAAAATCCGAAATTTTCCTGTCAGTGAATCCCGCTTTGCGACACTATATGGGCGAAAGGAGGCGAGCATATGCCAAAACCGGAAAGCGCTGCGTGGATCGGGGCGCAGATGGAAACGTTATTCTACTTCTGTCTACGCAAAACAGGAAACGCAGATGAGGCGGCGGAGCTGTCGCAGGATATTGCAGTATCTGCCTTGGACGCAATCCATCATGGTGCGAAAATCGACTATCTGCCGGGGTGGTTCTGGCAGATCGCGCGGAATCGCTACGCACGCTGGGCAGACCGCCGTCACAAAAGGCGGAACAGCACTGCGGAATCCGACATCACGACGTACGAGCTCGCGGATTCTGACGGCGACCTGTCCGACGCCATGGTGCGCACGGAGGAACTGTCGATCCTGCGGCGGGAGCTGGCGTTTGTGCGGCGCGAATACCGGGAGATCCTGGTCGCGTACTATCTCGAAAATCGCCCGATCCGAGACATTGCGTCCTCGCTCTCCCTATCTGTGAACGCCGTGCAGCAGAGATTGTCTCGCGCGCGGAAAACCGTAAAGGAAGGTATGGATATGGCAAGAGAATTTGGGGTACGCAGCTATCAGCCGGAGAATGTAGCCTTCACCATGAACGGCAGAAATGGCAAAAAGGGGCAGCCGTGGACGATCCTGACCCATCTGCTCTACAAGAACATCTTTTTGGAGCTGTCCAGCAAGCAGGAGTGCGCAGAGAAGGTGTCCATCGCCCTCGGCATCGCGCTGCCGTACATGGAAATAAGAGAGGCGCATAAGGCCTCTCTTATTTGTTTGCAGTGTATCCCGCGCCGATTCAATTGTATGCCTTCATGAGCTTTTCAATCTTATTGTTCCACGCCTTTGTTTTCGTCGCGACATCGGAGGCGAGCTGGTCGGCAGTATTGTATACGATCGCGTTCGCGAGCATGGTGTGCGGCCAATCGAGAGCAGTAGAATACGCATATTCAAACGGCAGGACAGCGTGTTCCCGAATCAACTCCAGCATGACACGCGTTTTCGAATCGCGGCTGTACCGTTCCTTCAGCGCGGTGTCGTAGTACGCCGGAACCACCTGTTTGTGACCGTAGTATGCCAGCGATTCCAGCACCTTTCCGGTCAGCGCGGGATCGTTTGTCGTGATCGGCACGTAGGTCATCTGCGTCGAGGTGGCGATCAGGGTGCGGTAATTTGCCTGCTCGTCGTCCAGCTTCGGGAACGGCAGGATCGCGAAATTGTCCTCCATCTCCCGCAGCGTGTCGGTACAGTCAAGGTAGGAGATGAGGAACGCACTTCTTCCCTCGGCAAAGGACGCGGTTTGATCATCTATGGTATAATCGTTTGTTGTAATCGCCACGGAAGGATTGCCGCCGATGGCGGAGGAGAGCTTGTCCGCGGCGTAGGTGGCGCGATCCGTCAGACCGACCACATACGGCACACCGTCACCGTCCAGCGTAATCATCGGCAGATCAAACGATGCCTGCACCGACCAGAACGGTACAGTTCCTATGTTGAGTCCCACCGTATCCACTGCGGGATCCAGCTTTCCGTCACCGTCCACATCAACGGTAAGCTGATTCGCATAGGTGAACAGTGCGTCAAACGTCCATCTGCCATCCTCCACCATCTGGTACAGCTCCGCGGAATCCAATCCCGCGCCGGATCGCAGCAACTCCAGATTGGCATACGTGACGGCAAACCGCTTGTACATTGAAATGTTCATGTCTCCAATCACATTGATGAGCTTGCCCTGAATGTTCAGATCGTTCTGCATTTCCGTAATCCACCACGGGTTGTTCAGATTCACGTCGGTGAGCGTATTGATGTCGAGGTAGTATTCCGGTGTGGCGTACATCTGCATACAGGAGATCATCGCGCACACAATGTCGTAGGTTCCCTCATTCGCAAGCACACTTGCCTTGACAAGCGCCCAAAATTTTTCCCGATCCCCACCGTCATATGCGCCCGGCTTGCTCACCACATCCAGCGTTACATCAAGAAGTTCCTCCACGGCAAGATTCCGGTTGTACACCGCGTCATTTAACAGTTCTCCGGTCAACTCTTCCGCGAGAAATTCGTAGTTGCACTGGTCGCTTGTCAGAATCGTGAATGTTTTGCTGCCGTTTGATTCCTTTTCGATCTGGAACAGCGCCGCATCCGAATCCTCCGTTTCCGTTTCGGTTTCTGTTTGCACCGTGGTATCTGCGGCCGTATCTTCCGTGTTCGCGGTTTCCTTTGAATCTGTAGAGCCTGTGCCGCATCCGGCAAGCAGGAGTGCGCAGAGAAGCAGTACAAAAATACGTTTCATCGGTATTCTATCCTTTCTTTCTCCCTCATCGGTTCATCGGTATTCCGGCGGCATTTCGTTGAAAACCGCCCCCTTGTCGATCATGATGTGGCGTACCGCACGTCCGTCCACGGCGGAAAACGGCAGATCGTTCTCGATGGACAGACGCGCCGCAATCCCGGCAGCTTCTCCCATGGAACGGCAGCAATTCTGCATCCGTGCAGCGCCGTGCGCCGTGAAATCCATTCCCGCGCATCGTCCGGCAACGAGCAGTCCCTCGATATGCTTGGGAACCATAATCCGGTAGGGAATGTCGTAATACGGATACGGGTCGTGCAGCGTTTCCCAAAAGGCGAAACAGTCATGCTCCGTAAAATTCGCACCGTGGATGTCGACGGGGTAGCGGTTCTGACAGATGGAATCCGCGAATTTTTTGTAGTGGAGCACATCCTCACCGGTCAGCACGTATTCTGCGTCGATCCGTCTGGACTCCCGCACACCGACCATTTCCGATATTTCCGCGACATAGGCGTTTTCAAAGCCCGCGAAGTACTTTTTGTAGAACCGCAGATGTCTCTCGATCCGCCGTCTGCCGTCCATGTGCATCCAGGATGCGGTGTGCAAATCGAGACTGTCCGTATTGTCGCGGAATTCCGGACAATTGAAGGCAAGGCCGTCATGCCGTCCGGGAATCGGAAAAACCATCCAGACCATGTAGTCCATGGGATCAAGCTCCCCGTCCGCGATCGCTTTTTCAAAATACCGATCCAGCGGGAACTTTCCGTTTCCGCGCGAACCGGCACCGTAGATGTGCGGATAGTCATAGGGATGCGGGTGCTTGGAATGTTCGTTGATGAATGCCTGGAACCGCGGCAGATCGATCCCGCCGACAATGTATCGGAGCGAAGTCGGCTGATTTTTCCCGGTTTCCGGGTCGCCTTTTTCGTATTCGCAGCCCATTGCCACTGCCACGTCCGCATCCCCGGTACAGTCGATCACACGCTTGGCGTAAATGGCCTGCTCCCCGGCTTTCGTCGCGCAGGTGATGCCGAGGATCCGGTTGTCCTCGCGGATGCAGGTGTTGAAGAACGCGTGGAAAAGTACCTCCACACCGTATTCCCGGCACAGCTCATCTAAGATAAACTTGAGGTAGAGCGAATCCTGCCATGCCCGGTTGTCATCGGTATCCGGCATATTGTAGCCGCGTTCCGACAAGGTACGGTTGATCCGTTCTCCGAAATACGAGCTTTGCGGATTGCCTTCCATACAGGTCGGCATGACCGGCAGCACCAGCCCGACCGTGCCTGTGCCGCCAAGAGAGCCGTACTGCTCCACAATGAGAGTTTTCAGTCCCTCCCGTGCAGCAGAAAGCGCGGCGATTGTTCCGGCAGTGCCTCCACCCACAACGCACACATCATAGACACCGTATACCGGGATCTCCCGCGATGGTATTGTATACCCCATTTTGCACCCACTCCTTTTTTCTGAAATCCCGTTGACTTGTTCCGAAAATTCGGATATAATGAATACGGGATTTTTGGCAAGCATTTTGTATATAATGTGTATTATAGCAAAGAAAAGCCGTTCTTCCTATGAAAAAGAATACGGAATATAGGAAAAAACGACACTATGGAAGGGAGTGTACCACATGAACATCACAGAGTGGCTCGGCGTGTGTCCTCTATCCGTGTACAGCGTCCAGAGCGATATTCTGCATGAAGCGAAGCAACGGGAAAATATACATCTGAACACGCACCGCTATCTTCTCCTGCAAAACGGCACTATGCGCTTCTGGGCAGCGAACAAGGCCTTCACTCTGCACGTCGGGGATGTACTTTTCACACCGAGCGGGTATCCCTACAGCTACATTCTGTCCGAAAACGCGCGGTACACAAACGTATTCTTCCTGTTGGAACCGCCCTTGGAATCGATTGCGGAAAGCATACCGCTTTTCACTCAATGCCTGTATATCGAAAAGCGGATGGATTTTGATAAAATGATCGAAAAAACGCTCCGTGAGGAAATGGAGCATCCGCTGGGCTACCGTGTAATGCAGGAAACACTTCTACGGGAGCTGCTCCTTGAGACATACCGCGTTTTCTCCGGAAAACTGAGCGCACAGTTCCACTCCCAGACAGATGCGATCCTTGCCTATATCCAGCTGCACATCACCGAGCCGCTCACACGTGCGGATTTGCAGGCGGAATTTCACTTTCATCCAAATTCCATCAATCGGCTGATTCGACAGGCAACCGGGATGAGCCTGCACCAATACATCACCGAGATACGGATCCATCGCGCTAAGGAGCTCCTCACCACCTCCACACTGTCCATCGGTGAGATTGCGCAGGCCCTCTGCTTTTACGACAGCAGCCATTTTTCTGCCGCATTCCAAAAACACACAGGCGTCACACCCTCCTTTTTCCGCAGTTCGTTCTGATGCAAAAAAAACCAAAAATTGTCCATTGGCGGAACGATTCTGTCTTGCAGCCGACGGACAATTTGATTATAATGTGGGTAGAAAAATCATTTATCGGAGGAATCGCGTATGAAATTTATCGATGGCTACTGGATGAACGCTTCTCCTTACACGATCCACTATATCGGCTCCGCGTACAGCTGGCGCAGGTTGGAAAACGGGGTGGAGCTGATCGCCACAGAGAATCCGATCCGGCATCGCGGTCAAACCTTAGCCGGCCCTACGCTGACAGTGACGGTATTCGCGCCGCGCCCAAACTGCATTGGAATCGATTACCGCCATTTTGCCGATCTTCCCGGCGCCTTCACCTATCCACTCCGAGCGGAGGACGGCTTTACGCCGACTGTGACCGTGGACGGCGACACGCTCCTTCTGGATGCCGGTGATACGCGCGCCGTGATCGCCGTGAGCCGGAACCAAACGAATCGGACGGAAAATCCCATGCCGTGGTCGATTCGGTTCTATTATAAAGGAAAGCTTCTGACCGAAAACGGATGGCGCACCACGGCGTATATTGAGGAATCCCCCGCGCATACGCGGCTTCGGCAGGCCATGGAGGCGGACGATTATCCATGGAATCCGAAAAACCCGGCGCACACCTATCTGCGGGAATCGCTTTCTCTGGCGGTGGGCGAGTGCGTCTACGGACTGGGCGAACGGTTCACACCGTTTATAAAAAACGGACAGACTGTCGATACCTGGAACGCGGACGGTGGCACCTGTACCGGGGAGAGTTATAAATCCGTACCGTTTTACGTGACCTCGCACGGCTACGGTGTTTTTGTCGATCATCCCGGGGACGTATCCTTCGAGGTGGCAAGCGAGGTTGTGAACGCCGTTCACTTCTCCGTTCCGGGGGAAAATCTGCGCTATTTTGTGATCGGCGGAGACAACCTGCGCGACACAGTATCCCGCTACACAGCGCTGACCGGACGTCCCGCCCTGCCGCCCGCATCCTCTTTCGGATTGTGGCTGACAACCTCGTTCACCACCGATTATGATGAAAAAACCGTGACCTCCTTCATCGACGGAATGGCGGCGCGGGCAATCCCTCTGTCCGTGTTCCATTTCGACTGCTTCTGGATGGAGGAATTCCACTGGTGCGACTTCATCTGGGACAAACGCCAGTTTCCGGATCCCGCCGGCATGATCGAGCGGCTGCACGCAAGGGGGCTGAAGCTCTGCGTCTGGGTGAATCCGTACATCTCCGCGCATTCCGCCCTCTTTTCGGAGGGGACAAAATACGACTATTTTCTCCACAATCGGGATGGCAGCGTGTACCAGTCCGACCAATGGCAGCCCGGTATGGCAATCGTGGACTTTACCAACCCCGCTGCGGCAGAATGGTATGCCGATAAGCTCCGCGGTCTGTGCCGGATGGGAATAGATTACATCAAAACCGATTTCGGCGAACGGATCCCGGCAGACTGCGTATACTATAACGGTGCGGATCCCACGCAGATGCACAACTACTACACATATCTTTACAACCAAACGGTCTTTCGCGCCATCGAGGATGTACACGGGAAGGGACAGGGGTGTCTGTTTGCAAGAAGCGGCACGGCGGGTTCTCAGGCGTTCCCTGTTCACTGGGGCGGCGACTGTTCGGCGAAATATGAAAGCATGGCGGAAACGCTCCGGGGCGGGTTGTCCCTCTCGCTGTCCGGCTTCGGCTTTTTCTCCCACGACATGGCAGGCTTTGAAGCGACCGCGACGCCGGATATTTACAAGCGTTGGTGTGCGTTCGGATGTCTGTCCACACACAGCAGACTACACGGCAATTCCTCCTACCGCGTACCGTGGCTCTTTGATGAGGAAGCCTGCGATGTGCTGCGCGCGTTCGTGAACCTCAAGGGCAGACTGATGCCGTATCTCTACAGCATGGCAGCAACGGCAGCGGAAGATGGGATCCCCGTGATGCGCCCGATGGTGATGGAATTCTCAAACGAGAGAAATCTGCACACCGTGGACACGCAGTACATGCTCGGAGACACGCTGCTCGTCGCTCCGATCCTGAATCCCGACAGCCGCGGCGAGTACTATCTGCCGGAGGGCGACTGGACGGAATTCTTTTCGAGCGAAACGGAGCACGGCGGCGCGTGGCGCAGGAAGGAGTATGACTACTTCACCCTGCCCCTCTATCTCCGTCCGGCATCCCTCTTTCCGATCGGCGATTTCCACGGTGACTTCGCGTACCGCTACTGGGAAAATACCCATTTCACGATCACACACCTGTCGGAGGGCGAAACGGCGTCGTTCCGAATGTACATTGAGGGGACGTGGTACCCCATCATGGCAGTCCGGCGCGGCGGGTTGATCGAGGTGGAAACAAACGGCGGCGCGGAGAAGTACGGATGGACGTTTGTTTCCGTGGATGGACTGGAGATTGCAGTACGGTAAAGAATATTGAAAAAACGGCTATGCGTCATCCCTACCGGGAGGCGCACAGCCGTTTTCAGTTTTCGGATTCTTCACTCCTCTGTCAGAGCGGTCATGAATTTTTCGATCGCTTTTTCGATCTTAGACTGATTCTTTTCAATTAAAGACACCACCTGATCGGGGCCTTTTCCGACATTTGACATCCAATCGGAGGCAATGGAACCGAAATTGTAGACGCAGCCGGGGTCGTAAAAACGATTTTCAAAGATGATTTCCAGGTTTTCGCGCGACACCTCATCTCTCGCCAGCTTTTGGCCGAGAATGGTATCGTACAGCACGCTGTTCACGGAGTAATACGACTCTGCCGCCATCGTGTCAAGGATCACCGCGGACATATGCGTGTCCTTTACCACTGCCGGGATGCACTGCGTCGTCGCGACCGTGTAGCCGATGGAGGTGTGGTAATCCTCCTGTCCCTCGTACATCTTCGGTACCGGGATGATGCCAAAATCCGTCTCCATGTCACGCAGTTCAAATGCCGCTTGAATCTGCCGCAGAATGAAGAGCCCACGCCCCTCGGCGAACATATTGCAGATCTCCACCGTGGACAGTCCCTGTGCACTGCGGTTGAAGAACAACCGCTCATTGTTCATGAGGGTAAGGATCTTCTGAAGCACCGTTACCGACAACTCGTTGTCATCCGCAATCACCGGTGTGCCGTCGTCGCCAATCTTGCAGAAATACAGACCGCCGCCGTTGTACAGTTCATAAATGCCGTCAGGCTGGTTGATGAGTCCGTAACGGTCGTTCCGATCGTACTTGTTGTTGCCGTCCACGTCCTCGGAAACCGCTTCGCACATCTTTACCATCTCATCGAACGTCCATGTGCCATCGAGTACCATGCCATAGATGTCGCCAAGGTTGTAGTCCGTGACCATCTGCTGGTTGAAGAGGATCGCCATCGACAGGAGTTTGTCCATGTACGTCGCATCCGAGATCACCGCGTAGGTTTTCCCGCCGATCGTGAACGCGTCCCGGGATTTTGTATCGAACCACGGCATGGAGAAGTCGAACATTCCCTCAAGATCCGTGACATAGTGTCCGGTGACAAAAGAATACATGGTATTCCACGACGGAAATACCAGATCGTACTGCGTATCGCCCGCCAGCACCTGCTTTTCGATGAGGGAGCACGCCGACATATCCAGGTAACCTTCGCTCGTGAGCGTTACCTGGTACATTTCCTCCAACTTCCGGTTCCGTGTAAATACCGCGTCGGACAACGCGTCCCCGGTCAGCTCCGGTTCGTTGATATCGCACGGGATCTTGCTCCAGCCGCAGAACTCTACGGCATCAAAGAAGAGCATATTGCATTCCGCGCCGTCGAAGGTGTCCGTGTATGCCGGATAGACAGGCTCCGTTTCGGATTCGGTTGCTGATTCCACGGCAGATTCCGTGCCTGCTGCCGCGCCGTCCGTCGGTTGGATTTCCGTATCCGTGCTCCCACAGGAGAGAAGCGTCCCTGTGAGCATCGCGCAGACAAGCAAAATCGTTATTATTTTCTTCATCAGTACAATCCTCCCGCATTCGCACGTCCGCCGTCGATCACGATGTTCTGTCCGGTAATGAACGCCGCCTCGTCCGAACAGAGGAACAGCACCAGATCGACCACCTCGCGCACCTCTGCTGCTCTGCCCATCGGGGTCCGCATGTTCTTCATCGCTTCACGCGTCATCACCGGTCCAGGCGATACGCAGACAGAACGCACACCATGCGGCGCGCCCATCAGGGACAGGGATTTCGTCAGCCCGATCAGTCCCGCCTTTTCCGCGCTGTAGTCCGCACCGCCACAGCCGCCTGTCACGCCGTCGATGGAGCCGATATTCACAATTACGCCGCGTTTGCGTGCAATCATGCCATCCAGCACCGCGCGCGCCATGTACATTGGTGCGCGAAAATTCACGTCAATGCCCCATTGCAGCGCGTCCAGATCCATCTGGTGAAACGGCTTGTACTGCTGGCACACCCGCGACGCGTTGCCGCCGGCGTAGCTTACCGTATAATCTACGGCACCGTACTTTTCCTCCGCGTACCGGACGGCCGCCTCGATCTCTCCGTACTCCCGTACATTGCAGATCCGCCAGTCGCAGCCGATCTCCGCCGCCTTTTCCTGCAGCGCATCCGCATTGATATCGAGCATCACCACATTTGCGCCTTCCTCGTGAAACAGCCGCGCAGTCAGAAATCCCATGCCGGATGCCGCACCGGTGACAAGCGCGGTTCTGCCTTCAAAACGTCCCATACTACATCCTCCTGATTCTTTGATAGTCTTTATAAAATGCGTGTTTTCGTCCTGTCAGTCGCGGAACCGGTGCCAGTCAAGATTGTCATATACGGCACGGGTCGCGCGGAGCAGGGGCTTATCCTTATGGCCTGCCGGTGTGTACCGCTGTACACACAGCACCATGCACGAACCGAGCGTCGGTGCCATCACACGATGCACTTTCCCCCACTGTCCGACTGCGATATGCAGAAACGGCACGCGAAGCGCCTTGCGCATCAGCGTCGTCTCTTCAATGGATGCGAGCATCTCTTCCTCATTGGCGACTGCCATAGCGATTTTTACAATATCCGCTCCACGGCGTTCCATCTCCAGTACGCGTGTGAGGATCTGCTCCTTCTGTTCGAATTTGTAGAGGTGCGATGTCATCATCACCTGTGCGCCGCGGCTGTGGATCTCATCGATATACCGCGCCTGCCGTTCCATCGCCGCGGGATCGAACGTGAGCTCTCCCTCGCACGCGCCGAACATATCGCCCATCACGTCCACACATCCGGCGCCGGCATCCACGGCATCGAGCTGGATTTTCGCACGATCTTCATCCGTCAGCGCATTGCCCCGGTAGTGGAGCGTCAGGATCGGCTTGTCCTCTGCGTATGTGAAAATACGTTTCATCGCGTCGTAGGTCCATAGAGCCGGATCCAACCGCTCTAAGTGGATGAGGAAGCCGTCCGCACCGTCAAAAATCGCGTTGCGCATTGTGCAAATGGTGTCGATCTCCGTATTGTCCGACAGCGAACACACAAGGGACGGTTTCGTGCCGGTAAAAGTAAAGATAGGTCTGTTCATACATGCCTCCCACGATAGCTTTTTCTTTATGATACCGCGTATTTATACTTTTTCAATGGGATTTTCACACGCTTTTTTATAAATTTCGCTCTTTTCTATTGCGTTTGTGCGAAAGATACGATATACTGTTGTTATATCGTACATTCCGGAGGTGACAGCATGTCCGACACGAAAATTATCGCGAGCACCATCCACTGCGCAATGCCGGTGCGGAATGGGGAAGGGCGTATCTTCCATATGGAAAACCGCACGGAGCATGGCATTGCCATCGCGACCACCGGCAGCTACATATACCGGCAAAACGAAAAAAACTTCCGCGCCGACCGGAATCACGTGATCCTTCTGCCGCGCGGATCCACATATACTCTGTATTGTTACGAAGCGGATTTTGCGTATGTCGTCAATTTCGAAGGTACCGTTAACGATACAATTGACGGTACCGTTGACGGAACGGAACTGCGGACATTCCCTGTCGATCCATCGCGCGTGGAGGCGCTTTGTCACGCTGCTGCAGGACTGTCACACACCTTTATACAGGGGAGCGACGAGCCATACCGCAGTCTGTCCGATTTTTACGCATTGCTGTCCCTGCTGTTTTCTCCGCCGGATCCCAGCCGGTTCCTGCTTCCGGACGATCCGCTGTTTCATGCCGTGCAATATCTCGACACGCATTTTGCCGATCCGGGACTGCGTATGGAGCATTTAGCCACACGCGCCGGTTCCAGCGTCTCCTGGTTCCGCAAGCGTTTTACCGCCGTTTTCGGTGCCTCTCCCTGTACATATCTTATGAATCTGCGGCTCAGCCACGCGAAAAGCCTCCTGGCCGCGGATGAACTGTCCATCGGGAGCATTGCCGCAGCGTGCGGCTACAGCGATGTCTATGCCTTTTCCGCCGCATTCAAAAAATACACCGGCATCTCACCGAGCGCCTATCGAAAGCAGATCCGCGCCATGTGACCGCACCATAGTCCTGCATACCGACGGATATGCGCACATAGAATATAAAAATAAGGACGGAGTCATACCGCATGGGGTATTTCTCCGTCCTGCTTTTTTGTTTTTCCGCTGTTTCTGCCGTTTTATCACGCGGCGGCTATCCCTGTGCAGAGAGGCAGTACCGCTGTGAGAACGAATAACGCCTCGGAAAACAGGAAGAATCCAACAAGTAACCGTTCTGCCGGGTTGTCTACAGTTTTTCCTTGCGTCTTTGTCTGTTACGCGTCACTCCTCGATCTGCGCCGCCTGCAGTTCACGCAGACACTTCTTGCAAATTTTCTTGTCCTTGTAGGTAACGACATCCTCCGCATCTCCGCAGAACAGGCACGCGGGTTCGTATTTCTTCAGGATCACACGATCCTTTTCCACAAAAATCTCTACACCGTCACCGGTTCCGAGTTCCATGCGCCGTCTTGTTTCGACCGGAAGAACGATTCTGCCCAGCTCATCAACCTTACGCACAATACCAAGAGATTTCATAAAGCCCTCCAAACCACCTTGATTTTCTCTCCTCTTCTCTGCCATCGGTGGTTTCGGCAGTGGGGGGACGGAATCCGATCCGATTTAGGATAGGATTTCCTTGTCTACCTTATATTACCATAATTCTTTCTTTTTGTCAATAGGATATGTCAATGCTTTTTTGCATTTGCAGTATTCTCTGCGGCGATCGGGAGCATCGTGCTTTTTCTGACCATTGCCTGACAAATCCGCCGAAATCATGCGTGTTTTCCCGCAAAATACCGCCGGAATCGGTGGATTCGGCAATATTCGTGTGATAAATGGATGGAACATTTTACAGTAAAGTTACCATGGATTGTCAAAACGCCCTTGACCGCCGCGCCGATTTGTATTATAATATTAGCAGGTTATAGGAAGCTCTGGCACATGAGCTTCGGGCAGGAATGGCGCGGATTTGTGGATTTTCATGAGAACGCCTGCGTGAGAACGCGAATGTTGAAACACACGCGTTCATGGAACGAAAACCCGACCGTAATTTTCCTGCATGTACGTATACGCATAGCGCGGACAATGCCGGATGGTTCGCAATTACATCCGGGATCGTTTTGTGTCGCTGCTTCACCGTGGATCCGCCGCCTTCGGAAAAAACGGATGAAGCGAGGGACTTTTTTGGTATGTCTGTGTGTGGTCAGGTCGTCCGAACGGGACAGCTATTTTCCCGTCCGCAGGGCTTTGCCCACAGAAAGAAGATAGCACCGTTCCATTCGGTGCATCCGCAGAAAATCGCTGATCCGGAAAAACGCTGAACACATCGGGTTTTATGTCAAAAAACTTAGAAATCCTCTGATTCAAGGTTATTTTTGCGATAAATTCCCTATATTTCAGCCTTTTATCGCAAAAATCCGATTGATTCAGAGGTTCCTTAGATTTATGCGCTTTTTGATGCAAAATCAACCTTGTATCAGCATTTTCCACAATACAGCACAGCCGCGCGAGGAACACAGTACAAAGTACAAATGACCGATTTTTCAAGAGCCGGGAATAACGCCAAATCCGCGGTTCCCACGACAAAGTATAAACCATACAACAGAAAAAGCAGAAAGGAATATCTATGGCAAGAAAACAGAACGGACAGAATGGACAGAACGGAGGACAGAAAAACGGATCCAAAGTACGCGTGATGATGCTCGGCGGATTAAACGAGATCGGCAAGAATCTCGCGGTGATTGAATACGAGAACGACATGATCATCATCGACTGCGGGCTGGCTTTCCCGGATGAGGATATGCTCGGCGTGGATCTGGTGATTCCGGATTTCACATACCTGGAAAAGAATGCATCGAAAATCCGCGGTATTCTCATCACACACGGACACGAGGATCACATCGGTGGACTTCCCTACCTGCTGAAGGAATTAGACGTTCCGGTATACGGCACGCGTCTGACCCTGGGAATCCTCGAAAGCAAGCTGGCTGAGCATCATCTTTTGGGAGAGAGAGAGCTTGTAACAGTGGAGGCGGGAACGATATTGAAGCTCGGCGTGTTCAAGTGCGAATTCATCCGGGTGAATCACTCGATCGCGGATTCCTGTATGATCGCGGTACGCACACCGGAGGGAACGATCCTTCACACGGGTGACTTCAAGCTGGATGTATCCCCTATCGGCGGCGAGATGATGGATCTGACGCGGATCGGCGAATACGGGCGCGAGGGAATTTTACTCCTCATGTGTGAAAGCACAAACGTAGAAAAGCCTGGCTTCACACCATCGGAGCGCAAGGTCGGCGCATCTCTCGATATGATTTTCATGACGAACACGGACAAGCGGATCATCATCGCCACATTCTCTTCCAATGTACACCGCGTGCAGCAGATCATCAATTCCAGCGCAAAATTCGGACGCAAGGTAGCGGTAACGGGCAGAAGCATGCTCAACGTTGTAGGTGCGGCGGTACGACTTGGATACATGGAGGTACCAAAGGGCGTACTCATCGACATTGCGGACATCAATCGATACCCGCGCGAACAGATCACGATTGTGACGACAGGTTCACAGGGAGAGCCGATGTCTGCGCTCTATCGGATGGCATTCGCGGATCATTCGCAGGTGGAACTGACCCCGAACGATCTTGTGGTGCTGTCCTCCCACGCGATTCCGGGCAACGAGAAACTGGTCGGTCGGATCATCAACGAGATGTACAAAAAAGGCGTAAACGTCTACCATGACGAGGCGGTGGTTCACGTATCGGGGCACGCCTGCCAGGAGGAATTGAAGCTGATTCACGCCCTGACGAAGCCGAAATTCTTCATGCCGATTCACGGAGAATACCACCATCTGATGCAGCACAAGGAGCTTGCGGAGTATATGGGCATGGATCCGGCGGACATCTTTGTATGCGATATCGGACAGGTGCTGGAACTCGACCGGGATTCCTGCAAGCGCGCGGGGACGGTACCATCCGGACGGATGCTTGTGGACGGCTACGGTGTCGGCGATGTAGGCAACATTGTCCTCCGCGACCGTAGGCATCTGGCACAGGACGGACTGATCGTAGTAGTTGCGACGGTGGACATCGACGAGGCGACGATCATCTCCGGACCGGACATCATTTCGCGTGGCTTTGTCTATGTCCGTGAATGCGAGGAACTGATGGACGAGGTACGTGAAATCGTCCGTCGTGAGCTAACGAATTCGCTGGAATCGGGTGTGACCGAGTGGACACAGATGAAAACGAGCGTAAAGGATGCGCTCTCCAAATACCTCTACAGCAAAACCAAGCGCAAGCCCATGATTCTGCCGGTCATCATGAACGTCTGAAGACACGCATACCAAAACTTTTTGAAAAAACGGGTTGAAATATCGTTTGTACGGCGCGTTGGATGCCGGATAATAGAGAATACCGCCTATCGTAAGGTGGGATGACTTTTGGCCGGCGTTCCGGCTCCGGAGAATTGTGGAATTATAACTCCTATGAATTTAATGAAGGAAAGGTTGCTATTATGGTAAAGCACATCATTTTATGGAAGCTCAAGGAAAGCTACACGTTGGAAGAAAAGGCGGCTTGCCGTGCGGAAGCAAAATCGCGTCTGGAAGCTTTAAATGGACAGATTCCGGGACTGCGTTCTCTGGTGGTGCGGACGGACGTGCTTCCCTCCTCCAACGCGGATATGATGCTTGATTCGGAGTTTGACGATGCGGAGGCTCTCGCCGGATATCAGAGCAATCCGCTGCACGTGGCGGCGGCGACCTATGTGCGCG
Organism: bacterium; assembly: GCA_963643035.1. GTDB lineage: Bacteria > Bacillota > Clostridia > Oscillospirales > CAG-272 > UMGS1696. Next base: position 31,645 of record CAVIKO010000015.1, read on the forward strand.
GCGTGGTGGAAGCCCGGCTCTGCCTCGATTACGAAGCATGAGCGGACGAAGAAAAGCGGAATTGCTCTCTCCGGCCGGCAATTTTGAAAAGCTGCGGGCTGCGGTATTGTATGGCGCGGACGCGGTTTACCTGGCGGCGAAGCGATTCGGGATGCGGGCGGCATCGGACAATTTCACGAAAGAGGAACTTACGGATGCGGTGGCGTACTGTCACGCACGCGGTGTGAAGCTCTATGTAACCGTGAACGTGATGCCGCACACGGAGGAATACAGCGGAGAAGGCGGACTGGATGCGCTACTTCTCTATCTCGCCGGGATCGGTGTGGACGCGGTGATCGTTTCGGACATCGGTGTAGTCACGCGAATCCGGGAGATCGCGCCCAGTCTGGAGATCCACATTTCGACGCAGGCAAGCGCGGTATCGGCGCAGGCATGTCTCGCGTGGCATCGGCTCGGCGCAAAGCGGATCGTCCTGGCACGGGAATTGTCGCTGTCCGACATTCGCACAATCCGGAAAAACCTGCCGGACGAGGTGGAGTTAGAAACCTTTATCCACGGTGCAATGTGTATTGCGTATAGCGGACGGTGCCTTTTATCGAACTATTTCACCGGGCGGGACGCGAATCATGGAGCCTGTGCGCAGTCATGCCGTTGGTGCTATGCCGAGGCGGGGCAATCTCCCTCCACGGAATTGGAACTTTCCGAGTCGAATCGTCCGGACATTCCGGTAGCGTTGACTGCCGTGGAGGAACGCGGGGAGACATTTTTCATGTCCTCGCGCGACATGTGCATGATCGACCACATTCCGGAATTAGAGGAATCCGGCATATCCAGCTACAAAATCGAGGGCAGGGTGAAGAGTGCGTACTACACCGCCGTGGTGACAAACGCGTACCGTATGGCGCTCGACCGCTATCGGGCAGATCCGGCGCACTACGCAATGGATCCACTGTGGTATCGGGAGCTATGCTCGGTCAGCCACCGGGAATACGACACGGGATTCTTCTACGGCTCTCCCGCGGAGAACGCGAACGTGGTGACAAGTCTTGGCTATATTCGGGAAAAGGCATATCTGGCGACCGCTACTGCCGACGCGACGGAGCCGGACACGGACGGACTGTACCATGTGCCGTTTATCCAGCGGAACAAGGTCGTCACTGGTGAGACTGTTGAGGTGATCTCTCCCGGCAAATGCGGGGCGGCTTGCGTGGCTTCCGACATGCGGGACGCGGACGGAAATTCCATCGCTTCGGCACCCCATCCGGGAATGCCATTTACGCTTTCTCTTCCATTCCCTGTGAAAGAGGGCGATATTCTACGGCAGGGCGAAAGTGAGGTAAGCGCTTAATGTGGGCAGACATACTGAAAGCATTCTTTATCGGGCTCATTCAGGGGATCACAGAATGGCTGCCGATTTCCAGCACCGGACACATGATTTTGTTCAACCAGTTTTTCCCCATGAATGTTTCGGATGCGTTTATGGAGATGTTCCGGGTGGTGATCCAGTTCGGCTCAATCCTTGCCGTGTTGGTTCTGTACTTTGACCGGCTCAATCCGTGGTCGCAGCGGAAAACGGCGGGACAGAAAAAACGGACATGGCGGCTATGGGGGAAGGTTATTCTCGCCACAGTGCCCGCCGGGATCGTCGGGGTTCTCTTTGACGATTGGATGGACGCGCATTTCTATACATACACCGTAGTCGCCATTGCGCTGATCGTGTACGGCATCGCGTTTATCGTCCTTGAGCGGTTGCGCGGGAGCAGGGCGGCGAAGGCAAAGAAAGCGGAGGACATTTCGATCGGTCAATCGGTGGCAGTCGGATGCTTCCAGGTGCTTTCACTGATTCCGGGAACCTCGCGCTCCGGCAGTACCATTATGGGCGCCCTCATTGCGGGTGTATCCCGGACGGCGGCGGCGGAATTTTCATTCTTTCTCGCCATTCCGGTCATGCTTGGCGCAAGTCTCTTAAAAATCGGGAAATACGTACTCAAAACGGGGATCGCATTTACCGGGATCGAGTGGATGACGCTGGCGGTCGGGATTGTCACAGCGTTTGCAGTCTCTTTGATCGTGATCCGTTTTCTCACCGATTTCGTCCGTCGTCATTCGTTCGCGGCGTTCGGATGGTACCGGATCGTTCTGGGTGCGGTCGTGCTGCTCTATGGGCTTCTGCACTAAAAAAATACGGCTGCCGCACGGGAGGGAATGCCCGGACGCGGCAGCCTTTTATATGACAGAGCCACTCCCCCAAAAAATTCACACAAATCCCCTTGCAATCAGGCGCGATCTATGATATACTTTCCAAAATTACACTACACAGGGAGGTATCTTCATGAGATCCACTGTTTTTGACCGAAACGAATGGCTGTATCCGGATTCCACCATCGATACGGTGCGCGACTCCATTACGATGCGCACAGCACGTGGGGCTTCCGCTGGATTTCAGATTCTCTGCCGCGACATCCACGCAAATACTGTAAAGGTGAGCGTCACCTGGAACGGCTGCGCACCCATTCTCGCAGAATGCTTCCGGGAACTTCCGGTACACGTCACGGAAAACACCGGACTGCACGCCTTCACCACAAACGACTGGAACGTCGCAAAGGGGTATGCCACCCGTCAGGCGCCGTTTTTCGTCTATGACGCACTGGAGCCGGTTGGCTGCGATGGCGTGGCGGTGCGCGATTCCGTCGAGGCCGTCTACGTTTCCCTGCGCGCGGATCGCTCCTGCCTACCTGGAGACTACACCGGAACCGTGACCGTCACTGCCGGAGAGGATACGTTTGCCGTATCGTTCACCCTTGCGGTCGCCGACGTCGTTCTGCCCACGGAAAGCCTGAAGATCACCAACTGGTTCTCGCTGACCAATATGGCAGAGGCGCACGGACTGACAAAATGGTCGGACGCGCACTGGAAAATGATCGAAAAATACGGACTGCTCATGCGGCGGATGCACCAGAATGTATTCTGGATCACGTGGGACACCGTGGAGGGCACCATGGACGCGGACGGCGCGTTCCACTTTGACTTCACGAACTGCGAAAAGCTCATCCGGCTCTATCTCTCTATGGGCTTTACCACCATCGAGGGCAGTCCCCTCTTCGGCAGAGAAAGCTGGGACGCGGCGGAATTCCACTTCAACACGCCGATGGGCTGGATTCCCGCACTGTCCGAGGATGCCTATCGCTATGCCGCCGCCTTCCTCACCGCATGGCATGATTTTCTCACCGCGCACGGCTGGTACGACATCACGCTCCAACATGTAGGCGACGAGCCCACCCCCAAAGCCGCGGACGAATACCGGATCCTCTGCGGCATCGTGCGCAAATTCCTGCCGGGCATCCCGCTTCTGGACGCCATCGAAACCCACACCCTGCGCGGCTCCGTGGACATCTGGGTGCCGAAAAACGACTATTACACCCGCAATCGTGACGCCATGGAGGCCCTGCGCGATTCCGGCGACACGCTCTGGTTTTACACCTGCTGCGTACCGGGCGGCCATTACGCGAACCGCCTGCTCGATATGCCCCTGCTCCGGCAGCGTATGCTGTTCTGGGGCAACTACCGCTACGATCTGCCCGGCTTCCTGCACTGGGGTCTCAACCATTGGCAGGAGGGACAGGATCCGTTTATGGACACATCGATCGCGCAGACCCCGACCAACCATCTGCCCGCCGGAGACACGCACATCGTCTATCCGCTAGGCGATCGGATCCTCGGCTCCATGCGCGCGGAAATGATCGGCGCCGGCGCGGAGGATTATGAGCTTTTGAAACTTCTTGCCGCACACGATAAGGTGATGGCGGACACAATCTGTGCGACGGGTATGCGCTCATTCCGGGACTGCGACAACACGCCCGCCTATTTTGAATCTCTGCACGACCGCCTGCTTGAAATGCTTGTCAACCACGCCTGATCCGCATCCGCAAAATTTACATTCTCGCCATTGATACAAACAGGCTGTTCTGCTATAATAAAAGTAGTTTTCGCATCACAGTTTCCCGCAAGACAGTGCAAAAGCGGAGAGAAACGTTCGATACGCACCTCTCCGCTTTTATTGTATTTCTTTTTATCTTATCGCATATTCAACCGCGCTTCGCGGATCACTTGTCCGCAAGCGTCGGATCGATCGGCACCGGGATCGGCTCATCCTCATCGACGGACGGCAGCGTTTCCGAACCTGCATCGTTTATTTTCTGCAGGGATACGAACCGCCGGAGCTGTCCATTCCAGGTGACCTTTTGAAACGGCACATCGGTAAGAACCGTGTCTGCATTTTCCATCGCTTTTTCCGTGATCGCGCCGGAATCCGCAAGCTCCTTTGCCAGCGTCACATCGGAATCCTTCTTTGACGCGTGAAGGGCATACCACGAGATCCGCACCACATCGCCTCTTGTGAACGTGTCTATGGTCAACGCATCGTCCGCAATACCCGCAGCGGCGGAAACCGCAAACGGATCGTCCCAGGTGAAATCACCATCCGTGCCTTCCGCATACCCGAGCGCGCGAAGCACAAACGTAAGGAACATCGCGCCGGTCACGTCGTCGGTACCAAAGGTATCTGCGGATACGCCCTTGACGTACCCCTTCTGGTACGCGTATCCGATATAGGAATCCGCCCAATCCGGCACATCCGTAAACGGATGGTTATAATTCAGCTCTGTGGCATCCGTCTCCGCACCGAGCAGACGCACCAGCATCACAACTGCTTCCACACGGGTCGGCGCACGATCGAGATCAAAATCCGTATCGCTCACACCGCGGAACAAGCCAAGCGTTTTCAACTCTCCCGCGATCTTCTCGGCGGAAATGTGCATGCCGGTCACCGCATTCGTTTCCGTATCCGCAGCAGCCACATAGACACCGGTAAGAGATCCTGCTGCAAGAAGCAGGGCACACAGTATGCTCATCCATTTCTTATACATAGTCTCACCATCCTTTTCACGGGACATCCTGTCCCCCTCATACGCAGTATAACACACCGGAATGGCTTTTGCGTTACCGTTTTGTAGAGGTTCTATGAACGATACGCAAATTTCATACACGGCGCGGTATAAACCATGCCTGCCCAAGCGGAAGCGCAGCCTTGCGCAGACCTCCGGAAAAATCCATTTCTTACAGTAAACAGGAGTATCGATATGATTATTCATGAAGCGGCGGAAAATTATCTCGAGGCGATCTATATACTCCTGCGCCGCCGGGGATATTGCCGTTCCATCGACGTGTGCCGGGAACTGGGGTACTCAAAGCCGACAATCAGCATCATGATGAAGAACCTGCGCGAGGCAGGCTACATCTCCATCGACGACACAGGCGGGATCGCTCTGACCGCTACGGGACTGGAAGTCGCGCAGCGGATGTATGAGCGGCACGAAACAATCGCGCAGATCCTCATGAAGCTCGGCGTACCGGAGGATGTGGCATACACGGACTCTTGCAAAATCGAGCATGACCTGAGCGCGGAGAGCTTTGAGGCGATCCTGCGCTATGTGACGGAGCGTGGCATCCTCAACGACACCGGGCGGAAAAAATAAACGGCAAAAACGGATAGGCGGGACGATCCCGTGTATCCGTTTTTTTTCATGCCGTCCATCTTATTATGAATTTTGCATAAATTCTGTTGACAAAAGCGTACATTTTCGTTATAATGAAGGCAGTATCCCGTACACGCATATGCTATTCGGCGGGAATTTCCGAACGGGGATTACGAAAAGGAGAAACAGCAAATGAAGAGACAATTTTCAGGCAGGCAGATTTCTTCCCTGCTCCTTGCCGCACTGCTGCTCACTGCGTGCAGCGAGGCTGCGATGAACACGGATACCACAGCAACGACAGATACCGCAGACAATACGCAGAATACAGCAGTGGCGGAAACAACGGAGACAGGTCCGCAGCTGGAGGTACCGTCCGATTCGCTGGGCGGGTACGCTTTCCGGGTGCTGACACGCGACACAGATCACCATATCAAAGAGGTCTATGCCACGGAGCTGAACGGAGAGGTTGTCAACGATGCGGTGTATACCCGCAATCTGCGGGTGGAGGACGCCTATGACGTAAAGCTGGAAGCGGTGGAGATCACGGAGGATCCCGAACCCACAATGTCCGATTACTTCCGCAAGACGGTACAGGCGGGGGAAGACGCCTTTGATCTCGCGCTGATGCACACCGTATACGCAGGCTCCATGTCCCTTGAAGGCATGGCGCGCAACTGGCACGACATCGCTTACGTAGATTTTTCCAAGCCATGGTGGAACAGTGTGATCGCGGATGAGCTCGACTTTCAGGGCAGGCTCTTTCTTGCCGCATCCGATTACTGCATCAGCGCCATCGATTACACATGGGCCATGCTCTATAATCGTGCGATGGGTGAGGATCTGGGTCTGGGCGAGCTGTACAGCACCGTGGACGAGGGGTCTTGGACATTTGACAAGTTCAACACGCTTGCAACCGCTGCGGTGACGGACGTAAACGGCGACGGAAAGATGGACGAGAACGACCGCTACGGTTATACGACTCACTGGAACAGTGCGACACTGAACTGGTCGTTTGCCTTTGACGTACGGTATATCGTGAAGAACGACGAGGGCGTGCCGACGCTCCTGCCGCAGTCCGAGAAAATGGCGGACATCATGGCAAAGCTATACGATTTCTATTATAACGGCAGCCGGACGCTTTACATGACAGATCAGCTCGTCTCCTCTATGGGGTATTCGTCCCACGATTTGGCGGTGGCAGGCACGTTTGAAAAGAATCAGACGCTCTTCGCCGCGCTCCGGATCTATGTCATTGACAACCTGCGCAATATGGAGGATCCGTTCGCCATCATTCCGTTTCCAAAATACGAGGAAGCACAAACCGGGTACTACACGCACGTCGATGGTCACGCACCGCTGATGATCCTGCCGAAAACCATCCAGAACACGGACAGCGCGGGGATCGTCATGGAAGCTCTTGCTTACTACAGCCACAAACTGGTCGTTCCCGCCGTATACGACATCGTACTCCAAAACAAGTACGCACGCGATGAATCCTCCGCGCATATGCTCGATCTGATTTTAAACGGTAGAGTATACACCTTTGGCTACATCTACGACGATTACATGGGAATGCAGTGGACGATCCGCGAAATGCTCCAGAACAAAAAAGAGGATTACGCGTCCTATTACACCTCCAAGCTCGGCAGCGCGGAAAAACAGCTCCAGAAAATCATCGACAGCTACGAAACGCTCGAATAAACGACCTCACAAACCACCAATAGAACAAAAGACTGCGGCACCTCCGTTTTCCCGGATCGTACCGCAGTCTTTATTTCATAGTTCTATCCGAATTTACTCGGCTGTCAGTTCCAGATAGGTGTCGATAATCTTCGCCCATTCCTTTTCCGCAGATTTATACTTGGCATTGAACGAGGATTCCGTGTTGTTTTTGTTTTGCGATACCATATCCTGGATGATGAACGCAATGCCGGTGTTGTACATATAGCCGAAATCGAACACACGATCCTCCATTAAGAGGTCGAGCATAGCGGCAGATTCGGCGTCGCGGGTCAGCTTTACCTTCAGCGAGGTGTCGAAATACGCGGGAACGATCTGCTTGTAGGTTTCGGCATTGAGAGCTTCTGTGAGGATACTGCTCCACTCGATGTTCTGCACCGTAATCGGGACAAGCATACAGCCGTGCGCGCCGTCGCTCATCGTGTAGTACCGCGTCTGTTCCTCATCGTACTTCGGATACGGGATGATGCTGTAGTCAAATTCCAGTTCGCGATACTCGGTCGCATACTGAAAAAGCCCGGTATATACCAACAAATTGCCGGCCTCCCATGCCTCCCAGCCGGTTCCCCAGCCATCCGTATAGCCACCGAGAGAATCGTGATACAGAACGTTCAGCTTTTCCACTACGGAGGCAAGTTTTTCCCTGTCCATCGTGAATTCCGGTATACCCTCGTCATCCATAGTGAAAAGCGGATTGTCAAACGAATACTGATATGTGACGACGGCACTGTACGGGTCGCCGGAAAGTGCGAGGCGGTCGTTTTCATCCTTTTGACCGTTGCCATCGAGATCCACATACACCATGTTTGCATATTCGTAGAGCTTGTCGTACGTCCATCTGCCGTCGTTCACAACCTCATAGATATTTTCGAGATTGTATTCGTTCGCGATGTCCTGATTGTAATACATGCAGTATGTGAACCGGAGAACGTCGAGGTCGTATTCGCCGATCATGGCGTAGGCGTGTCCCTTGACGGACAGTGCCTCCGCCGCGTTTCCGATGTACCACGGCTTATCGAGGTTCACATGCGGCATATCGTCATACCAGTCGCGGAAATATCCCGTCGTCGCGTACTTGGGGATCTGCACAATCTGCCAGAGCATGAGGTCAAATGCATCGTCCCCTGCGGTGATGGTGTTGATCCCGGTGGAGTCGATGTTGTCCGTATAGGTCGCTTCGTATTTGCAGTTGAACCGTTCGGATACGGTCATGTTCCGATTGTAGATCGCATCGTTCACCACATCGCCGTTCAGTTCCAAATCCAGTCCGATATCATTGACAAAATCGTCTCGCATCCGACTGAGAACACGGTACGTGTAGCCGTCCATATCCGTATCGGGCAGGTCATCGGAAATCGCTTTTCGTGCCGCATTTGGATCGGGTTCCGCCTCCACTTCGGTTTCCACCGTGGTTTCCGCCGCCGTATCGGGCGTTTTGTCCGTGGTGGATCCACTGCCGCAGGAGGTTAGAATCAAGGTCGCCAAAAGTGCACAGAAAATTCTCTTGTTCATGTTTTTCATACGTTCGCTCTCCTGTAAAACGACTATTTTCTGTATTATAGCATAGGCCGCGGAGGATGTCAAGCATTTTATCCAATTATGGCAAAAAAACAAGCCAGAGTACTATTGTAAATTGACGGACAACTCTTGCATCCGCATTATAAATATGGTATAATCAACCTATACATCATAGAAAGAACTGCATTATGGATAGAAATAATAGAAAGATAGAAGAACAGCTGTCCCAATGGGCGCACACGGCATTGGTAGACGGAATGACGGTGTGCGAATACGTCTTTGTACCGCCTGCCGAAGTTCCGTTTTCCGCCGAGGTACGGGCTGCCTGTGCAGAAAATCTCTGTGGACAATACGGCACGTGTCACACCTGTCCGCCGGGCTGCGGAGAATGGAACATCCTCGCGGCGAAATACCGTGCCTATCGCGGTGCGTTTCTCTACACAACCCTACATACCCTAAAAGGGGCGCGGGATTACGGCGAAATGCTCCGCTCCGGAGACGATCACCGCAGAATGGACGACGATCTCATCGACACGCTGCACGGTGCGGGATTTTCCGATTTTGTCCTTGCCGGTGCCGGGAGCTGCCCGGTTTGCAAAAAATGCACGTATCCGGACGCGCCGTGCCGATTTCCCGATAAAGCCCGTTCCGCCATGGAGGCTCTCGGCATCGACGTGATCGCTCTCGCTGCCGACCGGGGGATCACCTACAACCACGGAGAGGGTACCGTAACGTACTTCTCCATCGTGTTTTATCGCTGAGGACGCACTGCCTGCGGATTGTTACGCGCTGCATACCTTCAAGGAGAGAGACTCCTGCGTGGAAGTTCCGCTCCTGCAGCGTTTCCTGAAAATTATAAACAGACACCGATCCATACACAGAAAGCGAGGAAAGCCATGAAAAACGCACATCCCGTCATTGCACAGGCGGAGGTCTGGACGATTCCGACCTATCCGGTTCCCGCCGTTGAGGAAATGCCCATGTTCGCCGAACTGCGCGGACATCAGGGAACAAGCGGTGATCCGTATCCGAGCCGTGTTGTCCAGAAGGTGGACAGAGAGCATCGCGCCGACCGGAACTACACTGTCATCCGGCTCGAAAACGATTACATCCGCGTCTGCATTCTTCCGGAACTGGGCGGCAGGATTTTTGAAGCCTACGACAAGGTGAACGATTACCACTTCCTGTACCGGCAACACGTCATCAAGCCCGCGCTCATCGGCGCATACGGCTCGTGGATTTCCGGCGGCATGGAGTTCAACTGGCCCTTCCATCACCGTCCGTCCACGTTCATGCCCGTCGATTATGAAATCGAGCAGTGCGCGGACGGTTCGGCGATCTGCTGGCTGTCCGAATGTGATCCGGCGGATCGCACACGCGGTACGGTAGGCATCGTACTCACCCCGGATGCATCCTATTTTGAAACGAGAATGCGCGTATCCAACCGGACGCCGTTTGCGCATTCCTTCCTCTGGTGGGAAAACGCCGCAGTACGGGTTCACGAAAAGTACCGGCTGATCTTCCCGCCGGACGTGACGTGGGCGCATCACCACTACGACCGGAGCCACACCACCTTCCCGATTGCCGAGGGACAATACGGAGCCGAACGGTTTGATAAGCCGACAGACATCAGCTGGCACAAGAACACGCGCACGGCAAGCTCCTATTTCGCAGCTCCGTCGGAATTTGACTTTTTCGGCGGCTACGACTACGAAAAGGAATGCGGCACCATGCACATCGCGGATCACCATGTCTCGCCCGGCAAGAAGATGTTCACATGGGGCTACGGTGCGAACGCCGACAACTGGGAAGCATCCCTCACCGATTCCGACGGTCCCTACGCCGAATTGATGGCAGGCTCCTACACGGACGATCAGCCGGATTTCACGTGGCTCATGCCGTATGAGACGAAGTGCTTCTCACAGTTTTGGTATCCGCTCCGCGGGGTGCGTTATGTGACCGCCGCCACCCTCGATTGCGCCGTCGCTGTAGAGAAAAACGGCGCGGACAGTCTGGTGCGCCTGAACGTGACCCACACGGTGGAGAACGGAACGATCCGCGTATTCGACGGCGCAACACAGGTGTTGGAGGAGAGTTTTACCCTGTCCCCGTGTGCGGAAATATCCTATTTCGTTCCGCTGTCCGACAAAAAATACACCGTGGAGATATTAGAGGGCGAAAAAACGCTCTTACACTACCATGAGATCACGCCCGACTTTATCCACATTCCGCGCGACAATCCCGGCATTCCCACCCCGGAGCGCCTGAAAACGGCGCAGGACAACTATCTGACCGGAATGCACATCGACCAGTACCGCGATCCCTCATGGAAACCGGACGCATATTATCGGCACGCGCTGACCCTCGATCCGGAGCATCTGCCCTCCCTTATCGCAATGGGAGAGTATACGCTGCGAAACGGGGAGTACGATGCTGCACTCTCCTATCTCGACCGGGCGCGCGCCATCTCCGACCGCTACAACCAGAATCCCATGGACGGAACGGCAAACTACCTCACAGGTCTTGCCTATCTATATAAGGAAGAATTCCGCAAGGCATATGACGCTTTCCGTAAGGTTGCCTGGTCCCGCAACGTCGCCGCACAGTCCTATGCCCATGCCGCCGCCATTGCAGGACGGTTTGGCAGATGGTCCGATATGCTTCGGGACGCGCAGTCCGCTCTCGATGTGGAGGTACGCCATCCGTATGCGGGCGTTCTTGCGGCAATCGCGGCCTATCGGCTTGGCAGAGTAGACGATGCCGTTGGCAGACTCCGTGCAGTAGTGCAGGATTGTCCGCTCCACCACACGGCACATTTTCTTCTCACCCGCTGCGGCATGGAATCTGAGACAGAATTTTGCGACCGTCTTCACTCCGATCCTGCCGAAACCGCCCTCGATATCGCCGGAGAACTGTTGGAAGCAGGTATGGTAGACGAGGTGACTGTTCTGTTCCGGATGCTTGTGTCCGCGTTGGGAGAGGAACGGCTGTCCGCGATGGCGTATTACACCCTTGCCGACTGCCATGAACAGCTGGGCCACAGCACGGAAACCGCCCAATGCCGGGACAAGGCGCGCTCCATGCCCATCGTGCGCGTATTCCCGAATCGGTTATTTGAAATCAACATACTCCGCCGTGCGTGTGAGGCAGATGCGCAGGACGGTGTGGCACGATACCTTCTCGGCTGCGTCCTATATGGAAAGAGACAGTACGAAAAAACGGCGGAGTTGTGGAAGGAAGCGACTGAGGTCCTGCCGGAATTCTACATTCCCTACCGGAATCTTGCCATGGCGTACTACAGCCACCTCGACCGGAAATCGGACGCACTGCCGTATCTCGAAAAGGCGGTATCCCTCCATCCCGACGACGATCAGCTTCTCAACGAGATCAGCTTCGTTATGGCATCCGTCGGCGTACCCGCCGCGGAGCGCGCGGCGTACATCAAAGCGCATATGCCGGAGAACTGTATCTCGGACGACCTGCACCTGGAGCTTGCGAAAGCCTACAACGCAGCCGGAGCATACGACCACGCCATTGCAGTGATGCTGTCCCACGAATTTACCCCCGGCGAGGGCGGTGAATTTGTAATTGCGGAGACATATATGTTCGCACAGTTTGCAAAGGGCAGACGTGCGCTTGCCGCCGGAGACATGGAAGCCGCTCTGGCATCGTTCCGCGCTGCGCTGCAGATCCCCGAAAATCTGCACGCCGGCTTCTGGAACGAGAGCGTAACCGTGCCGTATCGCTACTATGAAGCGGAGGCTCTCGCACGTCTGGGTAAAAAAGAGGAATCGGGCAATGTGATCGCGGCGATCTCAAAGCTCAACAACAGCGGCATGTGGAATATGGGCGGCGAATTCACGTATTATTCCGCGATGCTCTCCCGCCTTGCCGGACGGGAAATGGAGACGCAGGCTGTACTGCGGCGGGCGATCTCCGGCTGGGAGGACGCGGATTCCCTTAGTATAAGCAACACTATGGTTACTCTATAATTCCGATAAAGCGGTAGTAGATTTCGATTTTCTGCGTTCTTTCGCCGTTTTCATCCGTCTTTGGCTCGTGAATAACAATCTTCTCAATCAGCGTATTCAGAAGTTCCGCAGTCAGTTCTGTGGGATGCGCATACTTTTTGATGAGCTCTATCCACTTTTCCGCGTCTGATTCGCTCTGTTTGACTTGTGCAAGACTCGCCTTCAGCTGCGCGATTCTACCATCCAGCTCTGTCTGTTCCTCCTGATACTTTTGGGAAAGCATGCGGAAGTTGTACTCTGTTATCCGGCCGGATGACCAGTCCTCGTACATCTTCGTAAACAACCTGTCTACTTCTGCTTTCCGCTTTTCCGACTTGCTTAGCTCAGCGGTCTGCTTTTTCTGACAACTGACACGCTCCCTGTCTCCGGCGTTCACAAGACGTTTCAGTAGTATGTCCTCACCAAGTTCGACTTGCTCAGACCAGTATTGGAGACGGTTCAAGACATACTCATACAGCCTGTCATATCGGATGTAGTGGGAGGTGCATGCTGCGCCATCCTTCCCCCACTGCCGGTACTGGGTACAATTGAAATAGCTGAAAGGATTCTTGTTCTGCTTATTCGTACCAAAGCTCATTCTCCAACCACAATCAGCGCACTGTAGAAGCCCCGCGAAAATCTGTGTGGTGGCGTCTTTCATCTGTCGGCGTCGGTGAGCGATTTGTTCCTGGACTTGCTCAAACACCTCCTTGGGGATAATCCCCTCGTGGGTGTTCTCCACACGGAACCATTCCTCTTTGGGCTTACGAATCTTTTTCTTGTTCTTGTAGGAGATATTCGTTTGCCTGTTGTGAATGCTGTTTCCGATGTAAGTTTCATCCTTGAGCATACATTTTATCTGCGCAATCGTCCATGCGTATGCCTTATCCGCAGGGGCTTCCGCGTAGATATGGGCGAATGTTCCGTACCGTTGATAGTTCAGCCAGCTAGCCGTAGGAACTTTTTCATACGTTAGTATCTTGGTGATTTTCGCGGCTCCTGCACCGTGGGCTGCAAGGTCAAAGATTTTTTCGACGATCCACCGGGTCTCCTCGTCGATAATCAGTTTGTTCCGCAGCTCAGGGTGCTTTTTGTATCCAAGCGGCGCATACGTACAGATTTTTTGCCCTGCGGCAAACTTGGCATGCAGTGCGGTCTTGACTTTTCTGCTTGTGTCCTTAGCGTACCATTCATTAAAGAGGTTCTTGAAAGGCACGAAATCGGACAAGCCTTTTTCCGTATCCTCATTTTCTGCCACAGCGATGTAACGGACATGGTTTTCGGGAAAGACAAACTCAAGATAGTAGTCCATCATCACGTGCTCTCTGCCAAAGCGGCTGAGGTCTTTGGTGATGATGCAGTTGATCCGTCCTGCGTTCACATCCTCCATCATCCGCTGGAAACCAGGTCTTTCAAATATTAGGGTGGGATAACGATACTCCCACAAAGTCAGTAAAATCAATGGTTTGC
>CAVIKO010000016.1:0-44965 GCA_963643035.1 bacterium
TCAGAGTGGTCTTACCGTGGTCAACGTGACCGATGGTACCAATGTTGACATGGGGTTTTGTCCGTTCAAATTTTTCCTTTGCCATTTTGGAAAGCCTCCTGAAATAAATTATTTTTGGTGGTTTGGAAATACGATTGTTTGTTACACGTATCCGATTTTGGCGAACACGCATAGCACATAGGGTATCTCAAAAATAGGATCATGCAGGCAAAGAACTGCAGGTGGCCACACAGACAGGCAAATAATACCTGATCTGTGTCCACGCCTGTGCCATTACTTTGCGTTGCGCGCCTTGATGATGCTTTCGTGAACGCTCTTCGGAACCTCGGCGAAGTGATCTGGCTCCATGGAGTAGGTACCACGACCCTGGGAACGGGAACGAAGAACAGTTGCATAACCGAACATTTCTGACAGCGGAATGTAGGCAGTGACCTGGAATGCGCCGAAAACGTTTTCCATGGACTGGATCTGACCGCGTCTCTGGTTGATGTCGCCGATAACGTCACCCATGTATTCCTCCGGGATGACGACAACGACCTTCATGATCGGCTCGGTGAGGACAGGATCTGCCTTCTGCATAGCATCCTTGAACGCCATAGAACCGGCGATCTTGAATGCCATTTCGGAGGAGTCTACCTCGTGATAGGAACCATCGTACAGGTTGACCTTCACGTCCACGACGTTGTAGCCGGCAAGAACACCGTTCTGCATCGCGCTTTCGATACCAGCCTGTACCGCAGGAATATATTCCTTCGGGATCGCGCCGCCGACGACGGTATTCTCGAATACAAAGCCTGCGCCGGGTTCATTGGGTTCGATACGAATCTTGACGTGACCGTACTGACCTTTACCACCGGACTGGCGGGCGTATTTGAGATCGGATTCAGCGGAACGACGGATGGTTTCTTTATAAGCGACCTGGGGACGACCCACATTCGCTTCCACTTTGAATTCACGGAGCAGACGGTCAACGATGATTTCCAGATGGAGTTCACCCATGCCGGCGATGATGGTCTGACCGGTATCCTCATCGGTATAGGTGCGGAAGGTAGGATCCTCCTCAGCCAGCTTGGAGAGGGCGATACCCATCTTCTCTTCACCCGCCTTGGTTTTCGGCTCAATGGCGACGCGGATAACGGGTTCCGGGAATTCCATGGATTCGAGGACGATCGGGTATTTTTCGTCGCAGAAGGTGTCGCCTGTCGTGGTGTTCTTGACGGAAACAACTGCGGCAATATCACCGGAGTAGCAGGTGTCAATGTCCTTACGATCGTTGGCGTGCATCTGCAGGATTCGTCCGAAACGTTCTCTTGCGCGTTTGGTGGGGTTATAAGCGGTCTGACCGGTCTGGATCATACCGGAATATACGCGGAAGAAGCAGAGCTTTCCGACATAGGGGTCGGTCATGATCTTGAATGCCAGAGCCGCGAAGGGTTCATCATCGGAGGAATGGCGAACCTCTTCTTCCTCGGTCACGGGATTGATACCCTTGATCGGCGGGATGTCGGTCGGAGCGGGCATATAGTCCACGATCGCGTCGAGGAGCTTCTGAACGCCCTTATTCTTATACGATGTACCGCAGATCACAGGAACAAATTTGTTTGCGATGGTGGCACGACGGATCGCAGCCTTGATGTCATCGATGGTGAATTCCTCACCCTCGATATACTTCTCGAAAAATTCCTCATCGGATTCCGCGAGGGATTCGAGCATGGCTGCATGATATTCCTCGGCCTTTCCACGCATATCTTCCGGAATGGGTTCTACGCGCATATCCTTGCCGAGTTCGTCGTAATAAATATCGGCTTCCATGTTGATCAGATCAATGATCCCACGGAAGGTTTCCTCAGCCCCGATAGGAAGCTGAATCGGAACAGCGTTGGCTTTGAGGCGTTCCTTCATCATATCAACAACATGATAGAAGTTTGCACCCATGATGTCCATCTTGTTGACGTAAGCCATACGCGGAACATTGTACTTGGTAGCCTGTCTCCAAACGGTTTCAGACTGCGGTTCAACGCCGCCTTTTGCACAGAATACGGTAACAGAGCCATCGAGAACACGGAGAGAACGTTCTACTTCAACTGTAAAGTCAACGTGGCCGGGGGTGTCGATGATGTTGATACGGGTATTCTTCCAGAAGCAGGTTGTAGCCGCAGAGGTAATCGTGATGCCTCTCTCCTGTTCCTGTTCCATCCAGTCCATAGTCGCGGAACCCTCGTGGGTTTCGCCGATCTTATGGGTCTTTCCGGTGTAGAACAGAATGCGCTCCGTGGTGGTCGTCTTACCGGCATCGATGTGCGCCATGATACCGATGTTCCGGGTACGCTCAAGCGAATAATCCCTTGGCATATTGTATTCATTCTCCTTTACGAATAGGGGCGAGTGGAATGAACGATCCTGGCAGTGGACCGTTCCAAAGTAGGTTGTTTATGAAAAATTGTGCGATTGCAATGAATATCCGATATTTTCGGGTGGCAGACCGAATCGGAAATAGCTGAAAGCGGCTGTTTTACATGAAATCCCACATCTGCGGGCATTTCATCAGCAAAAACACCGTTGTCCAGCCTATCCTCAATACCGGAAGTGTGCGAATGCCTTGTTGGCTTCCGCCATTCTATGCGTCTCTTCCTTCTTCTTGAACGCGCCGCCGGTGCTGTTCTTGGCGTCCATGATTTCCGCTGCTAAGCGGTCAGCCATGGTCTTTTCGCCTCTGGTGCGCGAGAAGGCAACGAGCCAACGCAGACCGAGGGTCTGACGTCTCTCGGGACGGACTTCCATAGGAACCTGGTAGTTGGAGCCACCTACACGGCGCGCTTTCACTTCCAGAACGGGCATAATGTTTTCAAGGGCTTCCGTGAATACTTCCAGCGGGTTCTGGCCGAGCTTGGTTTCAATGATGCCGAATGCATCATAAACAATCTTCTGCGCGACGCCTTTTTTGCCATCGTACATGATATTGTTCACCAGCTTGGTAACGAGCTTGGAGTTGTACAGGGGGTCCGGTAAAACATCTCTTTTTGAAATCTGACCTCTTCTAGACACTGTTCTTCCCTCCTTCATGAAAATTATGATATCACAGGTACTCGAAAGAAATCTTCCGTAAGTGCGGACCAGACTCGGAACATTTATTACGCATAAAGGTTACGACTATGGGTACACACAAACGAGGTGGGTGCGATGAGCGAATTATTTCTTCGGTCTCTTTGCACCGTACTTGGAGCGGGACTGTTTACGGTTGGCAACGCCCTGCGTATCGAGCGTTCCGCGAATGATGTGGTAACGCACACCAGGCAGGTCACGTACACGACCGCCGCGGATGAGCACCACGGAGTGTTCCTGCAGGTTATGACCGATACCGGGAATGTAGCACAGAGCTTCCATACCGTTGGTGAGACGAACCTTGGCGATCTTACGGATAGCGGAGTTCGGCTTCTTCGGGGTACGCGTTTCAACCTTTGTGCATACGCCGCGCTTCTGCGGTGCGTGCTGATCGGTGTTCGCCTTCTTCAGAGAGTTGTAGCACTGCTGGAGAACGGGAGCCTTGGACTTGTAGACCTTATCGGTTCTGCCCTGCTTTACGAGCTGGTTAAATGTCGGCATTGTTTTTCCTCCTTCTTTGCGTAATAAACAATGGTTTTTTGCTGCGCGGATACAGGCGAGATGAAACCCGAATCCGGCTGACGCGACAGGAATAGACAGACTACCCCTAATGCGTACACTTGATTATATCAAAAGTGATCCGATTTGTCAAGACGTTTATCTATCTTTACGCATATTCTCCCAAATGCACATGTTTTATACAGATTATTTCCTGATTTTATGGATTATTTTTTGATGTACGGTATTCGCCACGCTTCCTGCACTTTTTCGATCTGTGAGCGACTCAAATTTTTCCTCACATACTTTCCAGTAAAAGTACGGGCGGCAATTCCCTTCAAGCCAGAGAAATGCCGCCCGCGCGCCTATTATAATAATGTAGACTTTTGTTCTGTTTGCATCGTGTGTGTATTCGCTTGGTGCATCCGCCGCGGTATCTTATACGTCGGCTTCGGATTCCCCAGCGACTTCCGCTGCCGTTTTGTCATCCTCTTCCGGGATCTCATCGTCATCGGTTTCCTCCGCCTTGGCTTCCGCATCGAGATCGGCGTCGATAGCAGCGTCCTCTGCGGCTTCCTCCGGGGATTCATCCAGATCGGCGTCGAGATCGGCATCGTCGTCGTCATAGTCTGGGTAGTCGTCGTCCAGATCCATATCGAGATCCAAGAACGGAGATTCCGGCTCTACTGTATGCTCGACCTCTACATCACGGTAGCACTGCATACCGGTACCTGCAGGAATTAGTTTACCAATGATGACGTTCTCTTTCAGCGCAAGGAGGTGGTCAACCTTACCCTTGATTGCCGCTTCGGTGAGAACCTTTGTGGTTTCCTGGAAGGATGCAGCGGAGAGGAAGGATTCAGTCTGAAGGGACGCTTTCGTGATACCGAGCAGGACAGACTCGCCTGTTGCCAGCATGAGATCGCGTTCGCCTTCGTCAATCCGTTTCTGGATCTCCTCGTTTTCGTACATGAATTCGCCGATGTTGACCATCGAACCGGAAAGAAGCGGCGTGCTGCCCTGATCGACAACGCGAATTTTTCTCGTCATCTGGCGGGCAATAACTTCAATATGCTTGTCGTTGATGTTGATGGACTGCGAACGGTAGACCTTCTGTACCTCGAGGATGATATAATTGTACACCGCGTCGATGCCGTTGATGCGGAGAATGTCGGCGGGGTTCTTATCGCCCTCCGTCAGTTCCTTACCGGGATTGACGTGCTGTCCCTCTTCCACGACGATACGCACGCCGAACGGGATCTGGTACTCGATCTTCTCCAGCGACGGATCGTCCGGAGTGATCGTGACATTGTGAATCTTCTTCACGTCCGTGATCGCGACCGTGCCGGCACATTCTGCGACAATCGCCGTCTTTTTCGGCTTACGGGCTTCAAACAGTTCCTCCACACGCGGCAGACCCTGGGTGATATTGGCTGCTGCAACGCCGCCGGTATGGAAAGTACGCATCGTAAGCTGGGTACCCGGCTCACCAATAGACTGCGCGGCGATGATACCGACGGATTCACCGACGTTGACGGGCTTATCGTTGGCAAGGTCGTAGCCGTAGCAGTGGGCGCACACGCCGTAGTGGGAATGGCACTGGAGTACGGTACGGATCTGCACTTCTGTGATCCCGGCACGGACGATGGCGATTGCCTGCTCCTCTGTAACGGGATGATTGTCCTCGACGATGATTTCGCCCGTTTCCGGATGCACTACGTCGCCGATGACATAACGACCGATGAGACGATCCTTCAGCCCTTCAATGACGTCATTGCCCTCCTTGATATCGGAAACCCAAATGCCGTGCGTGGAGCCGCAGTCCTCCTCGCGGATGATCACATCCTGCGCCACATCGACGAGTCGTCTGGTCAAATACCCAGAGTCGGCGGTTTTCAGAGCTGTATCGGACAGGGATTTCCGCGCACCGCGCGCCGCCATGAAGTATTCAAGGATATTCAATCCTTCGCGGAAGTTCGACTTGATCGGCAGTTCCATCGTTTTACCGTTGGTCGCGAACATCAGGCCACGAATACCGGCAAGCTGACGCATCTGTGTCATGGAACCACGGGCACCGGAGTCGGACATCATCTTGATGGAGTTGTAGCGGTCGAAGTTTGCCTGCAGCGCTGCGACGACGTCCTTGGTTGTCTGTTCCCAGATTTCAATGACGTTGTTGTACCGTTCTTCCTCGGTCAGCTCACCTCTGTGGAAGTGACGCGCGATGTTGTCCACCTTCTTCTCGGCGGCGGCGACCAGGGAATATTTTTCCTTCGGGATGATCATGTCGGCAACGGAGATGGAGATGGAGGCGCGGGTGGAATATTTATAGCCCATCGCTTTGATGTTGTCGAGCATGGCAGCAGTTGTTGCAAAACCATGGTTCTTGATGCAGCGGTCGATCATGTTGGACAGTTCCTTGGAGCCGCACGTAAACATAATTTCGAGATCGAACGCCTTATCAGGATCGGTTCTATCCACATAGCCAAGATCCTGCGGAATCGGATTGTTGAAGATAAGCCGACCGAGCGTAGCATCGATGATCCGGGACTGTGTCACGCCGTCAATTTCCTTTTCCACGCGCACCTTGATCGGAGCATGCAGACCAAGCAGTCCGTTCTCGTATGCCATCATTGCCTCATCGAAATCGCGGAACACCTTACCCTCGCCGGGCTCGCCCGCCTTGTCGATCGTGAGGTAGAAGGAGCCAAGAACCATATCCTGCGACGGAACAGTAATTGTATGACCGTCCACGGGCTTTAAGAGGTTGTTCGCGGAGAGCATGAGGAACCGGGCTTCCGCCTGCGCCTCGGAAGTCAGCGGCACGTGAACCGGCATCTGGTCGCCGTCAAAGTCTGCGTTGAATGCCTTACACACGAGCGGATGAAGCTTGATTGCTTTTCCCTCAACAAGAACCGGCTCGAATGCCTGAATGGACAGTCGGTGCAGGGTCGGCGCACGGTTCAGGAGAACCGGATGCCCTTTGATCACGTTTTCAAGCGCATCCCATACGTCCGGGTTGACTTTTTCGACCTTCTTTTTCGCTTCCTTTATATTGGACGCCTTTCCGGTTTCGACAAGCCGCTTCATAACAAAGGGTTTGAACAGTTCCAGAGCCATTTCCTTCGGAAGACCGCACTGGTAGATCTTCAGATCCGGACCAACGACGATAACGGAACGGCCAGAATAGTCGACACGCTTACCAAGCAGGTTCTGACGGAAGCGTCCCTGCTTACCGCGAAGCATTTCGGAGAGCGATTTGAGCGGACGATTGGACGGACCGGTAACCGGCTTGCCTCGTCTGCCGTTATCGATGAGTGCGTCTACAGCTTCCTGAAGCATACGCTTTTCGTTCCGGATGATGATGTCCGGCGCGTGCAGCTCGGTGAGCCGTTTCAGACGGTTGTTTCTATTGATGACGCGGCGATAGAGATCGTTCATGTCGGACGCCGCGAATCTGCCGCCGTCGAGCTGCACCATCGGACGGATGTCCGGCGGAATAACCGGGATGATGTTCATGATCATCCATTCGGGCTTATTGCCGGATTTGCGGAATGCTTCCACGACCTCCAGCCGCTTGACAATGCGGATCTTCTTCTGCCCGGAGGCATTTTCAAGTTCTTCCTTGAGCTGTTCGGAAAGTTTTTCGATATCCAGCTCTGCAAGCAGCTCCTGGATCGCCTGCGCGCCCATGCCCACGCGGAAATCGTTCTCGTACCGTTCATAAGCGGCGCGGTATTCGGATTCCTTGAGGAGCTGGTATTTGGCAAGCGGGGTTTCGCCCGGATCGATTACGATATAGGACGCGAAATAGAGAACCTTTTCAAGCAGTCGCGGAGAGATATCAAGCAGAAGTCCCATGCGGGACGGGATGGCACGGAAATACCAGATGTGGGACACCGGAGCCGCCAGCTCGATATGACCCATCCGTTCGCGGCGCACCTTCTTCTGCGTGACCTGCACGCCGCATTTTTCGCAGATTTTTCCCTTATGACGGATCCGCTTATACTTTCCGCAAAGGCATTCCCAGTCCTTGGTAGGACCGAAAATACGCTCGCAGAAAAGCCCGTCACGTTCCGCCTTCAGGGTGCGATAGTTGATGGTTTCCGGCTTCTTCACTTCCCCGAACGACCAGGAACGGATCATTTCGGGGGAAGCCAGACCGATCTTTATTGAATCAAACACATTGCGTTCCATCAGCAGTATACCTTCTATATATAAATGTGGATCGGCCCGCCGTCATCGTGTCACGATTGCCGTACGGTGACGGCGAGCGGCGTGTCGGGTGCGGATCAGAACTCATCGTCCAGACCGTAGTCGTCAAAGCCGCCGTTCTTTTCCTGCGCGAACAGTGCGTCGTCATCCGGCTCCATCAGCTCGTCATCGGGATTTTCATCGGTGTAGGAATCGTAGAGATCATCCGTCTCCACCGTGGATCCCACATCGTCCTCTGTAACCTCGTTTTCATCGGAGACAATGTTCGGAGCCTCCATATCCTCTTCGCCCAGCTTGGCAAGTTCAATCTCCTCTCCGGCGGCATCCAGCACGCGCAGATCAAGTCCGAGAGCCTGCAGCTCCTTCACAAGCACTTTGAAGGATTCCGGCACACCCGGTGTCGGGATATTCTGTCCCTTAACGATCGCCTCATAGGTCTTGACGCGTCCGATGGTATCGTCGGACTTGACGGTCAGGATCTCCTGCAGCGTGTACGCCGCACCGTAAGCCTCCAGCGCCCAAACCTCCATTTCGCCGAAACGCTGACCGCCGAACTGCGCTTTACCACCGAGCGGCTGCTGGGTGACGAGAGAGTACGGACCGGTGGAACGCGCGTGGATCTTATCGTCCACGAGGTGGTGGAGCTTGAGGTAGTACATGATGCCTACCGTGACCGGGTTATCAAATGGAACGCCGGTTCTGCCGTCATAGAGGATCGTTTTGCCGTCCACGATTTTGAGCTTGCCCTGTTTGCGCAACTCTTCCTTATATTCCGCGTTGTCTGACTCTTCCTGAGACAGAGGGCGGAGAACTCTGCCGCCCGCGCGGTCGAAGGTTTCCTCAAAGAGCTTCTTACCGTTGGTATTTTCGTTCGGCAGGACATCGCGATCCATATTCGCCATGGTCATGCATTCGGTAATGTCGCTCTCGGATGCACCGTCGAATACCGGTGTCATGATCTTCCAGCCGAGCTTCCGAGCGGCGATGCCGAGATGCACCTCCAGCACCTGCCCGATATTCATACGGGAAGGCACACCCAGCGGATTCAGCACGATGTCCAGCGGCGTACCGTCGGGCAAGAACGGCATATCTTCCGGCGGGAGAATGCGGGACACGACACCTTTATTGCCGTGACGGCCTGCCATCTTATCGCCGACGGAAATCTTACGCTTCTGAGCGATATAGACGCGCACGGACTTATTGACTCCCGGCGGCAGTTCGTCTCCGGCTTCCCGTGAGAACACCTTGACATCCACAATGATGCCCTGTTCGCCGTGCGGTACACGGAGGGAGGTGTCACGCACCTCTCTTGCTTTTTCTCCGAAAATGGCACGCAGAAGTCTTTCTTCCGCGGTCAACTCCGTTTCGCCTTTCGGAGTCACCTTACCGACGAGAATATCGCCGGCGCGAACCTCGGTACCCTTTTTGATGATACCGTCCTGGTTCAGATCCTTCAGCGCGTCCTCGCCGACATTCGGGATCTCGCGGGTAATCTCTTCCGGACCGAGCTTGGTGTCTCTCGCCTCATGGGAGTACTCTTCGATATGGATGGAGGTATATACATCATCGCGAACAAGCCGTTCATTCAGAAGAACCGCGTCCTCGTAGTTATAGCCTTCCCACGTCATAAAACCAATGAGAGCGTTCTTGCCGAGTGCGACCTCGCCCTGGCTGGTTGCGGGACCATCGGCAATGATCTGACCGGCTTCCACGCGTTCGCCCTGGGAGACGATCGGTCTTTGGTTGACGCAGGTACCCTGGTTGGAACGTTTGAATTTGATTAAGTGATAGGTATCCTTGCTGCCGTCGTCGCAATGCACCACGATCTCATCCGCTGTGACCGTCTCTGCCCAGCCGCCATGCTCGCACACGACGACTACGCCGGAGTCGATTGCCGCTTTATATTCCATACCGGTGCCGACGATGGGGGAATCCGTGACCATGAGCGGAACTGCCTGCTTCTGCATGTTGGAACCCATGAGCGCACGGGAGTTGTCGTCGTTTTCAAGGAACGGGATCATAGCGGTAGCAACGGACACGACCATTTTCGGGGACACGTCCATATAATCGACGCGCGCGGGATCGATTTCGAGAATTTCTGTCTTATGGCGGCCCGTAACCTTCTTATTGACAAAGCACATATTGTCATCCAGCGGCTCGTTTGCCTGTGCGACAATGTAATTATCCTCGATGTCCGCAGTCATATATTCGACTTCATCGGTGACTTTATGGCGAACGGTGCCATCCTCGAGCGTTTCGTGAACCACCTTGCGGTAGGGAGCCTCGATAAAACCGTACTTGGAAATTTTCGCGTAAGTCGCGAGGTAGGAAATCAGACCGATGTTCGGACCTTCCGGTGTCTCAATCGGACACATTCTGCCGTAGTGGGTATAATGTACGTCGCGGACCTCGAAGGAAGCGCGGTCACGGGACAGACCGCCGGGTCCCAGCGCGGACAGACGGCGTTTATGCGTCAGCTCGGCAAGAGGGTTATTCTGATCCATGAACTGGGACAGCGGAGAAGAGCCGAAAAATTCACGGATGGCGGTGACAACAGGGCGGATATTGATGAGCGTCTGGGGGGAGAGAGCCTCGTTGTCCTGAATATTCATACGCTCCTTGATGATCTTGTCCATTCGGGCAAAGCCGATGCGGAGCTGATTCTGCAATAGTTCGCCTACGCTGCGGAGACGGCGGTTACCCAGGTGGTCGATATCATCCACGACGCCGACATCATGGGAAAGGGTAAGCAGGTAGTTGATAGAAGCTAGGATATCCTCACGGGTGATATGCTTCGGACAAAGATCGCCGATACGCCGCTTTGCGATCTCCTTGATCTCTTCTACATCTCCACCCGCCTCGGCAAGGATGTCCTGAAGCACGTCCAGACGACACTTTTCTACCACGCCGCAATCGGTCAGCGGGAAGCCTATAATATATTCCGGCTCAACGGTGCCGTTGGAGAATACCTTGATTTCGTTTTCTTCGTCATGTTCAGCGTTCTCATCACGAACAAGATAGACCTCGGATACGCCGGCATGGTCGATCGCGAGCGCGTCTTCCGTAGAAAGGGTCACGCCATCCTCAAACAGAAGCTCGCCGGTAATCGGATTGATGACCGGTCGGGAGAGCGTTCTGCCGGCGATACGATTGCCGAGAGAGAGCTTCTTATCAAACTTGTGGCGACCAACAGCATAGAGGTCATACCGTTTGGGATCGAAGAAGAGGCTGTTCATGAGGATCTCGGCAGATTCCACGATGGCAGGTTCGCCGGGGCGGAGCTTCTTATAGATTTCCTTTAGAGCCTCGTCACGGATGGAGGTCTTATTGTCGATCGCCTCACGTTCGCAGATATCTTTCTCCAGGGTCGCGGTGAGTTTGGGTTCCTTGCCAAACACCTCCTCAATCTCCTTGGGCGTTTCGATGCCGAGCGCACGAATGAGGATGGTGACGGGGATCTTGCGGTTCTTATCGATGCGGACGTAGAACACATCGTTGGCGTCGGTCTCGTATTCAAGCCATGCGCCGCGATACGGGATGACGGTGCAGGCGTAGGTGCGCTTACCGGTTTTATCGACAGCGGACTCGTAGTAAATACCGGGCGAACGGACGAGCTGGGAGACAATGACACGTTCTGCGCCGTTGATGACGAACGTGCCTTTGTCCGTCATAAGCGGGAAATCGCCCATGAAGATCGAGGACTGCTTGACCTCGCCTGTGAGCTTATTGGAAAGGCGCACATCGACCTTCAGCGGAGCGGCATAGTTTACGTCGCGTTCCTTACACTCCTCTACCGGATATTTCGGCTTGGAATCGAGAGAATATCCTACAAAATCGATGAACAGGTTGCCGGAGTAGTCCGTGATCGGAGATACATCCTGCAGCACCTCCATCAGTCCCTTATCCAGAAACCACTGGAACGATGACTTCTGTACCTCGATGAGGTTCGGCATCTCCAGCACTTCATCGATCTTGGAAAAACTCATGCGTATGTTTTTCCCGACTTTTTGCGGTCTGACCATTTGCTTTCACTCCATTCTACTGGGTTACTGCCCTATCTGCGGGGAGACGAGGGGAAACGGGAGATACAATCGCTTATAATCGCTTCCCCGAAAGTCCCCTGTTTGTGAAATCTGCACTACGAAAAAGGCGCAGATCAGCAAAGAGAGCAATTTCGTTCAGTGTACAATTTTATCACGAAATCCCAGCGAAGTCAACAACATTCCCGAAAATCAAGAGGATTTCCCGCGAATTTACATTTTCGTTTTCGAAAAGTTACAGAAAATTTAATTGTAACTATTCCGTTAATTTTTGTGCATCATCCTGTGAAATCTCAGAAAATCGTGAAATACGTCCGGAAATTCACATTTTGCACTTGCTTTTTGACGTGAAAACGGGTATAATTACACCGTTAGAAGATGTGCGGTGCAATCCCGCAGGATGATACACTAAAGGAGAATTTTCGTATGGCACTTGTTACCACAACCGAAATGTTCCGCAAGGCCTATGCCGGCGGTTACGCAATCGGTGCATTCAACATCAACAACATGGAGATCGTTCAGGCGATCACGGAAGCAGCTGGAGAGCTTCGTTCTCCCGTCATTTTACAGGTATCCGCAGGTGCGCGCAAGTACGCAAAGCAGGAATATCTGATGGCACTGGCGCAGGCTGCAATCAAGGACGCGGACATTGATCTTGCGCTCCACCTCGACCACGGCGCGGATTTTGATATTTGCAAGGCGTGCATCGACGGCGGTTTTACCTCTGTTATGATCGACGGTTCCCACCACACGTTTGAGGACAATATCGCCCTGACTCGCAAGGTCGTGGAATACGCGCACGAAAGAGGCGTCGTTGTCGAAGGTGAGCTTGGCAGACTCGCAGGCGTAGAGGACGACGTAAAGGTATCCGCAGCAGATTCCTCCTACACCCGTCCGGATGAAGTGGAAGAATTCGTTACCAAAACCGGCGTAGATTCTCTCGCCATCGCCATCGGCACGAGCCACGGCGCATACAAGTTCAAACCGGAGCAGTGCACCCGCAATGCAGACGGCGTTCTCGTTCCGCCGCCGCTGCGTTTTGACATTCTTGAAGAAGTCGGCAAGCGTCTGCCCGGATTCCCGATCGTACTCCACGGTGCGTCCTCCGTTCCGCAGGAATACGTACGTGAGATCAACTCTCTCGGCGGCAAACTTCCGGACGCCATCGGCATCCCGGAGGAAGAACTTCGTCAGGCAGCCCGTCTGTCCGTCTGCAAGATCAACATCGACTCCGACATCCGTCTCGCCATGACCGCCGGTATCCGCCGCGTTCTGACGAACCAGCCGGACGTATTCGACCCGAGAACCTATCTGTCTGTTGCAAGAACCGAAGTCAAGAAGATGGTCGAGCATAAGATCAAGGACGTGCTCGGTTCCGCCAATACACTGTAAAAACACGCACAATCGCAACTCCGGGGAATGCCATCCATCCGATTGGCTTTCCCCGTTTCCTTTTCCATCTCGGAGGTACAATACTATGAAATTCAGCGGCGAATACCGGGTAAACGCCAACGATATGGACGTAAACAGCATCGTCTCCGCGTCTGGGGTACTTCGGTTCATGCAAGATGCGGCATACAGCCAAATGGAAACAGACGGACTGTCTTACGGCGCACTGGTTGAAAGTTACGGGGTCGCGTTTATCCTCTCAAAGATCCGCATGTCCCTCTACGCACCGCTTTACTCCCATGACCACATCCTCGGCGAATCGTGGGCCTGTTCCTCGCGCGGCGCTACTTTTCTCCGCTGCCACCGGATCCTGCGCGGCAATGAGCTGATTGCAGAGGCGGTATCGTCGTGGGCGCTGGTCGGTGTGGCGGACAAACGGCTCCACAGGGTGGGGGAGATCGCGCTGCCCTACGGCACAGAAGAGCCGCTCACGTTGGATTCCCCCTCGCGCATGAAGATTCCGCCGGAGCTTCCCCTCTCCTTAGTCGGCGAACGAACCGTGGCATACGAGGACATCGACTCCAACGGACACATGAACAACACGAAATATCCCGATATGCTCTGCGGCTTCATCGGCGACATGCGCGGTAGGCGGGTTGTATCTCTCCACCTGCACTTCCAGCACGAAGCACCGCTCGGTGAAACAATCCGCGTCTACCATGGAGAAACGGACGGCATCCACTATCTCCGCACCTCCCGCGATGACGGAAGCACCAATGTGGAGGCGGAGATCCGGATCGAGGACATGGAGTAGAGTATCGGCATCAAGTCCATTCAACGGATGTGCATCGCAGGCGAATATTTTGACCGGCAGTCCGCTTATATCCTTATACAAGAGCCGCCGCAATCCCACTCAGGACTGCGGCGGCTTTTGTATTCATACATTATTCTATATTCATCTGTACCATCGCGATGGTGCCGCGGGGCAGCGTGATCTCGCCGTCGAAATGCGCGCGCGTTTCCCGGTGGGGGATTACCGCCTCCGGGCTGTCGAAGCTATTGTGCGCATGGAGATCGCCGGTGCCGAGGGTAGCAATTTCCGCAGATTTCACGCCATCCATGCCAAGCGTGGCGACGGAGAGAGAGATGTCGCGATCGGGCGTGGTGTTCGCCATGGTCACAGTCAAAGTTCCCTCCTTTATCGATGCGGATGCAGAGATGCCTTCCGGCGCGATTGTCTCGATCGCCTCTGCACCCTTGTGCGCCTTGAACAGATCGAACACGTGGTAGGTCGGCGTACGGATGCATTTGTCTTCGTGGGCTAAAAAGAGCGCGTGGAGATTGTTGACAAGCTGCGCCACCGCGCAGAGACGGATCTTCTCACAGTTTTTGTTGAATATATTGAACGTCAGCGCCGTGATCACCGCATCGCGCATCGTAGACTGCTGTTCAAAGAGGTGATTCTCCGCGATGAGATCCGTTTTGTCGTTGTGCCAGCAACCCCATTCGTCGATGCAGAGGCGTGCCTGGTTCTCCATCCCGTAGGATACCGCCGCCGCCCAATGCCGATCGATCAGTTCCTGCATCCGACCGGCCCGTGCGACCAGATCCCGCCACTCATCGTCCGTGAAGTGAACCGCTCCGCCCGCCGTACCGCAGTAATAATGGAACGCCAGACCGTCCATACGCACGTATTTCCTGGACAGCTCCGCAAGTACACCTCGCGTCCAGCCATAGTCATCGGCATTCGCACCGCAGCCGATAAGGAGCAGATTCGGAGACGCATTTGCCATCAGTTCTGCGTATTTCCGATACTCTCCGGCGTAGTATTCCGGGGTCATATTGCCGCCGCCTCCCCAGTTTTCGTTGCCAACTCCCCAAAGCTTCACATTGTACGGCTCTGGGTGACCGTTTTGCGCACGCAGCTTCGCGTAGGTCGTCGTGTTCGCGGGAGAATTGATATAATCGACCCAATCCCGAATATCCCGAGGCGTGGTGGCGGTCAGATTGGCGGCGATATACGGCGTGGCTCCAACGAGGGCTGTAAAATCGAGGAATTCATCCGTGCCCACCGTGTTCGGCTCATATTTGCCGTCGGATGGCGTCCACCAGTTCAGTCGAACGGGACGATTCTCCACCGGGCCGATGCCGTCACGCCAATCGTAGGTTTCGGCAAAGCAACCGCCGGGCCAGCGAATAAGCGGCGTACCGAGCGCACGCAGATCGTCGATAATGGCTTTGCGGAAGCCGTGGATGTTCTCGGCAGCATCGCCGCAATAAATGCCGTCATACACGCACGCGCCGATATGCTCCGTGAAGACACCATAGATCTCCGGCGCGATTCTGCCGATTTTCTTCTGCGGGACAAGATACAGTTTTTCCATAGGGAAATGTGCTCCTTTCGTTTTTTCGCACAGGCATTGTATGCCGCCTGTACAGTTTGTCACTATATTCTACCATATTTTATCGGATAAGAAAAGAGATATTGCAAAATACCGCACGAAATTTTTCTTTGGAACCTCTGAGTAAATCGGATTTTTGCGCTAGAAGGCTGAAATATAGAGGCTTTTTTCGTAAAAAGCACCTTGCATCAGAGGCTTCCTAAAGAATGCGCTGAATAAATAGTCCTTACATCAACGTTTCCTTAGATGCAATATTTTCGCACGTACAGAGCTGTGCCGCGCGTTTTGATCGTTCTCCGTCAAAGAGATGGAAACACGCCGCCGGTAGGTAAAACAAGGAGAATCCGCGAGAAAACGGGAGCTTTTCTATAGCCAAATCGAAATAATCGGATTTTTTCAAGAAAAACTATTGACATAGGGTCTGCTTCGTGGTATAATAACACCGTTCGGAATCCGCGGGGTGCTTTTGTGCCGCACAGGATTCAAATATGTTTATTCGGAGGAATCACGCAATGTCCACATACATGGCAAAACCGGAAACCGTTGAACGCGGTTGGTATATCATTGACGCAGCCGGCAAACCGCTTGGCAAGACAGCCGTTACTGCCGCCAATATTCTCCGGGGCAAGCATCGTCCCGAATTCACGCCCCACGTTGACTGTGGCGAATACGTTGTTATCATCAACTGCGACAAGGCAGTTCTCACCGGTAAGAAGCTCGACCAGAAATTCTACCGCACCCACTCCGGCTACATCGGCGGCCTGAAGGAAACCAGCTACCGCAAGCTGATGGCTACCCGTCCGGAATTTGCAATGGAGCTTGCTGTAAAGGGCATGCTTCCGCACAACTCCATCGGTCGCAAGGCAATCACTCGTCTGAAGGCATACGCAGGCAGCGAACACAAGCAGCAGGCACAGAAGCCGGTTGTTTGCGAAGTCGAACTGTAAGAAGAAAGGATAGGGATTTACCATGTTATACACCAGCGCAAAGCCTTATTTCTACGGTACCGGCAGAAGAAAGAGCTCCATCGCCCGCGTTCGTCTGTATCCCGGTTCCGGCAAGATCACCATCAATGGTCGTGACATCGACGATTATTTTGGTCTGGAAACCCTCAAGCTCGTTATCAACCAGCCGTTTGGCGTAACCAACACCGTCGGCAAGTATGACATCGTCGCCAACGTGAAGGGCGGCGGTATCTCCGGCCAGGCAGGCGCGATCCGTCACGGCGTTTCCCGTGCGCTCCTTCTCGCCGATGATTCTTACCGTACACTTCTCAAGAAGGCAGGCTTCCTCTCGAGAGACCCTCGTATGAAGGAAAGAAAGAAGTACGGCCTCAAAGCCGCACGTCGCGCACCTCAGTTCTCAAAGAGATAACTCTCCGGAAACGGACTCACGCAAAAAAAACTACTGGAAAAAATCCCCGATGGTTCGCACCATCGGGGATTTTTTGCATACTTTCATCCCCATCAGGAGAATCTCTCCGTTGCTTTTCCTATACGCACCATTATAAAAATCAAACCTGCAATAACGCTTCGGAGGCATAACGTAATGAAGTAAGCTCGCTATATTCCCTTACAATGCTGCCCACCTTTCAGCTTTCATCCCATCCTTGTCATAATCCACACATTTCTCCCATCTATTCTTCTATAAATCGTCGAATCATACACTGAGGAAATTCGCCATATGTATTGACTTTTCGGCAAAAAAACAGTATCATAATGTTTGCACGGTTTTTGCATCTGTGCTGACGTTTCCGCCTCGCGCAAAGAAAGTGGCGGAATCCCAAAACATCATCGGCGCGTACTAAAATATACGAGGGATCCGGTCGGTCAGTACCCGGCTCCCGTAAAGCATAAAGCGCGCCCGCCGCGGAGATTTCTCCGTTTTCTGAAAAGAATATTTGATGTTCACACCGAGCAGTTTTTGTGTCCAGATTGGTCAATTTCCGACGGCGACACAGAAGCCGGGGACAGGGCCGTGATTTTGCACGGGATTGTCCTGTGAAACCGTAGCTGCAAACGGATCCTTGCTGCGTGTACCTTTTATCATGGTGGTGCACGTCTGCATATCTCTATTGAGAGCGGAACCGTTTTGTAACACACTCTTTGCGGGAGTTGCGGTTATAGCCCGGTTGTGGTTCGCGCAGAGCTGTAATACGGCTATACGTGGTCTTTGGCCGCAAAGGGGGATGCAAAAAATGGAAAACAAAATAATTATTGCGCTCAAAAATATCTCCGTCGAATTCGATGGCGAGAAAGTGCTGGACAACTTGAATCTATCAATCCGGGACGGCGAATTTGTCACACTGCTCGGTTCTTCGGGCTGCGGCAAAACGACGACTCTCCGACTGATCGCCGGCTTTCTCGAACCGGACAGCGGCGAGGTGTTTTTTGACGGCAAAAGCATGAATGGTGTGCCGCCGTACAAACGGGAGGTCAACACCATTTTTCAGCGTTATGCCCTGTTTCCGCACTACAACGTATACGAAAACATCGCGTACGGGCTTCGTGTCCGCAAGATGCCGGAAAAGCAGATCCGCGAACAAGTGACGGAAATGCTCCGGCTCGTGAACCTGCAGGGCTTTGAAAAGCGGAACGTAGCACGGCTCTCCGGCGGTCAACAGCAGCGGGTTGCTATTGCACGCGCATTGGTGCTGAAACCAAAGGTGCTGCTCTTGGACGAGCCACTGGCCGCACTCGATCTGAAGTTGCGGAAGGATATGCAGCAGGAGCTTAAAAACATTCAGAAGCAGCTCGGCATCACGTTTGTTTTTGTCACGCACGATCAGGAAGAAGCACTCTCGATGTCGGACACCGTTGTGGTGATGAACGAGGGCAAGGTACAGCAGATCGGCACGCCCATCGACATATACAACGAGCCGCAGAATGCCTTTGTCGCGGACTTCATCGGCGAGTCGAACATTCTCGACGGCGTGATGAAATCGGACTATGTGGCATCTTTCTCCGGCAAGACATTCACCTGCGTGGACGCGGGATTTGCACCGAACGAGGACGTGGACATCGTGGTACGTCCGGAGGATGTGGACATTGTAAAACCGGAGGACGGTATGCTGCGCGGGGTGGTGACCTCCGTGACATTCCTCGGCGTTCACTTTGAAATCATTGTAGACATCGGCGGCTTCAAATGGATGATCCAGACGACAGACGAGCATAAGGAAGGCGAGGATGTGGGGCTCTACATTGAGCCGGACGCGATCCACGTCATGAAGAAATCGAAGTACTCCGGCAAATACGGCGACTACAGCTCATACAGCGACGAAATCGACACCCTAAACGTCATCAACGACGAAGAGGACGAGTGAGGGAGGGACGATTTCCATGAAAAAACGCACACTTGCCCAGCGGATCGCGGGCGCGCCGTACATTCTATGGGCTGCTCTCTTTATCCTCATTCCGCTCGCGATCGTAGTCGGCTACGCGTTCACGGACGCAGACGGCAATTTTACCCTGCAAAATATACGGCAGCTTGCGGAATACAAGGAAATATTCTTTATTTCGTTTGAATACTCCTTTATCGCAACGGTGATCACGCTTGTGATCTCGTATCCGTTTGCATATCTGATGAGTCGGAAGGGCATGGCGACACAGCGGATCATGATAATGCTCGTGATGCTGCCGATGTGGATGAATCTGCTCATCCGAACCTACTCATGGATGAACATCCTTGAGCGCAACGGTGTGATCAATAACATTCTGGCAATATTCGGGATCGAGCCGCTGAAGATGGTCGGCACACCGGGAGCAGTGATTTTCGGTATGATCTACAACTACATTCCGTATATGATCATCCCAATCTACACGGTAATGTCAAAGATCGACAAGAGTCTTTTAGAGTCTGCGGAGGATCTCGGCTCGAACAATCTGTCAAAGCTGCGCCGGGTGATCCTGCCGCTCAGTATGCCGGGCGTGATTTCCGGATTTACGATGGTCTTTGTACCGTCCGTCAGCACGTTTTACATTTCGCAAAAGCTGGGTGGAGGTAAGATCATGTTGATTGGCGACGCGATCGAACGGCAGATTCAGACCTCGTACAATTACAGCCTGGGCGCGTCTCTGTCGCTTGTTCTGATGGTGGTCATACTGGTAAGCATGATCATCGTAAACAAGTTTGCCGGCGATGAGGACATTATTCTATAAGGGGGATTGGTGATGAAAAAATTTCTTGGCAACCTCTTTATGGTGCTGATCTACACGGTACTTTATGCGCCGCTTCTCGTGATGGTGTTCTTCTCCTTCAATGAGGGACGGAGTACATCTGTATTCACTGGCTTTTCGCTGAAATGGTACGGAGAGCTGTTTGCCTCCCGCGACACGATGAACGCGCTGAAAAACACGCTGATTCTGGCGACATCATCCGCCGCAATCGCCACACTGATGGGTACAGCTGCGGCAGTATACATGTATTATCTCCGCTCGCGCGGCTGGAAAACAACCTTAAAAACGGTAACGAACATCCCGATGATGAACCCAGACATAGTGACGGGCGTTTCACTGATGCTGCTCTTTGTATTCTTCGGCCGACTCATGGGTGCGAACAGTTCCCTGAGCTTCTGGACACTGCTCATTGCACATGTGACGTTCAACCTGCCATACGTGATTCTGAACGTCCTTCCGAAACTCAACCAGACAGATCCGCATCTGTCAGAGGCGGCGCAGGATCTTGGATGTCCGCCGATCAAGGCATTCTTCAACGTGATCCTGCCCTCTGTGATGCCTGGCGTACTCTCCGGCTTTATAATGTCCTTCACGCTTTCTCTCGATGATTTTGTGATCAGCTACTACACGACAGGCTCGGACTTCCAGACGCTGCCTCTCAAAATCTTTGCGATGACAAAAAAGACCGTTAAACCGGATATGTACGCGCTCTCGACCTTAATCTTCGTCACGGTTCTCGTCTTGCTCCTGATCGTCAACATCTCCCAAATCCGACAGGAACGCACCCGGCTTGGACGCAATTAGAACTGGGCAGGATACGCGGCTTTTTGAAAAAAGCCTGGCAAAAACTTTCTATATGGAAAGGACAAGAGATAAAGTCTGTGGGAGTCTGATTTCTTTTCCTATTCCACCTTTCTTACTTCTCTTTTCTCATTTTCGTATGTGTCCGTTTTTGGATCCATATACATCTACATTTCTTTTTTCGGAGGTAAACCACATTGAGAAAAAATCTTACCGTATTGCTTGCTCTTTTGATTTGCGCCATACCCTTTTCTGGCTGCGGTGCAGAACGGGTCAACGAGATCTCCAATCCGGTGGGAACCTACACGCGTGATTACGAAGGCACAGTGTTGAACGTATTCAACTGGGGTGAATACATCTCGGACGGCAGCGAAGGCTCTCTGGATGTAAACGCGGCGTTTGAAGCTCTGACCGGAATCACTGTAAACTACATGAATTACGAGTCGAACGAGGCAATGTACGCGAAGCTGAAATCGGGTGCGGTCTCCTACGACATCATCATTCCGTCCGACTACATGATCGAACGACTTGCAAGCGAGAATATGCTCCAGAAGCTCGATTTTACCAAAATTGACAACTACCACTACATTGCGGACGAATACAAAAATCTCTATTTTGACCCGACGAACGAATACAGCGTGCCGTACAACGTAGGCATGGTCGGGCTGATCTACAACACAACCATGGTTTCCGACACGCCGGACAGTTGGTCGATCATGTGGGATCCGACCTACACGGATGACATTCTGACGTTCAACAATCCGCGCGACGCGTTTGCGATTGCGCAGTTCCTCCTCGGCATTGACGTGAACACGACGGACACGGCGGACTGGGATCGTGCGGCGGAAAAGTTGAAGGAGCAGAATGCGGTTCTGCAGGCACGGGTCATGGACGAGGTGTTCAACAAAATGGAGTCGGGAAACGCAGCAATCGCGCCGTACTACGCAGGAGACTTCCTGACAATGCAGGCGGAGAACGAAGATCTGTCGTTTGTCTATCCCAAAGAAGGCACGAACATTTTTGTGGATTCCATATGCGTTCCGGCAAGCGCACAGAATTATGACGCGGCGATGCTGTACATCAACTTTCTCTTAGAACCTGAGGTGGCATTGGCGAACGCGGAATACATCTGCTACGCCTCCGCGAACACGTCGGTCATAAACAATCCGGACTACGAGTATTATCAGAACGAGATCCTGTATCCGTCGGCGGAAAAGCGGGTATTCACAGAATATTTCCACGACATCGATCCGGAGATCCGCACGTACTATGAGCATCTGTGGGAAGAAATCCTTCTCGCGGACAAGCAGTAAACCGAATCCATTTTCAAACGACTCATACACATCGGGAAGACTGGTCACGGCATCGGTCTTCCCTTTCTTATATTTTATATTGGAAACTTCTTTTCACGGAATCGGAAGAAAAACGTGCATCATCTCTGTTTGTACTGGCTGTAACTTGTTTGTGAACTTTCCCGTATCGCCTTGATAATCGGAAAGGAACGTGCTATACTACAGTTGTCACTAGCGGTATTGTGCCGCGTGACGGCTTTTCTAAGGATACTCTGAATAAATCCGGATTTTTGCGATAAAAGGCTAAAACATAGGTTTTTTTGTCGCAAAAATAACCTTACATCAGAGGCTTCCTAAAACGTCCCGCCGCCACATCCGCCAAGGTGTAATTTTGATTAATGCAGGTGATACCTCATGAAAAAAACGTTATCCATGCTCCTGATCTGTGCGTTGCTGCTTTCGGTTGCCGGCTGTTCCGGAGCAGATACGGACACATCGGCATCGGAAACCGAGACTGCCGAGGTCACGGACACGGAGGAAGTCCAAACAGAGTCGGAAACCGAAACTGCCGATACCTCGACCGACGACGAATCGGCGGCAGAAAACGTGCAATTCGCGTTCGGAACGCCGCTCACCAAAAATGTCGAATATACCGACGACGCCACCGGCACAGTGCTGATGACGGAAAAGTACACGCTTCCGCAGCTTACACTCCAAACAGAGGACGGCACGAATGTCGCGCTGGACGATTCCGCAATGGCGGATGTATGTCGTGCAGTCAACGCGGAGATACAGCGTATAGCGGAATCCTTTGATGCCTCCGCGCAGGAAACGCTGGAAAGTGCGCGGGAATCCTACGAAGCTCTGGACGAAACGGGACGTGCAGAGTGGATCTGCTACGCAGAGGACTTGACCATCGAGTACACATATCTGTCCGGCGGCATCTTAAGCATTGCCGGCAA
The DNA here is from genome assembly GCA_963643035.1 of bacterium. GTDB lineage: Bacteria > Bacillota > Clostridia > Oscillospirales > CAG-272 > UMGS1696. The sequence goes on from CAVIKO010000016.1 coordinate 22,877, forward strand.
CGGATATTCCGATTTCGGCGGTGTCCACCCCAGCACATACATCAGAGCCTGGAACTTTGATCTCACGAGCGGTGAAAGCATCACATACGATACGCTCACCGGTGTGGACAATCCCCTCGGCCAGACGTTTCAGAATGCGATCTATTACTACATATCGAGTCAAATCGATGAACAAAAGCTGGGAGAAGGTTATTTTGACGACTATGACAGTGTCGTCCGCGATTTCACGAACAACACAAGCTTCTATTTCGATGACAACGGCATGACCGTCACGTTCGATGTCTATGTAGTGGCTCCCTACGCAGTGGGACCGCAGGCATTCAACGTTCCCTATGATTCGTTCTTCTACGCGCTCAGCGATCAAACGCAGACCCTGTTCCCGCTTTCGCAGGATGAAATCGTCATCGCCGATTACCGCACGGCGGAGGTATTCTGGTCGTGGTTCAATATGTCCATGCCGCCGCTGGACAGCAGCTATCCGGAAATCACCACGGAGGACGGCTTCGCACGCAATCGTGTGGCTCTCGGAAATGTAGATACCCTCGACAAACTGCGTTTGCTTCTCTATACACATATCAGCACGGAGTTGGCGGATGAATGGCTGGCGGGCAACCATTTTGTTGACGTAGACGGCAAACTGTATGTATCCTGGGGACAGCGCGGCAGCGACATCACCATCGGCTCTGTGGATTATACCGTTTCGTGGAACGGTGATGGCGGTACACTCGTCCAGACAATCCACAGACAGGATCTTGACGAATCCTCGAACACATGGGTTCTTACCGGAGAAACGGAGGATTTCGAGTATCCCTTTACATGGGCGGATGGGCACGCCATCTTCTCCGCATTCCCCTGCCCGTTTTGATCGCTCCCGCTTTTGCGGAATAGCGAGCCAAATTTCCCATATAAGAAAACCGACCTCCTATACAAAGGGAGGTCGGTTCTTTTTATGGAAACGCCGTATTTTCGCAAAAAGACTTTTTTGCGTTTTCCCGCTTAAGCTACAAGCAAAAACCGACAGTCCCTCAAGACTGTCGGTTTTTCATAAGGCGCCACCCGGAATCGGACCGGGGAATAAAAGTTTTGCAGACTTCTGCCTTACCGCTTGGCTATGGCGCCGCTACGGATAGTATTATACTATAAAATCGTCCGTTTGTCAAGAGTTTTTCAAAACTTTTCCAAAAAATAATGCATCGGCAGCTCTATGTGTGCCGCTCCTCTTTCGCAAATTGCACAAGCACACGGGCGTATCTTTCCGCAATGCCGATGCAATCCCTACCGGAAGTGGACATATGGCATAGGAGCATCTGACAGCGGTACTCCGGATGCTCCCGCAGAAAACGGAGTCCCTCCGCGTAGAGATGGTTAGCGTGGGAAATCCCGGCGTTCTGCGAAAGATAAGCGGGCAATCCGCACGCAGCGCTGTCAAGCATCCATCTGGCAACCGGGAAATCCGTTCGGAACCACCCATCCCGCGCTCTGGCACACGTTTCGACATAGATCCGATCGGCAATCTCCTCCCTCCGTGCCAAGACAATAACATACCGAATCCGCCCCTTATCCCGCACAATCGCCTTGCATAGCGCGTATACGCTCTCCTCACGCGTGGTGGGAACGGTTAGAAACGCAAATGTATCCTGAGGCAGTCTGTCTGACAGGTACTGCAAAAGCGTATTCATGCCCACGAAAGCTACAACAAGAATCCGCATAGTGATTTTCCTTTCTTCTACCACTCACGCCACGTGATGTGGGGTGTAGCTTCCGACATTTGGCTCTTGCAGACGCATACGGGCATACATATCGTTGTAGAGCCAGTCTTCTGCGTTCTCCCGCCGGATCACAAGGGGCATCCGATCGTGGATCTGTGCAATTTCCGGCGTTGGTTTCGTTGTCAGGATCACGTACCGATATCCTCCTTCCTCCGCGTGACACAGTCCCGCAAGAAAGAGAAGCCCCGCGCCGATATGATATTTCGCACCATCCTTCCATTCATAATACCCGGAGCATGGCACAAGAATCCGTCCGCAGAGCGCGTCCTCACGAAACATCGGCTTCTCCTGCACCGTTTCCGTGCGCGCGTTGATGCACAAGTCCACATTTCCCCTCCGCTCCCGATTCACAAAAACGCGGTATCCCCACGTAGCGATCCTTGCACGGACACAAATCGTCCCGCCGTACAGCACGGGAGCTTGCATTCCGGGATACACCTCCATGGTTTGACAGAACCGCGCAGCATTGCCCTGCTTTTCCCGCTCGATGATCCGCATAATCTCGTCGTCCTCGATCCACGACTGGTATCTTCCACACATATTTCCTCTCGCACTCCTATTCCCGCAATGCCTTTTCCATTCCATATCCGATCCGTCTGCCCGCCAGCTTTTTCGTGCGCAGATACGTTCCGTCCGTGATTGCGTGGGCACCAAATCGATCTCGAATGCCGTCCAAGGTTTCCTCTAGGCGGAGCTGGCGGTCGTTTTTCTCCATCGTTCCGAGCAAATCGAGCTGCACAGGCGCGGAATCCGGCACAAGGGAGATGGCGCGTACCGTCACCGAACGGATCGGACACCGCCACAGATGCTTCTGTCGGAACAGGTCGATAGCGGCACTGGCAAGCGTCCCGGTGATCTGTGTTCCACGCTCTCCCGGCAAACGTGCCTGATATTCCCGCACAACCATATCGTTCTCCCGTATCTGCACCGATACACCCGTCGCGCACAAATGGTGGCGGCGCAGCTTGGCGCAGACCTCCACGGACAGTTCCCGCAGCACATCGCTGACCTCCGTCTCCGTTTCCAGATCCGCGATCGTGGTGGTGCCATGCCCGATCGATTTGATCGGATCCGATTCCGTCTGCCACTGGACGCGTGAATTCTCCAAACCGTTCGCGTAAATCCACAGCACATTTCCGAGCTTGCCGAGCCACGATTCGAGCAGCTCCGGCTTCATACGCGCGATATCCCCGATCGTTTTACAGCCGCGGTAGTAGATTTTTTTGTACGTTTTCATCCCTACGCCAAGCATTTCATACGCGGGAAGCTGCCACACGATCTCGCGGAAGCGGTCGTAGGGGATCTCCGTCACGGCATCCGGCTTTTTCATATCGGAGCCGAGCTTGGCGAACACCTTATTGAACGACACGCCGACTGAGATGGTCAGTCCGGTCTCCCGGCGCACTCTCTCCCGCAGCAGATCGGCAATGGCGCACCCGTCCCCAAAGAGATCCCGGCTTGCAGTGACGTCGAGCCAACACTCGTCGATCCCCATCGCCTCAATCTGATCGGTGTAGTCACTGTAAATCTGCCGAACCGCACGCGAATAGAACACGTAATCGTCGTAATGCGGCGGTGTAACCACCAGTTCGGGGCACTTTCCTCTCGCTTGCCATATTGTCTCGCCGGTCATGACACCCGCTTTTTTCGCAAGCTCATTTTTTGCAAGCACAATGCCGTGTCTATCCTCCGTTTCGCCGCCGACCGCCATCGGGACCTGTCGCAGAGACGGATTGCGCATGGTTTCCACAGACGCAAAATAGCTATTGAGATCGCAGTGAAGAATGGTACGATGAAAGGGGACTGCGGACATGGGATTCACCTCACGGACAAAATACAAACGATGAGACGGAACGCACGTTCTTCTCTCTTGCCTATAGTATAGCACAAATGTACGTTCTTTGTCAAGAGGTTAGAACGAATTTTCTGAATTTTTGTTCGTCTCAGAAAGAAATTGACAATGCATGGCGGCTATGGTATACTATCTGTGAAATGGGGTGATACGGAATGACAGCAGCGGAAATGTGGGCTGAATTTACGAAAAACGCCGGAATCGCACCGGATACCGCCTATGAAGCGTGGGCATTCGGCGATGCACCGGACAAGCTCGCGCAGCTTGTCTTAGACGGCATCAAAACTGCAACCTCCTCCGCACATGCGCCCTACGCCATAGAGGGAGAGGAGCTTCCACAGGTCGGTGAGTACAGCGTGCTTCTGGACAGCACGGATCGAGCGGTATGCGTCATTTGCACCACGCGGACCGCTATCGTTCCGTTTGACAAGATATCTCCGGAACACGCATATAGGGAAGGTGAGGGCGATCGGAGTCTCGCGTACTGGCGATCGGTTCACGAGGCATTCTTCACCGATTGTCTTCGGAAGGTCGCACTGCCGTTCACAGCGGACATGGCTGTTGTGTGTGAGGAATTTACAAAATTATATCCATGAGGACAAGACAGTGATTATCGTACGCAATATGACATCCAACGACATTTTCCCGAAAAACGAGCCGTTTCCTCTCTTCGGGCGGATACTCCCCCGGTATGACGGCGCGTGTTGGACATACACAACAGAGGAATTTCCTGCGCAATCGGAGATGGTCTTTCCCGAGGAAGAATACGATCTTGGTGCGGCGGACTTTTTCTACACAGGCGCTTTTGACGGAGATGCGTGCATCGGATTAGCGGTCTGGCAGCGGGATATGTTCCGGTACCTGTATCTCTATGATCTCAAGGTCAATGGCGCGTACCGCAGACACGGTGTAGGGCATCTGCTCATCGATGCGGGCATGGAGATCGCACGAGGGATGGATTTGATCGGCATATACACCATCGTGCAGGACAACAATCTCGCCGCGGCGCGGTTTTATCTCAAAAGCGGTTTTGCGATCGGAGGCCTGAATACGCGCGTATACGACGGCACCAGTCAGGCGGACAAGCGGGATATTTATCTGTACAAGACGCTTTAAAACTGCGCATCTTTGATAAGGTGCGTCACTGTTTTTATACTGCCGCGCCATTTATCCATCAAAAAAATCCCCTCTGTGCAGAGGGGATTTTTTCGTTATTGCTTACTTCTTTCCATAAGAGTTGATGTCCATGCCCACGAGAACCTTTTCTGTGTCGCTGATGACCTTTTCGATCATATCAACATAGGTGTAGAATTCACCGTTGCCGTTCAATGTAACAAATGCGCGGCGCGTGGAATACTGATAGAACTTGTATTCCGATACCTCGCCATCCAATGTCGTATAGGAGAAGGTCAACAGCAGCTTTGACGGATCGCTCGTCAACGCTTCCTTTTCCGCATCGGTCAACGGGGTGTACTCCTGCAGCTCCACGCCAAGCAGAGACTTGTAGTACTGCCGGAAATTGTACACGTCATCATTCGAGATGTGTACCTTCTGATCGCCGGCCGCCGCGTCCACCTCAAGGGTCGCGTTTCCTTCGCTGTTCGTACCGTGCGTCAGTTGGAACGTCGCTTCCACACTGCCATCGCCGGAAAGAATATACATCGACTGCACACTCGTGATATACGCATAGAACGGGTACTCCGAAATCCATTGGAACAGCGAATAGTCGAGGAAGCCGAGCATATCCGCGCTGACCTTGGCGACCAACTGATAGCCGTACAGGTTCGAGATCGCGTAGTACGTCCCGTCCTCCTGTTTCTCGGACACGAAAATGTAGAACGTGTAATCCTCAAACGTATAACTGATCGTATACGCCGGATTTGCCAGTCCGTAGGTTTCCAGATCCGCATCGCTCGGTCCAATCTTCACCGTTTCCTCACCGGTCAACGCTATGAAGTTATAGAGAATCTCATAGTACAGGTTCGTGTTCGGGCTGTACGGCGCCGGGTAGGTCATCTTCGTCTCCACCAGCGCATCCTGATTTGTTTTCTCGCTTTCCTCCACATTGGTCAGGCGGAGATACAGCTCCTCGCCGTGCCAGATCATGAAGTTTTCCGCGTTGAAGTAATCGTTCTGCGACATGCCCGCGGTCAATAGCGGTGTGATCATCTTCTCAACCGGCTGCAGGATCGTGTCCGCCAACGTTGTTGAAAGGATGTACACCGTCTCTCTGCCGTCCAGTGCCACGTAATAGCCGCCCGCCGTCACGAGAATATCGCCGACGTTGACCTGATACACCTCGCCTGTCGTCGTCGTCAGGATCCAGTATGCCTGCGGATCGTCCAGACCGTATTCCGCCATCTGCTCCGCCGTCGCGTTGTCCGTGATCTTCATCATGGCAAGCGGATAGCCGGAGGACACAACGAACGAAGCGAACAGCTCCTGATCGTACTGCATTCCCTCATAACCCTTGAGCTGGAATGTATCCGACGAATCGCGGTAGAAGGTGTACGAGCCGAACTCGTTGTGTACCTCCACGGACTGGATACTGGAACGCTCCACCTGTGGGAAGATGAGGTATCTGTTGTTTGTACCGACCGCTTCTCCCTCTACGGTTTCCAGCGGCTCTGTCTCCACAGTTTCCTCCGCAAGCATCGGCTTGACCACCGTAAAGTACAGAACCGTCAGCACCACAAAGACCGCGCCCAATACAATCGCTACAATTCTTTGCTGCTTCACTTTCATGAATGTTTTCTCCTTACGACCACAACGATACCGCACAGTGCTGTGATAACCGGAATCACAAGGGTCATGGCAGCCGTCCACTTGTTCGCCTGATCGGTGGTGATGGTGATTTCGTCGCTGTCGAACGGCTTGAAGTCGATGCTGGCAAGCACGCGCTCACGTCCGACCGCCTTCATCGCCGCACTGAGAATGTCCTTATTCGCGTAGGTGTTCGACACAACGTAGCTCTGATCGGCATACGACGGCGAACCGGCCGCGATTACATAGGAGTAATAGTATTCGTTGTCCACGATACGCGTTTCGCGGGAGACCGTCATCAGATTGTAGGAGCCGACCTCCGTCACCTGACCGTCCACCACCAGTTCTGAGGTCGCGTAGGACTTGAGAACCGCGGATACATCACGCGAACCGGACAGACCGCCGCCGGATTCCCACAGAATGTTGATCGGCATGGACTTGCGAATCACAGACATCGGCGGGGTTGCCAGCGAGGACAGTTCGGAATAGATACTTGCGCCGAGGTTGTCCTTCTGGTATTCCGCTACGATGGTGTACCCATCCACGGACATCGCGTGTTCCTTGTCGCGGATCGTTGTCTGGCCTACATAGGAAATGCCCCATTCCTCTAAGAACTCGTTGAGGTTCGTGAGGTTGTTCACGTACTGCGGATCGCAGAACACAAGCAGACAGCCGTAATCGTCAAGGAATTCGTCGATCTTTTTAATCTCATTGAAGGATGGGTCCTCCGCCTCACTGCCCAGAAAATCGTATATCGGGTTGTAGATCACAAGGATCCGGCAGTCATCGTCCAACTCCTCCTGTGTCAGGTTCACATCCTTGACCGTGAAGCCGTTATCCGCGAAAAGCTGTGCCAGATAGCCTGCGTTGGTCAGATCCTCGCCGTGCTGCGACGTGAACACCACCTGCGGAGAATCGGTCTGCGTCACCTGCATAATGCCGGAAATCATCTTCTGCTCCCCGTTGTACGCCCAAACGGTGCTATCGTCCTCGTTTGTGACAAAGAAGGCCTCCGCCGCGAAAATCCGCACTTCACCATTGCTCTCGACCACCACAGAGTCCGTGTGGATCTGCGTATTCGTCGTGTTGTAGTAATCACGGAAAAACGACGGTTTCTTGACGACATCCACACACTCCACGTTTATGTTGTCAAAGGCCTCCTCCAACTGAAGCGCCGTCGTGTAGATGTAACGCATGTAGCTTGAATCGGAGCCGGTCATCAGCACGTCCGGATCGGAGGCAAAATAGATGTTCACCGGATCCGTAATATCCGACATGATCTCCTTCGCCTCCTCAGACAGCGTGAAAACCTGCTCTCCGGTCATGTCAATGTACCACATGTATTTATTCGCAAGCGCGGTGAAAATCACGTTGAACACCACCACGATAGCGATAAAGGCAATCGTGAACAGCGTCGCCGTGGAGCCGTACTTGAATTTTCTCGATTGGGTAAAGCTCTTGTTCATGTTTCCTCCTCCGATCAGGCGTACCGTCTTCTCTCATACACCCGGACGGAGAGAAAGAGGAAGATGGCGGTAATGGAAAGATAGTATACCGTGGAACCAATGTCGAAAATGCCGTAGGTAAAGTTCGTGTAGCGGCTGTAGATCGAAATCCAGCTCAGCACGTAGCGCAGGAAATAGGTGTCGATCAGGTTGTTGAAGATCGCCACGCCCGCAAATCCCACAAGAATGCCCATTGTGCCGATCGATGCCGTGACCGGGCTTTCCGTCAGGGTGGATACGAAAATGCCGACCGAAAGGAAGCACATGCCGATAAGCAGCATCGCGATAAAGCAGCCGAACGCCTTACCGATGTTCGGATCCTCCGCATAGCTCATCAGGGGAATATAGTAGAGACAGCTCACCAGCACCGTACCCAGAAACATCGTGAAGGCAGCTAAGAATTTCGCCATGATCATCCCTGTGATCGAGACGGGCGAGGTCATCAGGATCTGCTCCGTTTTTGCTCTCCGTTCCTCTGCAAAGCTGCGCATGGTCAGAATCGGGATCATCACGATGTAGCCAAAAATCATAAACTGGAAGAAAGTGGAAATGTCCGACGTCTCGGACTGAAGCGTACTGACGGCAAACAGGAATCCGGATACCGCCAGAAATACCGCGATAAATACGTACCCAAGCGGTGTCGTAAAATAGGAACGCATTTCTTTCTTATAAATAGCGAACATAGTTGAATATTTCTCTCCTCTCCGGGAAACCCCGGCTGGCATGCTGGCTGCCGCAATGGCTGCCGCAGAATACAAAATAAGGTGTGGTAGTTCCAAGAACAGAGAAACGCAAAGCCAAAACCTTCAAGCCGCATCCGCAATCCCAGCGTTCCGACTTGCACAGACTTCAATTAACCTTTTTTTCACAAAAGTTTTGCGGAGCTTTTTCAAAAGCGACCGTTCTCCGCGTTTCCCTCGTTCTCCCCCTCAGTGGCGGCGCGCCAGGTCGGCATCCATGATTTTGATAAAGACCTCTTCGAGGTTCATTCCGACCGCTTCCAGACCGATGATCGGCCAGCTGTGCTCGCTCATGGTGTAGAACAGAGGCTTGCGAATGTCCACACCGCGCTCGGATTCAATCTCGAACGTGTAGCTGTCATTCTCACGTTCTCCTGTCGTGTCCACATTCACGATACCCGTAATCCCCTTGATCGCCGCAAGTACTTCGCGCTGCGGGCCGCAGATTTTCGCCAGATACCGTCTGTTGTCCTCGACCACACGCGTGATGTTTTCCGTCTTTTCGTCCGCGATGATCTTGCCCTCGTTGATGATGATGATCCGGTCGCACACCGCCTGTACCTCGGAGAGAATATGTGTCGAGAGGATCACCGTGTGGTTCTGCCCCAAATTCCGAATCAGGTTGCGGATCTCGATGATCTGTTTCGGGTCAAGCCCGACTGTCGGCTCATCGAATATGATAACCGGCGGATTTCCAACCAACGCCTGTGCAATGCCCACACGCTGCCGATAGCCCTTCGACAGATTTTTGATCAGCCGATGGCGCACATCGTCTATCTTCGTCACCTGCCGGATCTCCGCGAGGTGCTTCTCACGGTTCAGTCTGCACCGCTTGATCTCGTATACAAACCCGAGATACTCATCCACCGTCATGTCCGGATAGACCGGCGGCTGTTCCGGCAAAAACCCGATCAGTTTCTTCGCTTCGTAGGGATTTTCCAGAATGTCGATCCCGCCGACCTTTGCTTCCCCGGAGGTCGAGGACAGATACCCCGTCAGGATGTTCATCGTCGTGGACTTGCCCGCACCGTTCGGGCCCAGAAAGCCGACGATCTCTCCCTTTTCCACACGGAAGCTGACGTCGTCTACGGCAAGCTTGGAGCCGTAATTTTTCACTAGATTCTTGATCTCAATCATATTGGATACAGCGTCTCCCGTTTCTATTTTTGTCCCGCTTCTTTTTGAACACGGGACACTACCTTAATAGTATATCACAGAATTATAGATAAATCTTGAACAACCTGGCGTTTTTTGCCGTTTTGTGTGATTTCTGTGTGATTTTTTAGGAAATAATCAGTGATTATTTCCTACACGCATTTTTACATGTCATCCGTCCGTCCGCTTCCACAATTTCGCGGTTTCGTTTTTGTGTATTTTGTCACACGCATATGTCAACGAATGGAAGCAGCACATCTTTAAAGGATCACGATCCCAGCGCCCATCGCGCCGCGTCTGCCGCCTGTCGCACGATGGGAATGGTACCTCTCCGGCGCACACATCGTACACCACGGGGAAATATCGATTGCGGATGCGTCAAGTCCGGCACGGCAGAGCTGATACCGATTCATTCCGGTCAGATCTGCGTAGTACCTGCTGCCGGACGGAACGCAGAATCGCCGCGTAAACGCCTCTCCTGCGAGCTCCGCTACTGTCTGCACAAAATCGCCGCGCACCTCGTAGCAGCATACGCCGATGTGGGTTCCGATCGCCGCGCGGATGGAAGTGCGGATCGCACCCAAACCGACCATTTTTTCAACCGCCGCAACCGCAATCCCGGACGCACTTCCCCGCCATCCCGCGTGTACCGCGCCGATCACCGGCTCACCGCCCGCTTTTTCCCCACACAGGAGGATCGGAACACAGTCCGCCACCCGGATCACCGGCATGACCCCCGGCACATCGGTTACAAATCCGTCGCAGGGTTCGCCCGCCGCCGAGTGGATTCCCTCGCCGCAATTGTCCGCCGCAGCCAGACGCACCGTCGCCGAATGGATCTGGGGCGCCGTCACGACTGCGCTGCCGCCCAAAATTCCGCCTGTCACCGCGCGCACAAAACATTCCATGTTTTTCTGCACCACGTCATCCGGATCCTCCCGCCCCATTGCTAAATTCATCGACGCTGTGTACGGATGGGTACTCACACCCCCTGTCCGGGTCGAAAAGCCGTGAGCAACGGACGGATGGGAGAGGATCGCGGAGCGTTCGAGGATACCGTCTCTATAAAACATCGCCATTTCCCCTTCGGAATATACCAAGGAACCTCTGAATAAATCGGATTTTTGCGATACAAGACTGAAATACAGGAGCTTGTATCGCAAAATAACCTGAAATCAGGGATTTTCTAAATCAAACAACGGTTTCCTTATGTTCACAAACGGCGGGGAATACCCCACTTTTCGTGAAGTTTTCCCCGCGGTATTGCCGAATTGTTCGATTGTTTTGCCTGTTTGTCGCTTATTTCAACGCGATCAGGCTGTCGTCCCACATCTCAGGCTTTTCGTAGCCGAGCAGATTCACAACGGTACCCGCCACGGAGGACAGTCCGAAATGATCGTCCGCCGCCTTGACCGTGTACATCTTGTCCGCGTCCGCACGGTTGTCGTAAAGAATGCACGGCACCTTGTTGAGCGTATGGCTCGTCTTTGCCTTCATACTGCCGTCCTTGTTGCGCTTGATCTGGTGAGTCTTCTTGTCCAACTCCGCCATTTCGTCCGCGTTGCCGTGATCTGCCGTGATGATCGCCACCGCGCCTACCTTGTCGAACACCGGAAGGAGTCTGCCCAGCTGCAGATCCAACGCTTCCAGACCGCAGATCGTCGCCTCCAGGCTGCCGGTATGACCTACCATGTCGCCGTTCGGGAAGTTCGCGCGGATATAATCGTACTTGCCGGATTCCAATGCCGCGATGAGATGGTCGGTAATCTCCGCGCACTTCATCCACGGTCTCTGCTCAAACGGCACGATGTCGGATAGCACTTCCTCGTAGGTTTCCAGCTCCTCGGAGAATTTACCGCTCCGGTTGCCGTTCCAGAAGTAGGTCACGTGACCGTATTTCTGTGTCTCGGAGATTGCGTACTGAGACAGTCCGGTACCGGCCAGATATTCTCCCATCGTGTTGGTGATTTCCGGCGGATTCACGAGATAGCGACTCGGGATATGGAGATCTCCGTCGTATTCGAGCATCCCGGCGTAGATCACATCAGGTACCTTCACACGGTCAAACTTGTCAAAATCCGCACCGCCCTCAAATGCGCGTGAGATCTCGATCGCACGGTCGCCGCGGAAGTTGAAGAAGATCACGCTGTCGCCGTCATCGATGGTGCCGACCGGCTGTCCGTCCTTCGCGATAACAAACGGCGGGAGATCCTGGTCGATGGCGTGCGTTTCCTCACGATAGGTGACAACGGCATCGTGTGCATTTTCAAACTGTCTGCCCTCGCCAATGACGTGCGTCTTCCAGCCAAGCTCCACCATCTTCCAGTTTGCTTCGTAGCGATCCATGGTGATCTGCATTCTGCCGCCGCCGGATGCGATCTTCGCATCACACGTTCCGTCCGCATTCAGTTCCGCAAGGAAATTCTCAAACGGATCGATATAATCAAGCGCAGAGGTTTCGCCCACGTCACGGCCATCGAGCAGAATGTGTACACGGATGGTGGACACACCCTCCTTCTTCGCCTCGGTGAGCATTGCCTTCAGATGATCGATGTGGCTGTGGACGTTGCCGTCGGAGAACAGACCGAGGAAGTGGAGCTTACCGCCCTTCTTAGCGTTGGCGATCAGCGTTTTCCACGTATCAGACGCAAACATCTTGCCGCTCTCGATCGATGCGGAGACGAGCTTTGCACCCTGCGCGAACACCTGACCGCTGCCCAGTGCGTTGTGTCCGACTTCGGAATTGCCCATATCGTCATCAGACGGCAAACCGACCGCAGTGCCGTGCGCACGGAGCGGAATCATCGGGTAATTCGCCATCAGGCGGTCAAGATTCGGGGTACGCGCAAGATATACGGCATTGGATTCTCCGGCAGGTGCAAGGCCCACGCCGTCCATAACGATGGTCACGACCGGGCGGACGTTCTTTGCGCCCGGATGCTTTTGCAGCTGTTTCATAAATAGTACACTCCTGTATATAATGGAATAAGATTAGCGGTATCTTGACAAGGCGCGCACGGTATGCTATACTCAAAGCAATACCAAATGGGAGGGCGCGCGCAATGGAATGGCATATCGACACGGGGGACGCGTTACTGGATCGCTGGATTGCGGACTGTTTCGCTGATCTTCCCTTTCTGTCCCCAAACGGCAAAATTTACGTCTGCGGGGAGGAAAACGCGGCACGGCTTTTGTCTACCGGCGGAATCGTACTCCGGCAGAGCGATGCGTATCTCCAAACGGCGATCCACCAGACGTTATCCGAAAATCCGGCATACGCAACTTTTCCGCTGCCGTTGCCGATTGTGGATTTCCTCGCGTTTCTGCAAAGGTGGAGCCGACCGGAAACGGCCAAAATAGCTGTTTTGCCGGACACGGCACCCTATCGATGGGAATCCCGTTCCCGTACGCTGGTAATCGGCGCGGAGGAGATTTCCTTTTCTCCGCGCGAATGGCAGGTGCTGGAAGTTCTCATATCTGCGGGAGGTCGTCCCGTATCGCGGGATATGTTAGAAAACGCAGTCTGGCCGGAGGGAACGAAAAATAATACGTGCGACGTATACGTCGCGCATCTGCGGAAAAAGCTCGCGCCGTATTTTGGCCCGTCGGTTCTGACCGGAATCCGCGGCGGCGGCTATGTTCTTCGACTGCCGCGTCAGGCAGAAAACACGGACAAGGATACGCCATAGGTTCCCATCTATATATTATACCATAAAAACCCGATTTGTACAGTCATTTCCCGGAAATTCTCGGATTTTTTCCGTGAGATTCGGCAATTCCAGTGCACTGTGCGAAAGCTCCCGTCCCATATCGGTATGCGCCGGTATGGGAGAGGGGGCTTTTTCTCTTCCCAATTTCTTACTTTTTATAGTATCGCCTTGTTTTTCGCGGCGGAATCTGGTATAATAGAGGGGAATCTATGAAAAACGCTATGAGGAAAGGCTATACAATGGCGCAGACGGACAAACAGAAACACATTCGCAATTTCTCCATCATCGCACACATCGATCATGGCAAATCGACCCTTGCCGACCGGATCCTTGAATATTCGCACACGGTGTCGGCGCGAGACATGGAGGAACAGCTTCTTGACAATATGGATCTCGAACGGGAGCGCGGCATCACGATCAAGGCGCGGGCGGTTCGGATCGATTACAAGGCACCGGACGGCGAGCTATACGCGCTGAACATGATCGACACTCCCGGTCATGTGGACTTCAACTACGAGGTATCCCGCTCTCTCAACGCCTGCGAGGGTGCGCTGCTTGTGGTGGACGCGACGCAGGGAATTGAGGCGCAGACCCTGGCAAACGCATATCTTGCCGTAGACGCGGGGCTGGAGATCGTCCCGGTGGTGAACAAGATCGACCTTCCGTCCGCCGATGTGGCGCGGGTACGGGCGGAAATCGAGGACGTAATCGGCATTCCGGCGGAGGGATGTCCCGCAGTGTCGGCAAAAACGGGCTTGAACATCGGCGATGTGATGGATGCGATCCTCCGCGAGGTGCCTTCTCCAACAGGAGATGCGGACGCGCCGCTTCGCTGCCTGATTTTCGACTCGGTATACAACAGCTACATGGGTGTCGTCGTGTACATCCGTGTGGAAGAAGGCACATTGAGGGTCGGCGACAGGATCCGCTTGATGCACACGGGCGCGGAATTTGAAACCGTCGAGGTGGGCGTGATGGAGCCGTTTGGGCTGCGTTCCACCGGAGAACTGTCCGCAGGCGAGGTCGGGTATCTGACGGCATCGATCAAAACGGTGGCGGACACACGCGTCGGCGATACGGTCACGCATGCGGAGAATCCGGCGGAGGAACCGCTGCCAGGCTTCAAAAAGGTACAGTCGATGGTGTACGCGGGCATCTATCCCTCCGACGGCGCACGTTACAACGAGACAAAGGACGCACTTGAAAAATTGCAGCTCAACGATGCGGCATTCACGTTTGAGCCGGAAACGAGTATCGCGCTCGGGTTCGGATTCCGCTGCGGCTTTCTTGGACTACTGCACATGGAAATCATCGAGGAACGGCTGGAACGGGAGTTCAATCTTGATCTGATCACGACGGCACCGAGCGTTATCTACAGGATCACGAAGCGGTCGGGCGAAGTGATCTACATCGACAACCCGACGAATTACCCCTCCCCGGATGAGATCGAGGAAGCCGCGGAGCCGATCGTATCCGCGTCCGTGATCACGCCTACGGAATATGTGGGCGGCATCATGGACCTCTGCCAGGACAGACGCGGGACATTCATTGACATGAAGTACATCGACACAACGCGGGTGGAGCTGCACTACAAGCTGCCGCTGAACGAGATCATCTACGATTTCTTTGACGCGCTGAAGTCCCGGAGCCGTGGTTACGCCTCTTTGGACTATGAATTTGACGCGTATGTAGCATCGGAGCTTGTCAAGCTCGACTTCCTCCTGAACGGCGAAATGGTGGACGCACTGACGTTCATCGTCCACGCGGATAAAGCATATGCCCGCGCTCGCAAGATTGCGGAAAAACTGAAGGACAACATTCCGCGTCAGCTCTTTGAGATCCCGATCCAGGCCGCTATCGGTTCCAAGATCATCGCGCGCGAAACGGTCAAGGCTCTGCGCAAGGACGTACTCGCGAAGTGCTACGGCGGCGACATCACGCGGAAAAAGAAGCTCCTTGAAAAGCAGAAGGAAGGCAAAAAGAAGATGCGTCAGCTCGGCAGTGTCCAAGTCTCCCCCGAAGCCTTCATGGCAGTCCTCAAGCTCGACGACGAATCTTGAGGGAGAAACGCAGGAAACAAGAGAGAACGGCCGCTTTTCGAAAATAGAAAAATGCGAAAGCATTCTCCCAGTTCCGCAAAACTTTTATGAAAAAAGGTTGCGTAAAGTTCGTGCGTGTTCTGTTGGAGTTTGTGCGTAAATTTGGGAGGTTTCTATGACATCGTATCTGCAAAAATCGCCGGAGTCGGTGGGAATTTCCTCCGAATCCATCGAAAAGTATCTGCGCCATTTGGAAGCGCACGGGCTATCCTCGCACAATGTTTTGATCTCGCGCGGGGACGCCATTGTATTCGCGCGGTACTGGAAGCCGTTTGACCGGGAATTCTGTCATCGGATGTATTCGGTGACAAAGAGCATCGTCTCGCTGGCGATCGGATTTCTTGCACAGGACGGAAAAATTTCTCTGGACGATCGGCTATTCTCCTATTTTCCCGCAGAATCGGCACAGATCACGGATGAGAACTTCTCCGCGCTGACAATCCGGAACATGCTCCGTATGGCGACGACACGATCGGCACCGTACTGGTTCCACTATCCGGATTTTGACCGGGTCGCGCTCTATTTTCAGAAAAACGACTCGCCCACCCGACCGCAGGGCTCGTATTTCGAGTACGACAGCTTTGGCTCCTTTATCTTAGGTGCGCTGGTGGAACGGGTATCGGGGAAAACGCTGCTTGCATACTGCCGGGAGAAATTCTTTGACAAAATCGGCGTATCGGAAACGGCGGCCTTCCTGACCTGTCCGGGCGGGCACAGCTGGGGAGATTCCGCGCTTGTCTGCCGTCCGGAGGATCTCTGGAAAATCGCACGGTTTACGATGTGTCACGGCGTGTGGAACGGCAAACAGCTTCTAAATCGTGCATATGTCCGTGCGGCGACGACGAAACAGATCGACACGCCGCAGGAATCCGGGATCGAGGCGCAGGGTTACGGCTACCAGATCTGGATGGGCTACGGCGACTCTTTCTTCTTCAACGGGATGGGCTGCCAATTTGCGCTATGCGTACCGTCCAAGGATGTGATTCTCATCTACAACGGTGACAATCAGGGCAATCCGAATGCCAAAAATGTGGTGTTGGACGGTTTTTTCGACATTGTGCTGTCGGAAATCACCGCAGACACGCTGCCGGAATCGTGCGAAGCGGCTGCAAGTCTCGCTCGATATGCGCGAGATCTCACGTTGTTCGCGCTGCGTGGAGAGACGTCTTCCCCGCTGAAAGAAAAAATCCACGGCAGGGAATACGTACTTTCCGAAAATCCGATGGGGATCACACGTATCCGGTTCACGTTCTCCGGCGATGGCGGCGTATTCTCGTGGACCAACGCGCAGGGGGACAAATCGCTGCCGTTCGGGTTTGGCTACAACGTTTTCACACACTTTCCACAAGAGGGCTACTCCGATGACATGGGCGGTCACCGGACAAAAGATTTCTACTACCGCTGCGCTGCGAGCGCGGAATTTCCTGCGGAGAACACTCTCCATCTCTATCTCCAGGTGATCGACCGCTATTTCGGCAACGCACACATGGTATTCACCTTTACAGACGAGACGGTATGTGTGGAAATGAAAAAGACCGCCGAGGATTTTCTGAACGAATATCAGGGTACGGCAATCGGTACGGTTATACAGTAAGGCTTACCATATCCCATCTGCCGCAATCCTCCGGATTTCCTGAACGAATACCGGGGTACGGCAATCGGTACGGTTATACAGTAAGGCTTACCATATCCCATCTGCCGCAATCCTCCGGATTTCCTGAACGAATACCAGGGTACGGCGGCAGACAAACATATCCTACATACAGGAGGACAAAAAACATGTGGAAACAAAAGCTTGGCATGTCCGCAAGCGGCGGGTTTGGCGTACCGGCAGCGGATTTTGTCCGATTGGTACACGAGGCAGGTTTTGACGCAATATCTCCGGAGCAGTGTGCGGAACTGCCATCCATGATCGATGCAGCGCAGGAATGCGGGCTTGCCATCCAATCCCTGCACGCGCCGTTCGGAAAGGCGGCGGCAATGTGGGCTCCCGATCCGGCGATCTCCGATCCGGCGGCTGCGGAATTGATCGATTCCCTCTCGGACTGTGCGCGGTACGGGATCCCGGTGATGGTGGCGCATGTGTGGATTGGTTTTGACTACACCTTTGATCCACATAATCTCTACTTCACGCAATTTGACCGTGTGGTACGGGAAGCAGAGCGGCACGGCGTGCAGATTGCATTCGAAAACACGGAAGGAGAGGAATACCTCTTTGCCCTCATGGAGCATTTCCGGGACTGTGAAACGGTCGGCTTCTGCTGGGACGCGGGACACGAAATGTGCTACAACCACAGCCGTGATCTTCTTGCCCAATACGGCGACCGACTCCTTGTCACCCATCTCAACGACAATCTTGGCATCAGTCGGTATGACGGCCGTACATTCTGGACGGATGATCTTCATCTTCTGCCCTACGACGGGATCGGCAACTGGGAGTACAACGTGGATCGTCTGCGCGCGTCCAAACCGCTTGCGTGTCTCAATTTTGAATTGACGACCCGTTCCAAGCCGAACCGCCACGAAAACGATGGTTACGCCGCCATGCCGCTGCCTGTCTATCTTGCCGAAGCATACAAGCGCGCCTGCCGTATCGCAGTCCGATACGCGAGGTGAAAATCTATGGCACGGGAAAGACGCTTCTCGAATCCCACCCATGTCTGGAACAACGATTTCTTTGCCAGACCCGGCGCGATGTGCTGGCTTTTGGCGTTTTCAGTGGCGGTGTCCGGGATCTTCTCAAAGCTCCTCTCCCTCTCTGGGCAGATCATTTTAACAATCGCGCGGCAATACAGCGATGTCGCCGCGTCTATGACCACGATTTGGGATGGCATCACAGACTCCATTGTATCGATTTTCGCCTACATCTTTCCGGCACTGTGTGAGGTCGTGCTTTGTATGCTGACCTACGCCTATGCCGATCCGCTGTGCGGCAGACGGTTCCTGCGCTACACGCTGACCGGCGTGATTGGTGTGGTGGTAAGTGGAGTCTGGTTCTTCCACAACTGGCAGACCGTCGCGAACTCCGGTGTGTTTTTCATCACTGTCGGCGCGTTTCTCTTGCTTTTATTTTCAAACACGCGCCTTTCTGACCGGATCATCTGGTACACCATTGCGGGACTCATTCTCCTGTTCGCGATCCTGCGCGTCGTATCGGCAACGCCGGACACTGTCGGCGCATGGTACACAATGGCAAACATTCTCTCCGGCTACGGCAAGCAGCTGCTCTACTGGATCCTGCTCGGAATCTTTCGCCGCCGATACAACACCCTACATCCATAACGGATCATCCGCTGTACTCTCCCCCATATTCTCCACACTCTGACTACGGAAAGGCACATCCATGCTCTCCTACGACAAAAAACGGCTCGGTATCTACATCCACATTCCCTTCTGCGTATCCAAATGTGCGTACTGCGATTTCAATTCCGCACCGCCGCAAAATCCGGAAATCGTCTCCCGGTACATCTCCGCTCTGATCGCGCATATGGAAAGCTATCGGGACGCGGGCAATTCCTATGAACCGGATACGGTGTTCATCGGCGGCGGCACTCCCACCTCCATCCCGCTTGAGGAGCTGACACGGCTGCTGAAGGCAGTGAAGAAAAACTTTCATCTGACGCGCAGCGTGGAGTTTTCCGTCGAGGCAAACCCGGCGACAGTCGATTTTGAGGGACTCAAAAAACTCGCAAAGCTCGGCGTGAATCGGATCAGCTTCGGACTCCAGAGCGCAAACGATCCGGAGCTGAAGGCACTGTCCAGACGGCATACAAGGCGTGATTTTGTACGCAGCTACCAAATGGCGCGCGCAGCTGGATTTCTCAACATCAATACGGATCTGATGTTCGGCATTCCCTATCAGACGATGGATTCCCTCTTCCACACGCTGACCTTCATCACGCGCGTCGGGCCGGAGCACATCTCCCTGTATGACCTGAAGATCGAGCCGGGAACGCGCTTCTATCGGGAATACGACAAAATCGCGCCGTATCTGCCGGATGAGGACACAGAGGCAGATATGTACGAGCGCGCCGTCGCGTATCTCGCACAGAACGGATACTACCAGTATGAAATCTCCAATTTCGCCCGTCCCGGAAGAATGTGCGCGCACAATCTGAAATACTGGAACTGCGACGAATATTTGGGCTTTGGCGTATCGGCGCATTCCTTCTTCAACGGCAGCCGCTTCTCGTTCACATCCGATCTGGAACGGTACATTGCGGGAGTGACGGAACCGTCATCCAAGGTGCGGATCACGGCGGAAAACGAGGTTGTGGAGCCGCGGGAACGGCTCGGCGAATACATCATGCTCCGCTTCCGTCTGAACGCAGGACTGGAGGAGCGGGAATTCGCCCGGCGGTTCGGCGCGTCGTTCACGGCATTATACGGTCACAAGGTGCGTCGATTCCTCGATGGCGGCTTTATGACTTACAAAAACGGACGCTACGCTCTGACCCCACGCGGAATGTTTGTTTCGAACTACATCCTCTCAGACATTCTGGAATTTGAAGATTTTGGAAAATACATGTTTGGCAATTAAAAAAGGAGTTCGGCTATGAAAAAAGCAGCGTTTATCGGCGATGGTCATCAGATCGCGCGCGTATACCATGGAGATACGATGGCATCTCTGCGAAAGGAGCTTTCCTTTATCGCGGACGGCGAATGTCTAGTGAAATCGGACTTTGACGCAGTGCGCGAAGGACTTGCCTCGGTGGAATACGTATTCTCAACCTGGGGAATGCTTGCCCTGTCTGCGGAGGAGATTCGGGAATATCTGCCCTCGTGCAGAGCGGTATTCTATGCGGCAGGCAGCGTGCAGTATTTTGCGCGTCCGTTCCTCGAAAACGGGATCGCGGTATACAGCGCATGGGCGGCAAACGGCGTACCGGTCGCAGAATACACCTTTGCACAGATCGTATTGGCGACGAAGGGCTTCTTCCATCGCCTCCACAAACCCGGCAGCGGACACATCTGGACAAACCGGAACGCATATGTGGATTTTCCCGGCAACTACGACATCACCGTCGGCATCATCGGCGCGGGAATGATCGGCAAGATGGTGATCGAGCGGCTCCACCGGGATCTCAACGGCGTCCGGGTGATCGTATTCGATCCGTTCTTATCCGAGGAAAAAGCGGCGGAGCTGCGGGTGGAGAAATGCACCCTGGAAGAGCTGTTCGCACAATCGAACGTAATCTCGAACCATCTCGCAAACAATCCGCAGACGGTCGGTATGCTGGACGCGCATCTCTTTGATCGGATGAAGCCGAACACGACGTTCATCAATACCGGACGCGGCGCGCAGATTGTGGAAGCGGACATGATCGCGGCACTGCGGGCAGATCCGTCCCGTGCGGCCGTCCTCGACGTAACGTATCCGGAGCCGCCAAAGGAGGATTCCCCGCTCTACACGCTGGATAACGTATACCTCACGCCGCACATTGCGGGTTCGCTCGGCAACGAGGTTCGGCGGATGGGCGAATACATGCTCGCTGAATACCGCCATGTGGAAGCCGGGGAAGAAACAAAGTACGGCGTCACTCTGAAGATGCTCGAAACAATGGCGTAAGGAGACGTGCTGTGCAGAAATTCACATATCATTCGTTTGCAGAACTGCTGGATGCTGCCGAGAGCTGCGGAGTAACGCTGCCGCACTGTGCGGATCTGTCGATCCTCGGCACGGAAAAGCAGATCGGCACATCCCATGTGCGTCTGAAAAACCGTCTGACAATCCATCCGATGGAGGGCTTTGACGGCAACGAGGACGGTTCTCCGGGAGAATGGACGATCCGGCGGTGTGAACGCTTTGCGTCGGGCGGTGCGGGGCTGATCTGGCTTGAGGCGACCGCTGTGGTGGAGGAAGCGCGGACAAGCTTGTCCCAGCTCTGGCTTCACGACGGCACGCTGGATGCTTTCAAGGCATTGGCGGAACGTATGCACACACTTTCCGGCGGCGTTCCGCTCATTTTACAGCTTACCCATTCCGGAAGATTCTCTCGTCCTCACAATACGCCTGCCCCGGTGATCTCGTACCACAATCCGCTGATGAACGAGAAGATGAGGATCGCGCCGGACTACCCGGTGGTGACGGACGAATATCTCGACACGCTGCCGGAGAAGTTCGGACACGCAGCAAAGCTGGCGCGGGAGGCGGGATTTGACGGCGTGGACATCAAGTGCTGTCACAAATACCTTTTCAGCGAGCTGTTATCAGCGTACAACCGTCCGGGACGATACGGCGGATCGCTCGAAAATCGTGCGCGCGTCTTTCTCGATTCCGTAGCTGCAGCCTCCGTCTGGGCGAACGACGATTTTGTTCTGGCGTCCCGGCTCGGGTTGTACGACTGCCTGCCATATCCGTGGGGATTTGGTGCGGATCGTGCGGACTATCTAAAAATCGACTGGACGGAGGGCGACTGGCTCTTACACAAGCTCTATGAAGGCGGAATCCGGCTTATCGACATGACGCTCGGCTCTCCCTACATCAATCCGCACG
>CAVIKO010000017.1:0-40839 GCA_963643035.1 bacterium
CCTTTTTACCGTGTATAAAAATATCGTTTACCCACTTGATTTCTGTTTTTTCTCCGGTACACGCTTCGATGGCATCTGCAACCGCCACAGCCGCTGCCGTCGTGATCCGAACCGCCTGTGCTGCAGAGGATTTCGGTCGGAGCAAAAAGCTCATGTAGATTCCGGTGCCGGAGGGAGAGACAAACTGTCTGCCCAGCCTGCCGCGCCCCTCCGTCTGCGATTCGGCAATCACAATCGTACCCTCCTGCGCGCCTTCCTCCGCCATGCGCATGAGCTGTCTGTTGGTGGAATCCGTTTCCGTCAGCACCGTGATCGGATGGAATCTGCCAAGATTGGCATTGATGACAACCGCGGACAGATACGGCACCGCCGTGATCAGACGATAGCCCTTTCGCGATGCCGCATCGAGGGGACAGCCATCGTTCCGCAGCTCCTCAATCGCTTTCCATATCGCGTTCCGGGACACATGCAGAGTCTGTGCCGCTTCTTCCCCGGATAAATATTCACCGCGCCCTTCGTTTTTACCTTGTAGCGCATGTTCATATAACAGCGCAAGCACTTTATCCTTAAGTTCCTGCATATTTTTTCTCTTTTCCTTTTTCTTTCCTTTACTTCATTTTCATTTGTGCTTTTCCTGATATTTCCGAAGCTGCTTTTCCAACCGTCGCCACAGAAAAATAGCGAGCGTCATTTTCGCGTAATCCGGCAGAATATACGGCACGACACAAAGCATCGCGGAGGTGAGAAAGCCGATTTTTCCATTCGCGCGGCTGTAGAGATACGTGAACCAGATTGTTCCGAAAAGATAACAGGCGAACAGTCCGGCTGACAGTGCCGCATATTTTGTGAAAATCCGATCCGGCAGCACTTTCAAAAGCATGCCGGAGACAATCGGAATGAGGAGAAATCCGAAAATGTACCCGCCTGTCGAGCCGAGCAGGACGCCGAACCCGCTGTTCCCACCTGCAAATATCGGCAGTCCGAGCGCACCGCAGACAATATAGCACAGTACAGTCAAAAATCCCTCCCGCCAGCCAAGCCACAGTGTGATGAAAAAGACGGCGAAAGTTTGCAGGGTCACAGGAACCAACGTGGGAATGGTTATGGTGAGGTAAGAACAGAGCATCAGAAGCGCGCAGCCAAATGCCATGGCGGTCAGGGTATAGGCGTTCACGCGCCGTGTGTTTTTGTTCGTTCCGGAAATACGCGCAATCATGGTTACCTCGATGAATTTTTTATCTATTGGCTATAGTATACATGATAACGAGCCGTTTGTCAACCATTTCGTCGCCGTTGGGTGACGTTTCGCGTGAAAATAATGAAAATTTTCGCATAATCACCTATCATCCCCATTGACATAGCCATCGTTTTATGCTATCTTTATCTTATAAAAAACAAAAATCGTTTCCAAGGAGGCTATTATGTCCTACTACAATGTCACCGACCACGGCATCCATCCGGGCAAGGCGTGTATTTCTGCCGCTCTCTCCCGGCTGATTGCTGAGGTACCGGAGGATACCGTGCTGTTTTTCCCCGCCGGTGAGTATTATCTCTCTTTTCCTGTATCTGTCACCGGAAAGCGCGGATTGACCATACGCGGTGAGAATGGCACCGTATGCGTCACCCACTTTTCCCCTTGTGATGATCCAGCGTTCAACAACACAGCGTTCGCCTGCCGGGACAACCGCGATCTGACCTTTGAGCATCTCACGTTCACGACAGACAATCCGACAAACTGTGCCGGGCGCGTGATCGCCAAAGATGAAGCAGCGCATACCTACGATGTACGGATCGACAACAGCTTTCCTGTCACTGGATGGGAACATTTCTGGGGTACGGATACCTGCGACGAGGAAGGCACACCGGACTATGTGATCGAAACCTACGATCCGATCACACGGGAAGAGCTGCCGGATGGTCACGGAGGAGTCCGCACGAAATTCACAGGGACGCGCTACGAGGTCATCGGGGATCACAAAATCCGTGTGTTCATGCCGGAAAACTGGAATCTGTCACAGCTGACCATCGGTCACCGGGTACTCTATCGATACGTCATCTACAACACCTCCGTTTTCACGTTTGCAGATTGCCACATGGTCGCGCTGCGGCACATTGAGATCGAACGGTGCAACAGCATGGGTGCCGTGATTTCTCCGCGCTCCTCGGACTTCACTTTTGACGATTTCAACATCCGTCTGCCCAAAGATTCTCCCGCCCTCTACGCCGGAAACGCAGACGGCATCCACATTGTCGGGCTGATGGGGTATCTCCACATGAAAAACTGCACCTTTGTCGGACTTGGGGACGACGCGCTGAATATCCACTCACAAGCAGGGGAAATCGGCGAAATCCGCGCAGATGGCTCGCTCCACTGTATCTATCGGAATCGTCAGCTGGAGGCATGCGAGCTTTCTCCCTCGTTTGCGATTGCCGGGGATATGCTGCACGTTTACGACCGGAACACCTTCCTTGAAAAAGGGACGATCACCCTTGCAGCTTACGACCATGGAAATGCCGTGATCGAATCGCATACTGGAGAGTATGGAGTGGGCGACATTCTTGCGAATGACAGCTTCTTCGCCGCCGTTCATCTCGAAAATTGCGAAGTACGCCACACGAGAGCGCGCGGATTTTTGCTCCAGTCGCGCAATATGCTTGTAGAAAACTGTCGGATCTACGGTATGAGTCTGCCGGGTATCATCATCTCGCCGGACATCAAGGTCTGGTACGAGGTTGGGCCGAGCGACAACGTGGAAATCAGGAACTGCACGTTTGAAAAATGCGGTTTTCTGCACTCCGGCGCGAATCTCGGTGCGATCGTCATGAAGGCGGCGCACGATGCAGGCAGCGCGGATTATCCGGCGGGCGTTCACACAAATCTCTCGATCCACCATAACCGCTTTATCCACTGCGGTGCTTCCGGAATCTATGTTTCCGCCGCACGCGGGGTAAAGATCACGGACAACGTACTCGAGGACTGCTCCGCCTCTCCATACGACCAGCGTGTGGACAGTGTGCGGCATGACATCGCCCTGCGCAATTGTGAAGATGTGGTGATCCGTCACAACCGCAGCGACAAGCCGGAAAATGAGCAGCTCTTCACGGACAACTGCGAAAACGTGCGGTAAATACGATGGATTGAACGGATCCATAAGCAACAAAAACACCGGGAAATTCCTGAAAGAATGGAAAATCCCGGTGTTATTGTCTGTATGCATCATTTTCCGTAGCACCGCTTGCATGGTTCGTATCCATTGGCAATCGCTGTGTCACACGTGACCTGCATCGGATTCTTCATCTTGGAACAGGACGCAGATTTGTGGTATTTCGTACCGCCGTTGACCGGAACCCAGACAAGATTTTCTCCCTCTTCCTCCGCATCCGGCACCGTAACCTGATTTTTCGATGAGGAATCCCCTGCTTCTGACTGCATGGTATTTTCCGCCTCATCGGATAGCACCGCTGCTGTTTCGGATGCGTTTTCCGGAGTTTTCTCCGGTGTGGTCTCCGGCATTGGCTCCGCCTCCGGTGTGGTCTCCGGAATCGGCTCCGCCTCCGGTGTGGTCTCCGGAATCGGCTCCGTCTCCTCCACAACCTCATTGTTTGGATTCATATCCGCCTGCTGGGTTTCCGCTGCAGTATATACCTCCCTATCCGGTGTGCCTTCCGGCTCCGCGCCATACAACACAATCTCTTCCGGAAACGTATCCTCCTGCACGGTCAGCAAACCGCCGCAGCCGCAGAGCAGAAAACAGACGACGGAAAGAATGACAATCCATTTATGTTTCATCGTTTTTCTCCTCTATAAAATCCGTAAACCGAGCCAATCGGCAGCTTTTTCTACAGTATAACATAAATACACAAAAAACACAACCATTTTCCGGTGATATCTCCGAAATTTTCATCCAATGACCGGTGACTCAGAGAATCGCTTTTTATGGCTGAAGCAGTGTTTCCAGGATATGGAAGAACCCATAGATTACAGGAAAACAGCAGAGGCGGTTTTGGCAGGATCGGCTGGAAATCGAATATTCATCCGTTCTCTCCGCCGGAGTTCTGACTGCCGACCAACCCGCCGTATATGCCGCGTTCCACCACCAGCTCGTCGCCTCCGTACAGATCACGCACAGGCATTCTTGCATGCATGAAAAAGGACTCCTACGATTGGTACCGGGATTATATCGCCGTATCTCTCCGCAGGGAAAAGGCAACAAAGTCCTAAAAAGCAATGAACGAAAGCTGAATTTTTCTCTAAACCGCTTTCACTATCCGGAAAAACGTGTTATAATTAAGGAAGCCTCTGATTTAAGGTTATTTTTGCGAGAAAAGCCCTTATATTTCAGCCTTTTATCGCAAAAATTCGATTGATTCAGAAGTTTCTTAGAAGAAATGATTTTTTCGTCAGAACAGGACAGTATTACCTATGAAACGCACCTTTCCGCATTCCAGTATTCTGCGCACGGTACCGTGGTGGCTGATTGCCGCACTGTCGTGCCTTGCCATAAAAAGCTATGTTTTCTACAGCGGAATCCACCTGACCGGATTTGAATGGATTTTCGCCCTCAGCACCGTCGGGATCGTCTCGGTTGCAAGCGGTCTTTTCTCCCTTTTTTCCAAAAAGGTAGGGCAGCGTGCCTTCTGGATCCTCTATGTTCTCGCGTCCCTTGTCATGGCAGTGGACAGCGTGTATTACGCCTATGTTGCCAAACTGCCCAGCGCGGTACAACTCGGTATGGTCGGACAGCTCGGCGACGTGTGGGAGACAATCTATCGCCTCATGGGCTGGAAGCAGCTTTTTCCGCTATTTGATCTGCCGCTCTGGTTTCTCTACGCCGCAAACGGGAAGAAATCCGTCTGCACCACGCCGGACGGCAGGATGCCGATACGGCGCGCCAACGAGCAATGTGTCACGTTTGCTTTTGCCGCCCTGTTCGCTCTCGTCTGTGTGATTCCCGGCGGCATCACAGCCGGATTTCTCCCGCGTTATATGGTCAATGAATTGTTTTCCTACCATGTATACGACATTGCCGACGCACTGCATGAAAAATATACAACACGCGTTTTGGATGTCGATAAGGAAAAATATCGTTACACAGCCGAGACGGAGGACGAATTCTGGTCGATTGCCAAGGATCGCAACGTCATCATTCTCCAGGTCGAGGCACTCCAGAATTTTGTACTCGGCTCCTACTACAACGGTCAGGAGCTGACCCCCTTTCTCAATCGGATGCTCGGTGAGGACACGCTCTACTTCGATCACTATTATTACCAGATTGGCGGCGGGAATACGGCAGATGCGGAATTCGCAGTAAACAATTCCCTTTTCGCGCCGGAAAACACAGCAGCATATGTCCAATATACAAATAACGACTACCACGGACTTCCCTGGCTCCTCAAGGACAATGGCTATAGCAGTGCGCATGTTTTCCACAACTACAAAGGAGATTTCTGGAATCGGCGGACCGCGTATCCAGCGCAGGGCTTTGATACGTTCACGGCATTGGAAGATTTCGAGGAGATCGACCCGTTCCCAATGGGCATATCGGACAAGGAAATGTTCCGGCAATCCATGGACAGATTAAAAACCTACGAGGAGCCGTTTTACGCATTCTACATCACAGTGTCCTCCCACCATCCCTACGCAATCCCCCTGAAGGATCGGGAAATATCGCTTGATCCGGCAGATGAAGAAACGCTGTTCGGACTATATATGCAGGCGGTGAACTATGTGGATCGGGCGATTGAGAGCTTCGTGGAGGAACTGAAAGAAGCCGGACTATATGAAAATTCGATCCTTGTGATCTACGGTGACCATTACGCGCTGACCAACACGGACGCGCAGATCGCTGCACAGGTGAGCGGAATGCTTGGACGGGACTATACCATATTCGACGTCTTCAATGTGCCGTGCATCATCCATATTCCCGGCTCCGGCGTGACCCAGACGATCTCCACCGCGGGCGGTCATATGGATTTGCTGCCGACGCTGCTGCATTTGCTGGGAATTGAAAAAACCGTCAACGTCACATTCGGACAGAATCTTCTGACAACAGAACGCGGTTTTGTGTGCGAGCAGACCCATCTATCCATCGGTTCCTTCATTTCGGACGAGATCTTCTTTCAGAAACCGCACAACAATCTTCTTACCAACTATCGCGTATACGACCGCTCTACAATGAAAACACTTTCACCGGACGAATATCTGGAGGACTCCACACTGGCAACAGAGCGGATCGAGGACTGTGCTGCGCTGATGGCGAAAAACGATCTGCGGATTCCGTGAAAAGTGTTTCGGCAATTGCATAACAAAAAACAGACAGATGCAGCATGTCATTTTCGGCGGTTGTCTGTCTGTTTTTTCATTGTTTAAGGGCAAGCGTAGCCTTGTTTTTCCACATATTTCCATTTCAACAGTGAAGCTATCGGATAGCACATTCCCTACGCTTTGTCAAGCACTTTCGAAAAAAAAGTGGAAAAACAGCAGAATCCATAAAATTCGCACATATTTTTTGGAGCATATTATTTGCTAGTACGTCTTGACAAAAATGAGCACGCGGGGTATAATATACAACGTAATGATACATAGAATCACAGAACCACAACATGTTGTGGTGTTTTTATTGGCAAAATACAAGGTACACCGTGCGCGTCGTCCCGTATGAACCTGTTCCGAGAGAGCGCGATCGGTCGTGAAAAAAGCGAAAAATGGTGTATACAGTACCTTGGAACAACGGGAGAGACAGAATATGATCACAAAAATCCGCAAGCGCGATGGACGCGAGGTTCCGTTTAATCTGGAAAAAATTTCCAATGCTATTTTTCGCGCGGCACAAGCGGTAGGCGGCAGCGATTACGATGAGGCTATGGCACTCGCCTGTGAAGTTGCTGAGCTTGCCGACAAGAACGCAGCGAAAACCGGTGAGATACCGAGCGTGGAGGACATCCAGGATCTTGTGGAACGTGTTCTCGTAAAGCACGGTCATACCCGCACCTCCAAGGAATACATCCTGTACCGCGCCGAACGAACCAAGGTACGCGAAATGAACACCAAGCTCATGCGTACCTTTGAAGATCTGACCTTCAAAAGTGCGCTGGACAGCGACATCAAACGTGAAAATGCCAATATCGACGGGGATACCGCCATGGGTACGATGCTGAAATACGGTTCAGAGGGCGCAAAACAGTTCTATGAGTTGTACATCCTCGATCCCCGATTTGCGAAAGCCCACAAGGACGGCGATATCCACATCCATGATCTTGATTTCTATACGCTGACCACCACCTGTTGTCAGATCGATATTGTAAAACTTTTCGAGGGCGGTTTCTCCACCGGTCAGGGACAGCAGCTCCGGGAACCAAACGACATCATGAGCTACTCTGCTCTCGCCTGCATCGCGATTCAGGCAAATCAGAACGATCAGCACGGCGGGCAGTCCATCCCCAACCTCGACTATGGCATGGCAATCGGCGTGCGAAAAACATACAAGCGGCATCTGCGCCGCAATCTGGCAAAAACCTTAGACCTTGCGGACGCGATTCCGGACGGCATGGATCCTGAAAAAGCAGCAGAGGATATGCTCCGTGAGATCGAGGAAACGCACGGCATTCGCCCCATCATGGCGGACAGCGTGAAAATGACCTCTGCACTTGCGGAAATGCTCGCCCCACTCTGTGGCGACAAAGCGCAGAGAGAAGCGGAAATCATCGAAAAATATACAACCCGCGAGATTGAGCGCAGCACTTATCAGGCGATGGAAGCGATGATCCATAATCTCAACACCATGCACTCCCGTGCGGGGGCGCAGGTTCCCTTCTCGTCACTCAATTACGGCACTGATACCTCTCCGGAGGGCAGACTGGTGATCCGTTCCCTGCTCAACGCCACGGACGCGGGGCTGGGTAATGGAGAAACGCCGATCTTTCCGATCCAAATTTTCAAGATCAAGGAGGGTGTAAACTACAACCCTGAGGATCCCAACTACGACCTGTTCCATCTGGCGTGCAAAGTATCGGCAAAACGGCTTTTCCCGAATTTCAGTTTCATCGACGCACCGTACAATTTACAATATTATAAACCCGGCGATCCCTCCACGGAGGTCGCGTACATGGGTTGCCGAACCCGTGTCATGGCAAACTACGCGGACCCGACAAAGGAAACCGTCTACGGCAGAGGCAATCTGAGCTTCACGTCCGTCAATTTGCCGCGCATTGCCATCAACGCCCATGGGAATACCGACTGGTTCTTTGCCGAGTTGGAACGCAAGGTTCGTTTGGTGATTGAGCAACTCCTGGAGCGGTTCCGGATTCAATGTACAAAAAAGGTATACAATTTCCCGTTTCTCATGGGCGAGGGCGTATGGCTCGACTCCGACAAGCTCGGGAAGAACGATTCCGTGGCGGAAGTTCTCCGGCATGGCACACTGACTGTCGGTTTTATCGGATTGGCGGAGTGCCTGAAGGCTCTGACAGGCGCACATCATGGAGAAAGCGCCGCATCCCAGGCAATGGGCTTGGAGATCATCTCCTTCATGAGGCGACTCACAGATGAAGCGACAACAAAATACGGATTGAACTTCTCCCTGATCGGCACCCCGGCGGAAGGCTTATCTGGACGGTTCGTGCGCATCGACCGCGAGAAATTCGGCGTGATCCCCGGCGTAACGGATCGCGAATACTATACGAATTCCTTCCATGTTCCGGTATACTACGACATCTCCGCCTACGAGAAGATTCGTATCGAGGCACCGTACCACAATTTGACGAACGGCGGTCACATCACCTACATTGAGTTGGACGGCGATCCGCTTGCCAATCTGGATGCGTTTGAAGGAATCGTGCGCCATATGAAAGAATCCGGCATCGGGTACGGCGCGGTCAACCATCCCGTTGATCACGATCCAGTATGCGGCTACACGGGAATCATAGGCAATACTTGCCCCGGCTGCGGACGGGAGGAAGGCGAGGTTCCCTTTGAGCGTATCCGCCGGATCACAGGCTATCTCGTCGGCACACTCGACCACTTCAACGATGCCAAGCGCGCCGAGGAGCGGGATCGCGTCAAGCACGCCGTCAAGAGCGAAATCGAACTACTCTGATCATCAATATCCCATATGGGAAGGAATCACAAATCGGTTTCTTCCCATATCGTGTGTCTGCAAAAAACATATAGCAGTATGGGCACACATTCCTGCACAGGCCACACATCACAAAAGACGCTGTATCCCCCCAGAGGACACAGCGTCTTACCTTGCTTTGCTCGATTTTATTCGTTTTCAAGCGTAATCTGGAACCGTTTTTCCGCCTCTACTCTAGCAAGCTCCGCTTCATACGCATCGAGAACCGCTTTTTCCAACGCACCGCGGAATGTCGCGTTGATCGGATGCACGATGTCGCGATAAGTCCCGTCTGGATTTTTCCGGCTGGGCATGACGATGAAATTCTTATCCCGCACGCTGATTACTTTTATATCGTGCAGGGCGAGCTGATCGTCAAATGTGACGGAAACAATCGCCTTCATAGGGCCTTCCTCAAACAGTTTGCGTACCTTGATATCCGTGATAACCATACTTCCTCCATGTGCTTCCTCGGGTTCAGATCCTGCAAAACAGTCTCTTACAGGATCGCCGTACCCCTTGTCCGTGTTGTTTCTTACGTGGTATAGTATACACGATACATGTGAAATGAATACGATGGTTTCATGGATTTTCTTTGAAATGTGTGTTATATTTTTCCATGCAATTTTCAGGAAATTATCGGACTACAGAGCATAGAGCAAACAACGGTCGAGGGAGGATGAACTAGAAAAGCCCGACACCGCATGCAGACGCAATTTGAATTATGCAATGAACGGCAGACAATTCGGGACTGCCGTTTTTTGTATGTTCCGGTCACAGAATTTTAACAGGTGCGGAAGAATTTACATTTTATGGGTGTAAGTCACTCATTTTTATGATATAATGTATGCAAAATGTAAAAACGCATTCAAAGGAATGAGGTACGATAGCTATGGCATTACCTAATACACATTACGGCGCGGAAAGGATCGGTGCGCTGCTTTCCGGACGACAGCGGCTATTCTTCGATGGCATCGGCGGAATCAGCATGAACGCTCTGGCGCACATCAGCCATCTGCGAGGTTTTGATGTATCCGGCTACGACCGTACCCCCTCGCCTATCACGGAAAAGCTCGAGAAAATGGGCATTCCGGTGTACTATACGGCAAGCGAAAGTCATCTCTACGATCGGGATGCGCTCATCTATACTGTGGCGATGGGAGAGGACA
This sequence comes from bacterium, assembly GCA_963643035.1. Lineage (GTDB taxonomy): Bacteria > Bacillota > Clostridia > Oscillospirales > CAG-272 > UMGS1696. The sequence continues at coordinate 10,283 of CAVIKO010000017.1, forward strand.
ATCCCGAATATCACTACGCGGTCACACACGGAATCCCGGTGATCTCACGGGCAGATTTTCTCGGCTATCTGATGCACGGCTTCACCCATCGGATCGGCGTATCCGGCACGCACGGCAAAAGTACCACCACCGGAATGCTCTCCCAGATCCTCACCACCGCTTTGGTGGATCCAACGGTCATCAACGGTGCGGAGATGAAGCAGTCCGGCAGCGTGGACATCATCGGCTCGCGGGACTACTTCGCATTTGAAGCGTGCGAATATATGGATTCCTTCCTTGACTTTTATCCGACGGTCGCCGTGGTGCTGAATATTGAACTGGATCACGTGGATTACTTTTCCTCTCTTGACGCCATCCGCGCCTCTTTTACGGCGTTTATGAACAAAACCGGTTCGGACGGCTATGCCGTGATCAATGCGGACGATGCGGAATGTCTGCGGGCAATAGATGGCTATTCCGGTCACACCGTCACGTTCGGCACGAAAAATCCGTCGTGCGGTTACCGTGCGGAAATCCTTTCGGCAGATCACGGCAGATACGTGTTCCGGATTCACCACCACGGCAAAACGACAGATACAATCCGTCTGCAGGTGCCGGGGGCGCATTGTGTACTGGATGCAGCTGCCGCTTTTGCCGCCGCCAGCATATGCGGAATTCCGGACGACGCGATCGTTGCGGGGCTGTCCGCGTACCGCGGTATTGCGCGCCGGATGGATGAGATGGGCAAATCCCCCTCCGGAGCCGCCGTTTTTGCCGATTACGCGCACCATCCAACCGAAATCACGGCGACTCTTTCCGGATGCGCAAAAATGGGTTATCGAAAAACCGTGGTTGTATTCCAGTCGCATACTTATTCCCGCACAAGCGAGCTGTTCGACGACTTTCGCGACGCACTGGCGAAATCCGCCGCAGATGAAATCATACTCTGTCCTATTTACGCTGCACGGGAAACGAACATCTACGGCGTGAGCGCTGAAAAGCTTGGGACGGCAATCCGGGAATTCGGAAAAAGCTGCATCGTATGCGATTCACTTCACGATGCAGCCTCCACCGCGAACGCGCACACCGAGGAAGGCGATATGATCCTCGTAATGGGTGCGGGAGACGTGATCCATGTAGCGGAAGAACTGGTAGGGATACAGCATTGACACAGACATAAAACAACAAAAGGCAGGTCAGGCCATATGAAAAAAATCATCAAAATGCTCCCCGGCATTGCTCTATCGCTTGTGATCGCGGCGATTGCCAAGGGACTGGAAATTTTAGAAGGCAAAGCGGGACTCCATTTCATCGGCGCGTCCGTGATCGCACTGTTCATCGGGATGCTCGTCAACGCTTTTTACAAGCCGAACGAAATCACCTCCTCCGGTATCCGATTCACCTCCAAAAAGCTCCTGAAGTTCGCCATCATTCTGCTCGGCGCCAGCTTAAATCTCTCCACGGTGCTGACCGTCGGCAGATTCTCGCTGACCGTCATGCTTTTCACGCTCGCCACCTGCTTCGGATTGGGTGCGCTGATCGGCAAGGCACTCGGATTGAACTGGAAAACGAGCAGTCTTATCAACGCCGGAACAGGAATCTGCGGAGGCTCCGCCATCGCCGCGATCGCTCCGGTGATTGAGGCGACCGACATGGACATCGCCTACGGATTGTCCGCCACATTCCTGTTCGACACCGTGATGATCATTGTGTTCCCACTGCTCGGTCGGGCGATGGGACTGTCGGACGCGGCATTCGGACTGTGGGCAGGCACCGCGGTCAACGATACATCCAGTGTGGTCGCGACAGGATACGCGTTCAGTGAAGCCGCCGGAGACTTTGCCACCATGGTGAAGCTGACCCGCACACTTGCCATCATTCCTGCCGTTCTCGTGTTCGCCGCGATCCAGCTCCACCTCAAAAAGAAGGCGCAGGCAGAAAATCCAGGTGTGAAGGTGCGCATCTCGAAGATTTTTCCGTGGTTCATCCTCGGATTCCTCGCCATGTCCGCGCTGACCAGTCTTGAGTTGATTCCTGCAGCGGTTGCCTCGGTTCTGAAAACGGTGAGCAAATTTCTCATGGTCGCCGCACTTGCCGCCATCGGGCTGAACACGGATTTCCGTTCCCTGTGCCGCTCCGGCGCCAAGCCCATGCTCCACGGCTTCATCGTATCCGTACTTGTGGTTCTCGTCGCGATCGGTGTGGAATATATGATCGGCATCGCGCCAAGCGGGACCTTGCTGTAACAAAAAGACGCCATGTGACTGTTCTCTGTTTCCGTGCCCATCATCGCGGTGGGTGCAGAAACGCTTTTTTGTGGGACACATGCTGGAGAAAAAGCATAACAGCTTGCATGTGGTAATCCTTGCGGTAACACGTGGAAATTGGCTCGTTCCGGGTCAGTCAGCGAACCTGCCGCCACACCGGAGGATTTTGAATTCGATATTTATGTCGGAACTGCTTTTTATGTATTGAAGAAGTAGAGAAAGGACTTACGATACCATGTATCCCAATAAAACACAGGAGGATCAACCAATGTCCCATCGATTTAACCTGCCCACTTCACTTGCCGGGGTGGATTCTCTCGGACGGATGCTGCCCGTCGCGGAAATCGTACGTCCCGAAAAAACGCGCGAAGTCGGACTCTTCTATTTTCTCTGGTGCGGCGAGCATGGCAGACACGCGCCGTATGACATATCCAAAATTGTAAAAGCCGATCCGGATGCCGGATACCATACCGATTCGTCGCTTTGGGGTTCGGTCGGAACGTACCACCACTGGGGAGAACCGTTTTACGGCTATTATTACAGCGATGACGAGTGGGTCATCCGCCGACATATGATGCTGTTCTGCGATGCAGGGGTCGATTTTCTCTATTTCGACACTACCAATGCCGTGATTTACGAGAAAAATGTGAAGATCGTGCTGCGGGTTTTGCAAGAGTATCACAATGCGGGCTACCGAATTCCAAAGGTGATGTTCTATACAAATACTGCGTCCGGAAAAACCGTTGAGGCAATCTATAACACCATCTACAAGCCGCGCTACTGTCAAGATACGTGGTACTATTTTGAGGGAAAACCCGTGATCATCGCAGTCAGAGAAGAATGCTCACCGGAAACGCGGGCGTTTTTCAATATCAAAATGGCGCAGTGGCCGAATGAACCGGACAAACAGGGCGGCTGGCCGTGGATGGATTTCACAAAACCACAGCGTGTGTTCGAAAATCTGCGCGGGGAGCCGGAGGTGATCAACGTCTCCGTGGCGCAGCATCCGCAGCTCCGGTTCGGTGATTCCGTCCTGTATGGCGAAACCGGAAACTGCGGCAGAGCGTATCACAACGGTATGAACGATCCCGATCCCAAGGCGTTTCTCGGCGGCGCGAATTTCGGCGAGCAGTTTGCCCGAGCCATCGATGCAGATGTACCTGTCGTACTGGTCACAGGATGGAACGAGTGGATCGCGGGACGCTGGCAGGGAATCCCGGAACGGCCAATCATGTTCGTGGACTGTGCAAATCCGGAATACAGCCGGGATCTGGAGATGATGCGCGGCGGTTATTTTGACAATTATTACTTGCAATTCATCTCCTGTATCCGCGCATACAAGGGGCAATCGCTCCCGGATACGGTACAGCGTGTCTGCTGCCACGTACCGGGCGGCAATCTGCATCGCGACAACGACGGCTACGGCAAACATTACACAAACGATTCCGGCAGAAACGCGCTCGCCACGCTGGAGCTTCTTCCGGAAAATGATACAATCGGCGTTCGGGTCACCGCACACACTTTTCTTGCCCCCGATCGTGACGGAAGTTTCATGCAGGTGTTTGTGACCGAGGTCGGAGAGAAAGGCGGAATGTTTCTCACCCGGTATACCAAAGACGGCGCGGTTCTCGCAGAGGTGGATCCCGCCGATTTCAGCAAAACATACGCGGAAACGGCAATTGCTGTGGAAATTGCCTCAGACAGCGTGACATACCGGATTCCGCGTGCACTTTTACCGGAGGGGGATCTTTGGTGGAAAGCGGCAGACAGCCGGGAGCCAATCCGCTGTGGTGCGGATTTCTACGACAAGGGAGACGCCATTCCCGCAGGCAGACTATGGTTTGTGGGAAGATGAGTCCGGCGCGTAAAAAACGAACGCGGACTATTGATTGTACCATCGAGATGTGGTATACTATGGATACGAGCATTCCCATACGCAAATCCAATCACAGAAAGGACATCGTATGACGATTCCAACATTTTGTACAATCGGAAAATATGTCATACAGAGACAGCTATGAAATTCTACCAGACATGGCAGGGTGCGCTGCTTGCTGATCAGGATCCCTCCTCCGTTATCACTTCGTTCGCGGCGGAGGTTCCGGGCAATCTGCAATATGATCTTGCCGTACACGAGGGCATCGCAGACAAGCTGATGTACGGCACCACGGCAAAACGGTTTCTCACCGTGGAGGACAATTACTGGAAATATGAGACGACCTTAAACTACACCACGCACGCCGGGGAACAGGTGTTTTTCGTTGCGGAAGGAATCGATTACATCTTTGACATTCTCGTGGACGGCAAAATGCTCTATTCCCACGAGGGAATGTACACCAGAACAGAACTGGACATCACATCCATCGCCCATCCCGGCTCCACGCTCACAGTTCTGATCCATCCGCATCCGAAGCTTCCCGGCGAATTTTCTTCACCGCGTGAAATGGCGGCACAGAGCTGTAAACCGCCGGCAACCTACGAATGGGACTGGAATCCGCGTCTGATTATCTCCGGCATATGGAAACCGGCGTATATTGAAACGCGCGACTGTGGCTATATCCGCCGCTGTGAGCCGTTCTATACCTTAAACGACACGCGTACCGCCGCTGATGTCCGTTTTGAAACTGACTGCGAACATCCCGTCACGTACACCATCACCGATCCGGATGGCAGGGTCGTTTATACCGGTACCAAACCGGAATGCGCGATTTCCGACGTGCGTCTCTGGTGGTGCAATGGACAGGGTAAACCGGAACTTTACACCTGGACAGCGGAAAGCGACACACACACAGTCACGGGCAAGCTCGGTTTCCGCACGGTGCGGCTGGTGATGAATGGCGGCGGTGCCGATCATGAGCCTGCCGGATTTCCGAAATCCCGCTATCCCGCGCCGATCACCATTGAGCTTAACGGCCGGCGGATCTTCGCAAAAGGCTCCAACTGGGTCAATCCCGACCTATTCTTCGGAAGAATCACCGCGGAACAGTACCGAGAACTTCTGGTTGCCGCAAAGGACGCGAATATGAACATTCTGCGGTTGTGGGGTGGTTCCGGCTTAAAGAAGAAGGAATTTTACGAAATCTGCGATGAGCTTGGTATTATGCTCTGGCAGGAATTCATGCTTGCCTGCAATAACTATGTTGGAACCCCGGCGTATCTGCGAATTTTGGAGCAGGAGGCAACCGCCGTCATCCGGGATTTGCGCTGCCATCCATCCATTGTGCTCTGGTGCGGCGGCAACGAGCTGTTCAACGATTGGTCCTGTATGGACGATCAATCCCATGCGCTGCGGCTGCTTAATAAGCTTTGCTACGAGAACGATTTCGACCGTCCCTTCCTTATGACCTCACCGCTCATTGGCATGAAGCACGGCTGCTATGTCTTTGACGACGGTAACCAGCAGGTATACGCCATGTTCCAGAATGCAAACGGTACAGCATACAGTGAATTTGGTGTACCGTCGGCAGCATCGGTGGAAAATCTCAAAAAGATCATCCCTGCGGACGAACTGTTCCCCATCGAACGGACAGAATCGTGGGTATACCACCACGCGTTCGCTGCATGGGGCGCGGAACGGTGGCTCTGTCTCGACGTAGTGCGCAAATATTTCGGAGAACCCACATGCATCGAGGATGTTGTGACCGCGACTCAGTGGATGCAGTGCGAGGGCTACAAGGCAATCTTCGAGGAAGCACGCAGACAATGGCCGCACTGCTCCATGGCGATCAACTGGTGCTTCAACGAACCGTGGATCACCGCCGCCAACAACGCGCTGTTTACCTATCCGGCAGAGAAGAAACCCGCGTACTGGGCAGTCAAGGATTCCCTGCGCAATTCCATCCCGTCTGCACGGATTCCGAAATTTGACTGGTCCGCAGGGGAGGAATTCTCCTTTACGCTGTGGTATCTCAACGACGCGCCGGAGTCTGTTTCCGATACGGTTCGTGCCTCCATCCGTATTGGCACAGAGGAGATTCCCCTTGCCACCTGGGAAACCGGTCTGATTCCTGCCTGTACCAATAAACAGGGCGAGACAATCCGCGTAACCCTCCCGCACTGCAATGGTACACGTGAACTGCGGTTGACGCTGGAAAGCGCAAACGGAAACCCAACGACGTACACGCTGCTCTACAAAGGATAACGTCGATTGGGTACGCTCTTACCTCGTTATCTATCCTATGACAAAGCCTCCCGTTCCGATGAAGCTGCACCGGAACGGGAGGCTTATTTGTATTCTATGTTTCCATAGAGAGCTTATTTTCAGCGGATCGTGCCGAAGAACCAACCGCCCGCGGGGATCTCCACGTAATACCTGCCATCCTCGGCGCGATGCATTTTGCTGTCTCCCTCACACATTTGGAGCTTTTGCCCGTTTTTCGTATCCACCGTCACCACCTCGGCGGCTTCCTGCAGTATTACCTCGCCGTCTGCCACAGTTCGAGATACACCGCTGTTGTTTGTGAGCAGGAGATACACAGTGCCGTCATCCGCACGGGTCAGCTGCTTCATGGCGTTGCCGCGGAGAACACAGGGAAGGAGCGTATCCAACACCGTGGGCAGTTCCTCAATGGTGCAAACGCGGTCGGCGGCGGATTTTGCAAACGCGACAGAACCTGTCAGGTCGATCACGCGGTCGTACTCCTCGAGTTTTACGCAATCCTCCTGTACGATGTCGAGTACGTCCGGTAATGTGCAGTTGAGCAGATTCATCGTTTCCGTTCCCAGCATCGGTCCGCTTTCACGGAAGAGCCGTTTGAGTCCGCGTCGGGTCAGGCGAAGCTTGTCGAGAAGCGTCCCTGTCACTGGATAGCGCATATACAGATCGGTGTCGAACGCTCTCATCTCAAATACCGGCAGTTCCTTCGGCAGTACTACTGCAATCGGTGTTATCGGTTTTCCAATATCCGGGTACCGCTCTGTGAACCGGAGAAAATCGCGCTTGATCACACCGTAGGGGGACAGTTCGAAATCGTTCCAGTCGTAGAAGGTATTGCACATACCCCATTCCTCCGCCATGAACGACGCGCCTGCCATGTAGGAATAGAGGTGAAGCCGACGCTGTAAGGAACGTGAACTGCCGCCATTATCCCCGGCAGTCTGAAATGGAAAATCCGATGTGCCGCCGATATTCCACTCATTCCTTCCGTCGCGCTGATAACAGCAGGCGGAGAACGGCGATCCGCCCCACGGTTCATAATATGCACCGAACGGAACCCCGTACGCCCTTGCCATACCGCGCGCATACGCCAGTTGGATTCGTGTGTCCGGCGTCTGATTGCCGATCTCGGGCATGAACCGTCTGGTACCGTGCGCCAGCTCCATCGGATATGCAAGAGAATAGCTGTCGCATGGCAGAAGCATTCCCTCCGTGTACGCCTGTCGCTTTGCATACAGTGCCTCCGCGATCCGCAAAAAATCCTCCGCAGTTTCGGGACAACCACACGCCTCCATCTCCTTCGCGTTCATGGATTCGAGAAAGACGTGCTGAAACGGGTATGCGCGCAAAATAGTATCGGTAATCGCCTGTGCCGTCCATTCCGGGCAATTGTTATTCTTCAGTTTTTTGAGATCGGACTGATAGTTGCTCATCCACTCATGCATCTGAAAACCCCAGAAATTTTCGCCAAGCAGTTCCTCATATGCGTGAACGAGTGACATATCGTAGGGATATTCTTCCAGGAAGCAGCCGCCCTGGAGTCGATCGATATAAAACGGACCGTGCATATCGCGCAGCATGGCATATAGCTCCCCCTCCGCACGGGCAAGGGTATTGAATTTCAACTCCTCCGGAATATCGATGGATTGTACGAATCGGATTCCGGCAGATCTGCCGATCAGTCCGGCGCGTACCTGTGCATCCCAGGTCTGCGGCATATAACAGTGCAGGTAATAAAACATGTTGTTCCTCCATGGCGCGTTTGCCATATAATACGTTTTTCACTTATTATACCACAAATTTCGCCGACTGTAAATAAAAAAACAGAAACACACCACGCGAGATGTGTTTCCGTCTCTCATTTTTTGTCGAACTTCTCCCGGCGCGCAGTGGAATAGCGCATCATCTCGCGCATTCCCTCTACGTCCTCCGTTTCGAGCATATTTTTCAGCTCCGTGAATTTGTTGATGAAGAGGTTCATCTGGGTGAGCAACGCGTCCTTGTTTGCGATAAACAGCTCGCTCCACATCAGATCGTTGATCCGCGCGATCCGGGTCAAGTCGCGGAAAGAGTCGCCGGTGAATTTCTCCATGTTTTCCTTATCGTTGCAGGTCATGAGCGTGATGGCGATGCAGTGCGTGAGCTGCGACAGGAAGCCGATCATCTCGTCATGCTCTTCCGGTGACAGGGTGGCAACGCGGGAAAAGCCAAGCAGTCTGCCGATCTCCACGCATGTCTGGATCGCCTCCGGTGTATTTTTCGCAGTCGGCGTCACGATATAGTTCGCACCAATGAACATTTTCTCCGTACTGTTTTCCACACCGGATACCTCGCGTCCCGCCATCGGATGCGCCGCGATAAATTCCACATCCTCACGGAGCATATCCTGGATCTGGTAGACCACACTTCGCTTTACACCTGTGACATCGGTGAGAAGTGCACCGCTTTTGCATAATCCCTGATTCTCCCGGATCCACTCGACAAAGATGTGCGGATAGAGCGCAAACACGATAAGATCCGCATTTCCGATCAGTTCCTTGTCGATCTCCGTCGTTCCCTCATCGATAATCCCCTCACGGAGTGCATAATCGATATCCTTTTGCTCCTTCGTAATGGCGCCGATACGGAATCCGAACCGCTTCAGTCCCCGTGCGTAGCTGCCACCGAGCAGTCCAAGCCCAATGATGAGAATTCTCATGCTCACGTCAACAATCATATACCGTAACCTCTGCTCCCAGTTTTTGAATCTCTTCGAAAAAGTGCGGATAGCTCTTGCGTACCGCCTCAATTCCGCCAATCTCACCACCCATCCGCGACAACAACACCGCACACGCCATGACAATCCGGTGGTCATTGTGTCCGGACAGAGGCTTGCCGTGATAGCACAACGATTGTTTCGGCACCGTGACGGAATCCGTGCCGATGGTAATTGCACCGCCCAATTTGGCAAGTTCCTCACGCATCGCCTCACCTCGATCGCTTTCCTTTATCCGGAGTCGATCTGTTCCGGTGAATCGCGCACCATTTTGCAACGCCGCCAACGCGATGAGGATAGGCCCGAGATCCGGACAATCCGAAATATCCAGCGTAGGCGTACCAACTGACAGAGCACGGAAATATGTCCGGTACACCCGATCTCCCTGCAGGCTGTCCGCACGCAGATTCCCGATCTCCACAGTGGAACCGAGACAGTTGAAAGCATCAAGAAACGCCGCGTTTGAATAATCCCCCTCGATTTTTCCGGAAAATCCGTGCAGCGGAGCTTTGCCGATCCGGATCGTGTAATCGTCTACAAAAGAAACGTCCGCACCGAAATCGTGCAGTGCCGCGGTGGTCAGACGCACATACGACCGACTGGCAAACGGCGGTACGATTGCAATCTCGGATGGTTCTCCCAGCCAGACAAGTGCGAAAATCAGTCCTGTAAGAAATTGACTGCTGCTGTCTCCACAGATCTCATATCTGCCTCCCGTCAACCTGCCGCATACAGTGAGTAAATCCGTACTTTTTTCAAACCGGAACCCGCGCTCCCGGCACAAAGCCTCATATACGGCAAGCGGCCGTTCCATCAGTCGTGCGCTGCCGCAGAACGCGACCGTTTTTCCCATACACAAGGCAAGCGGGATAAGAAACCGCAGCGTGCTACCGCTCTCCCGACAGCACAGCACCGGATCGTCCGTATGCAGAAACCGTTCTTTGTCCGCGTATACACACACTTCGTCTCCCCGCACATCGATTTCGGCGCCCAATGCCCGCAGACAATCGATGCTTGCCGCTATATCCTCACTGAAATCCACGCCGGAGAACACGCAATTTTCCCCCGTCAATGCCGCACCTATGAGGTACCGATGCGCCATACTCTTGGATGGCGGCGCGTCGATCCTTCCGCACAGACGGCACGGTGCAAATATCGCTCTCATGCGTCCATCCCTCTCGTGCGGAGATAATCGATCGCCTCCGTATAACCGTCTGTGCCATGTCCGGTGATCGTCTTTTCACACGCCAGACGGACATAGCTGATCTGCCGGAATTCCTCGCGTTCCTCCACCTTGGAGATGTGAACCTCCACCGCCGGGATGGATACCGCCTTGAGTGCATCCAAAAGCGCGATGCTCGTGTGGGTATACGCTCCCGGATTGATCACGATACCATCGATTCTTCCGTACGCCCACTGGATCTTATCCACCAGATCTCCTTCGTGATTCGACTGATATACCGTCACTGTCACCCCGCACGCCGCGCAGTGGGATTTGATTTTTTCGACCAGTTGCGCATAAGTTTCCCTGCCGTACTGCGCGGGTTCCCGGATTCCAAGCATATTGAGATTCGGACCGTTGATTACCAGAATGTTCATACTGCGCGCTCCTCTCGTTCTGCCGTGATGTATGCTGCTTCCGCCGCCGGAGAATCCATAGCGGGAACGATACAGTCGGCGGTGTTTTTATATTTCTCCAGTCTGTCCGTATACAATGCCGTCAGCTTTTCTTTTGTATCGGCAAGCGGCCGGTCGTCTGTGGGAATCAGGCGGAACAGCGGCGCATCCAAATAATAGATTCGACCGTTCTGCCGGAGAGCGCGGACATTCTCTTCCCGCAAAATCGCCCCGCCGCCTGTTGCAATTACTCGGCAGTTCTCCTGTGATACATCTCGTATCACCTCGGCTTCGAGAGTGCGGAACGCCTTCTCACCCTTAGTATGGATAAACTCCCGGATAGTACAGCCGCACCGTTTCTCCACCTCCGCGTCTGTATCGACAAAGGCAAAGCCATCGGCCGAAAGCAGTCTGCCAACGGTACTTTTTCCGCTACCGGGCATCCCGGTAAGTACAATATTTTCTTTTGTGCCAAGAATCTCTCGGAACACCTTGTCGCCTGCCGTCTGCGGAAGCGTAGTATCCAAAAAACGTTCAACCGCCGCGACCGCCTGCATCACGAGCATATACAGACCGCCCTCAGCCGGGATACCACGTTTCTGCGCATCCAAAACGAGTTGGGTGCGCAGAGGATTGTATACGGCATCTACTACGCCACAAAGGCGGGGAAAAGCGGAAAGATCAATTGGCTTCGCACCGCAATTCGGATACATACCGACCGGAGTCGTATTGAGGATCACATCGGCGTCCGCATGCCGGGCGACAGCGTCTGCGTAGGTGATCGTACCGCTCTCCTCCGATCCGTGCCGACTCACCACAAGAATCTGTGCCGCTCCCAGATCCGTCGCCACGATGCGCGCGGTTTTGGAGGTGCCGCCTGTACCGAGGATCAGAACCTTTTTGTCCGCAAGATCAATGCCGATCTTGTCAATAAGCGCGCACATTCCATAATAATCGGTGTTGTAGCCGCAGAGCCTGCCGCCTCGATTGACCACGGTATTGACCGCGCCGATTTTCGCGGCGCCCGTATCGATGGAATCGAGATACGGAATGACGGTTTCCTTATAGGGAATGGTCACGTTGATGGCGGAAAAATCCCGTTTGATGAGAAAATCACCAACTTTGTCCTCTGCAAGCTCGATCAGCTCGTATTCGTAATCCGCAAGACGCGCATGAATTTCCTTTGAGAAGCTGTGCGTCAGTTTTTTCCCGATGCAGCCGTATTTTTGTTCTTTCATTGCGCCTATTCCTCCCTCTGACTGAGATAATCCGTACCGTACCGCATGGCAAGCGCATCGCACAGGACAATGGCAGTCACGGCATCCTGTACCACACGCGCTCTGTGGACGATCGCAGGATCGTGTCTCCCCTTGGGAGAAAGAACCGTCTCCGTTTTTGTGCGGAAATCCACAGTCTCCTGCGTCTTGAAAATCGTAGGCGTCGGCTTGATCGCAGTACGGAACAAAAGGGGCATACCATTTGTGATCCCGCCGCCGATCCCGCCATTATGGTTCGTGATCGTGACAATCTTCCCCTCCACCACACGCAGCGGATCGTTTGCCGCGCTGCCCCGCATATCGGAGATGGCAAAACCTGTACCGAACTCCACTCCTTTGACGGCGGGTATAGAAAACAGTATATGGGAAAGCATCCCCTCCACGGTATCAAACCACGGTTCTCCCACACCGGCTGGCATACCAACAACGGCAGTCTCCAGCACGCCGCCTACACTATCCCCCTCCTGTGCCGCTTCCTCAATCGCCCTTCGCATTCTCTCTCCGGCATCCGTGTCGAGTACGGCAAAAGTTTTCTCCCACAGTGTGTCGATGTCGCTGCGCAGATCAATAAACGCTCTGTCATCGATCCCCGCGCAACGACGTACATGCGTACCGATATGGATTCCTTTTTCTTCCATGGCTGATTTGCAGATCGCCCCCGCAGCAACGAGTGCGGCTGTAATCCGTCCGCTGAAATGACCGCCACCGCGCGTGTCCTGACAACCATGATATTTGCAATCCGCCGGATAGTCCGCATGAGACGGACGTGCGACCGTCTGCATTGCCGCGTAATCGCCGCTTTCAACATTCTCGTTTGGAATCAAGAGTGTGATCGGCGTGCCGGTCGTTCTTCCGTTTACGACGCCGCTTATTATCTCAAACGCGTCCTTTTCCTGCCGCGGCGTAGAGATTTTCCCGCTCGGACGGCGCAGGGTGAGCATGTGTGCAATATAGTCTTTCTTAACATGTACACCCGGTGCCATGCCGTCTAATACTGCGCCGATATACGGGCCGTGACTCTCCCCAAATACCGTCACCGCAACACTGTTTCCAAAGGTGTTCTTCATACGCCCAGTCCCTCCAGACAACCCCTCGCCCTTGCGATCAAATCGACGCACGGTATGGTTTCAAACCGGAATGAACCAATCTCATCCACCACGGTCACACACACCGTATCGCCGTCCGCCTTTTTGTCGTGAAACGCCGCCGCCGCGATTTTATTCCAATCATACGGAATTGTCCGGTATAGACCGCATTTTGCGAGTACTGCAATCACGCGCGGACGGATTGCATCTCCACATAGCGGCAGCATACCAAGCGCGACGCATTCTCCATGGTATAGGGTGCTGCTCGCTTCGATCCCATGCCCGATCGTGTGTCCGAAATTGAGTACCCGTCGCAGTCCCGCCTCATGCACATCCGCTTCCACTACATTTTTCTTGATTTGCAACGATCGGACAATGATGGTATCGAGATTTTCCGCAACATTTTCCGTTTCGATCAGCCGGAACATTGCTGCGTCTGAGGTGAGTGCCATTTTGACCGCCTCTGCCAGACCGTTTGAAAGCTGTCTTTGCGGGAGAGTACGCAGCAGTTCCGGATCGATCAGTACCTTCTTCGGCTGATAGAACGCGCCCACAATATTTTTCACACCGCCGAAATCGATTGCCGTTTTTCCGCCGATGGAGGAATCGATCTGCGAAAGGAGCGTTGTAGGAATGTTGTAAAAATCAATCCCGCGCATATACGCCGATGCGGCAAAGCCGGACAGATCCCCCACCACGCCGCCGCCGACCGCCACCACGCAATCCTTTCGCGAAAAACCGTGGTCCAGCATCGTCCGGAGCAATTTTGCGAATGTATCCAGACTCTTGGAGTCTTCCCCCGCCTCTACCGTGCAGAGTACCGGCTCCCAACATTGCTCAGCCACCGTTTCGGCATACTTTTTGGGAACCAGGGTATCTGTCACAACAAGCACTCGCCTGTTCAGGTTCAACTCTGTCCCTGCATGCGAGAGAACGCCCCGTTCCACCAGAATGTCGTAGCTGTTTTCTCCCAAATCCATTGGTATTCTCATCATTTCCGCCCTCATATTTCCGTGTGCGGTGCAAATGTACCCGCCAGCTTCAGTTTGTCACAGACCTTTCCCAGTTCCTGCATCATTTGTCTGCCAGCATCCGTATCTGTGGAACCGTCCACCTCAATGTAGAAATAGTACTGCCACGAGTGATCCTTCAACGGCCGACTGCGCAGTGCCGTCATGTTGTAGCCGTATTTGCTGATGATCCCAATAGCGTTTGCGAGAGTACCCGCTTCGTTTTTCACAGAGAACATCAATACGGAATTGGTATATGTCGGAGTGCTGGCGCGTACCCTGGACAGTACCGCGAATCGGGTGGTATTTTCCGCACTCTTGTGGATATTCGTATCCAGCACCTGCAGACCGTACAGTTCCGCAGTCTCCACACTGGCGATGGCGCCGCACGTCCTGTCGCCCGCTTCGGCAACGGTTTTCGCGGCGATAGCGGTATTGCCTGCCTCCTCCGCTGTAAATCCATGGAGCGTGATATAGTCGCGACACTGGCTCAATGCCTGCGGATGGCTTATCACACAGCGGATGTCCGCGAGGGAGGAACCGGGAACACCAAGCAAATTCTGACAGATTTTCAATTCATAGATGCCGTTGATATAGAGTCCGCCGGAAAACAACAGATCGATGGTTTGCCCCACCTCTCCGGCATAGCTGTTCTCTATGGGCAGGACGGCAAAATCGCTCTCCCCGCGTACCACTGCATTATATGCTGCAGCAAAATCCCGGCACGAGATCCGGTTTGCCTCTGGGAAGATTCGTCCTGCCGCGATATGAGCAAACGCTCCCTCCACGCCGCTGTACGCCACCTTCAATCCACTCTGCATCCGATACTGATACGCTCTGGAAACCGCCATCACATTTTTAAGAAAATCGATGTAGTAGCCGCGCAGCACCTCATTCTCGATAGTGGAGGCATTTTTCTCGATCACGGCAGCCTCCCGTTTCTCATCGAGAACCGGAAGCCCGTACTCTTTTTTATACGCGTAGACCTGTTCGGCAGCGTGCATTCGTTCCACAAACAGCTCCGCCATCTGCGCGTCTACCCGATTGATGATCTTTCTTGCTTCTTCCAGCCTATTGTCCACTGTACTCTCCTCCTTCGATCACAGCTTATCGGCAATATCGAGAATCAGTCTTTCCGTTTTCTCCCAGCCGAGACACGGATCGGTGATCGATTTTCCGAACACATGCTCATCGATTGCCTGTGCGCCGTCCTCCAGATAGCTCTCGATCATCAATCCCTTGACAAGCCGTTTGATTTCCGGATTCTGCGAACGGCTGTACACGATGTCTTTGGCAATACGGATCTGTTCGAGATATTTTTTGCCGGAGTTATTGTGATTGGTATCCACAATCACGGACGGATTTTTGAGATTGAATTTTTCGTAAAGCTTCTGCACACGGAGGAGATCCTCGTAATGATAGTTGGACACGTTGTTCCCGGCGTAGTCGATGTACCCACGCAGAATTGCGTGCGCATACGGATTGCCCTCGCTTGTGACTTCCCAACCGCGATAGAGGAACGTATGGCTGGATTGCGCCGCCACGATGGAATTCATCATCACCGTGAGATCTCCACCGGTGGGGTTTTTCATCCCGACCGGTGCGTCCACGCCGCTCGCGGTCAGTCTGTGCTGCTGATTTTCCACAGACCGCGCGCCGACCGCGACATAGGACAAAAGATCGGAGAGGTACCGGTAATTTTCCGGGTAGAGCATTTCGTCCGCACAGGTGAAGTCATAGTCGCGCAGGGCCGCCAAATGAAGCTCCCGGATCGCAACAATGCCCTTGTACATATCCGGCTTTCCCTCCGGATCGGGCTGATGGAGCATTCCCTTGTAGCCCTGTCCTGTGGTGCGCGGCTTATTTGTGTAGATGCGCGGAATGATGAGAATCTTGTCGGATACCTGCTCATACAGACGACGGAGCTTTTCGATGTAGGCTAGGACGGGATCCTGATGATCCGCAGAGCAGGGTCCGATGACAAGTATAAATTTGTCCGAGCTGCCATCGAATACCGCACGGATTTCCTCATCGCGTTCTGCTTTTACCTTTTCCATCCGCTCTGTCAGTGGGTATTCTCGTTTAACATCCTGCGGGATCGGGAGCTTTCTGTGGAAATGCATGTTCATCATTGTTCTATACCTCATTTCATTGTTTACATAGTGAGCCGCCGCTTTCAGATTGACGCAGCGTTTACATGGAGAAAATAAAAAGTCCGCATTTACCAATGTGCAAAATACACGACAAATGCGGGCTGTCCGATTCTATGCGGTGCGTTCTGAGAGACGAATTATCTCTCGGAGCCACCGACACGCGGGCAGTCCGTATGATAAAAGTAATAATAAAATCGATTCTGCAGCATGATCGTATCCCTTCTCCGGCGCAATCCTCGTCGGAATTTCTTTCGCCTGATAAATGCTTCGTTTTGATAAAAGAAAAGCCGCATTCCCTCATCAACACCGTTTACACGGCTGCAGTGAATGCGGACTGTCCGAAATCCTATATCCGTGGTATGCTTATACCCGTTTGGTAAGCGGACAGTCCGAGGTAAACGTAAAGGTATAAAAATACAGATACATCGTCTTGCCGCCCCTTCTTTCAAACTGTGCTATTATTGTACACCCGTGTACCCCATTTGTCAATATTCACTTTCCACAAAATGAGGGTTGCGGCATCCCCGAAAAATCTATACGTAACACCGCACAGGCATACCAAACAACACCAGATTGCACAAGATCGAAAAAACGCGCGAGGAAAGGACCTGAAATCAGCGTTATTCCACCGTACGGTTGTCCCTTCGTCCGTTCCATCGCGGTATCCCGTAAACCTCATTCCGAGAGGCAGAAGGAAAACACAACAATCTTGCTGATCACGTGCAGACACATTGACAAAGACTGCCGCGCATGGTATAATGGAGACATCATCCATGCAGAAAGGATAGCCTGCCAATCTCCTGTGCAGGCAACCGTATACCTATGCGAAAATTCACGTTCGGTACACCGGAACCGTTGGTACCGTCCCGGTTTTGCAAGAATTTCCGATACACAGAGACGCCGGTATCCTACCCGATCTCCCGGTTTACGACACGGCAGACAGCGCGCGGTTTCCTTATCGAATTTCCTTTGGAGGACGACGCGCAAATCTACGGCTTCGGTCTCCAGCTCAAAGCTTTTCGCCACCGCGGCAGAAAGCTCCGTCTTGCCGTAAACGCCGATCCGGCAAGTGCCAATGGAGACAGCCATGCCCCGGTTCCCTTTTTTGTCACAAATAAAGGCTATGGGATGTATTTCGACACGGCGCGATACATCGAGGTCTACTGCGGCTATGCAAAAAACGCCGACGGAACGGTGGCTGCGGAGGCAGAAAGCGATGTAAAGCTCTCCACGGACGATCTGTATGCCGTTCGGCAGGTCGGTCAAGCAGTTATGAGCGTACTGATCCCAGCGGTACAAGGCATCGATGTGTACGTCATGGAGGGCGAAACCATAACGGACATCGTATCACAGTACAATATGCTCTCCGGTGGAGGTCCGAATGTTCCCGCATGGGGGCTTGGCGTACTGTATCGGTGCTGCGGCAAATACACACAGGCGGAGGTACTTGCCATGGCGGATTATTTCCGGAGCAAAGAGATCCCCTGCGACATCCTTGGTCTGGAGCCGGGGTGGCAGACGCATACCTATTCCTGCTCGTATATCTGGAGCGATCGGTTCCCATCCCCGGAAGAGATGATCACCACGCTGCGAGAACGCGGATTCCACATCAATCTGTGGGAACACGCCTTCACACATCCGACCTCGCCTATTCACGACGCGCTTGCTCCGTATAGTGGTGAATATGAGGTATGGGGCGGTGTGGTACCGGATTTTGCCACAAAAGAAGCACGGGAGATCTTCGCCGATTACCACAGAAAGATGCTTGTCGATAAGGGGATCGACGGCTTCAAACTCGATGAATGCGATTCCAGCGACAATACAGGCGGTTGGAGTTTTCCGTTGACCACGCGCTTTCCGTCCGGTATGGATGGTGAGCAGTACCATTCCCTGTTCGGCACCCTGTACTGTCAAACGATCATGGACGCGCTCGGCGAACATACAACCTTCTCCGAGGTACGGAATGTGGGTGCGCTGGCTGCGCCGTATCCGTTCGTTCTCTACAGCGATCTCTACGACCATCGTGATTTCGTCCGCGGAATTGCACAGTCGTCGTTCTCCGGCATACTCTGGACACCGGAACTGCGCCATGCGAACTCCAAGGAAGAGCTGCTCCGCCGGCTGCAGGCAACGGTATTCAGCGTCCAGTGCCTGATCAACGCATGGTACTGCGAGCAGGTACCATGGGCGGCTTTGGACTGCGAGGATGAAGTACGAGCGCTGTTGCAACTGCGTGAATCCTTGGTGCCGATGCTGAAGGCCGCCTTTGATGCCTATCGCGATACCGGACGGCCGCCGATCCGTGCACTGGTGATGGACTACACAGCGGATCCCGAAACCCTTGGCATTGATGACGAATACCTCTTCTGCGAGGATCTTTTGGTCGCCCCGATCTGCTGGGGATGCGGAGATGAGCGGGATGTGTATCTTCCGACAGCAGACACCTGGGCGGACTACTTTACAGGCGAGATCGTCGGGAACGGAAAGCTCCACGTAACAACAAAGGGGATTCCGGTATATCGGAGAGTATAAGCTCCGCCGACCACAATTTCATAGCAACTCCGGTACCTGTTTCCATAGCATACCGGAGTTTTCTATGTATATCTCCCCCATAAAAAAGTCCCTATCTGTCCGCTTGATTTCTCCACCGTTTCGGTGTATAATAAAAGCACCCTTCGACAGATGCCAAAACAACCCTATAATAGCGGTTCCTTTCCGCGCCGTCTGTGCTATAATATAAAAATGGAGAGAACCATTTCGCCGCAAAGGAGTACATCTTGAAAATTACAGAATACATCATTCCCGCGCCGGTATCCCATCCGCTCACCATCGCCGTTTGCGCGGATCTGCACTGCCGCCCATTTGAAAAAGCCCTGTCGCTGTGTGCCGATTTGCATCCGACCTTCATCGTTTCCCCGGGAGACATGATGAACCACCTCACCGCCTACGCCGCCACAGAAGCTTTCAACGCGCCGGGATTGACCTTTCTCACACGCGCCCGAGAGATCGCACCCGTGTACTACTCCATCGGCAATCACGAAAGTGGCATTTCCCCGGAAAATAAAAAGCTCCTCACCGATCGCGGTATCACGGTACTGGACAATGATTTTGTTTCCACACACGGGCTGTGTATCGGCGGACTGACGACCGGACTGACCTATGGTGCGAAACGCACGAATCATACACCGCCGCCAGATCTCGCTTTTCTTGAACGATATGCGAAAACGGACGGATTTCACCTGCTCCTATGCCACCATCCGGAATATTATCCGGCATACATCCGACAGACAAACGTGGAATTGACCATATCCGGACACGCACATGGCGGACAATGGCATCTTTTCGGGCATGACATCTACGCTCCGGGACAGGGCCTATTTCCAAAATATGCGTCCGGCTGTCACGAAAATCGGCTGATCGTGAGCCGCGGTATGGCAAATACCGTCTCTCCTATTCCGCGGCTGGGCAACGCGACGGAAATCGTCGTACTCCGTCTGTGCGCTGTATGACACTTTATCTCACTGTACAAGAGGGGATGGGACAAAACGGCTCTTCCCATACCATTCTGCGTCAGCTTCTTCATCGCCACGCCGGATGCTCGGATTTTCGATTCGGCACGGCACCGGGCGGCAAGCCCTACGCAATCTCAGATCGCCTTACCACGCCGCTCTACTTTTCCCTCTCGCACAGCGGCGCGTATCTCGCCCTGCTTGTCCACGATCGCCCAGTCGGTGTCGATTTGCAAGCGCACATGGCACGGCATACGGAGAGATTGGCAAAACGGTGGTTTCATCCGGCGGAATACGCGGCTATGGCAGGCGATTTTTCCGACGTGGATCGCTTTTTCCGTTTATGGGCTGCGAAGGAGGCATACGGCAAATACCTTGGCTGCGGATTTTCTAAAATCGCCCGGTGCGTATCCGTACTGTCTGTTCCGGAGACTCTATGCATCCTGCCCTGTCTACCGAAATACGCGCTTTGCGTATGTGCCGCCGTGGAGGCACCTGTGACGATCGTCGCCGATCCCTCCGTATCCGGTTACATGGCGGCAGAACCGATACCAATACGCGATGCCATTTTAAAAAGGTAGAAAAACGCTGCTGTGAGGCTGGCATTCCACATATTCAAAAAAGCCTTTCATAGATTTTTCACAGATTCCGCCACACACGGTCATATCTGTCTGCTATACTATACCCGTAGATTTCCAGAGGAGCGTGGCACGATTATGGAAGATAATACCAACAAAAACATTCCCGATCCCGATGAAGAGCTGTCCAACGCGGCGCGTGTGATCCGTGCGACAGAGGGAGAGCCTCCCGTGCGGAAAGAGGAAACTCCGGTACACGGCAATCCGTTCGCCAATTTCTGGTACCACCACAAATGGAAGGTCATCGTCATCGGCGTATTCGTCTTTATGGGCATCACGCTGCTCGTGCAGTTTCTCCAAAAAAGCAACCCCGACATCACGATCCTCTACGCAGGTCCCGATTACATCACG
The DNA here is from genome assembly GCA_963643035.1 of bacterium. GTDB lineage: Bacteria > Bacillota > Clostridia > Oscillospirales > CAG-272 > UMGS1696. Next base: position 31,080 of record CAVIKO010000017.1, read on the forward strand.
GCAAACGACAATCGCAAATTCTGTACCGCGCTCTCCGGAATCATGGACGATTACAACGGCGATGGGGAAAAAAAGGTACTTCTCAACGACATCATCTACATGACAAGCGATCAGATCCGCGCGGCAAGAGAGGCAGCGGAGGAGAACGGGGACGATTTCGCGTATGACCAGCAGGCAAATGCGCAGACCGCCGAACAGTTCACCTACGAGATCATGGCAGGCGAATCGCTGCTCTGCTTCCTTTGCGAGGGACAGTACGAGACGGTGCGCGACGCGGGGGGATTTGTGCCGCTTTCCGAAATTTTCGACACGGTGCCGGATTCCGCTGTAGATGAATATGGTGTGCGACTGTACGACACACCGTTTGCGCAGTATTTTACAATCAGTCATATCTTTCCGGAGGAAACCATCGTCGCACTGCGCAAGGTGACAACAATCAGTCAGGTGCGCGGACAAGCTAAAATGGAAAAAAAGGCGGCGTGGCACCGGGATCTCTTTGAAAAAATCGTAAACTTCACATTTCCGGAAGGCTATACACCGAAGTCAGAAGGAGAAACGGAAGAGGAACCGGAAACCGCCCCAAAATAATTGAAAATACCGTATCCGCCGGGATATATCCCACGCGATACGGTATTTTTGTGTTCCTTTGAGAGAGATTATTCTTCTGCAAAGAAGGACGGATCGATCGTTCTGTCGCGCCAGTAGTATTTACGGTCATGCTCGCCGATCTCCCGCAGCACACGACACGGTACGCCGATCGCCACCACATTTGCCGGAATATCCCGTGTCACCACACTGCCTGTGCCGATGACGGAATTATCGCCGATCGATACACCCGGCATGACAATCACACCCGCACCGAGCCAGCAGTTTCTGCCGATTTTCACAGGCATATTGTACTGCATCACCTTTTCTCGCAAGGTCGGATCGATCGGATGACCTGCCGTGGAAATAGTGACGTTCGGTCCGAACATGGTATAGTCGCCGACCGTAATGTAGCTGTCGTCCACCAGAGTCAGATTGAAGTTCGCGTAGACGTAATTGCCGAATCGGACATGTGCACCACCCCAGTTTGCGTGAAGCGGCGGCTCAATATAACAGCCCTCGCCGATCTCCAAAAACATATCGGCAAGCATCGCCGCACGTTTTTCCCCTTCTCCGGGACGGGTCAGATTGTAATCATAGAGCTTTTCCATGCATTTGGTCTGCTCCGCCATAATCCCGTCGTCTCCGGGCAGATAGAGTTCCCCACTTGTCATTTTTTCAATTTCTCGCATATGAACCTCCGCTGCGCTTTTTCTGCATTATATCACATCGGCACACAAAAAGTCAACGGGATTCGAAGGAAAAATCGCAGAACCACCGCACATGAGCCACGCGGTATAAGCTGAATGACATCAAATGTCTTCTTTTCCGCCTTATCCCGCAGGTGGCAGTGGATGTAAGTGTCGTACAGGGTATATAACACCGAACAGACCGGCACACTGATGAGCATCCCGCCAAAAACGAATGCTGTACCGCCGACGGTCACCGCAAACAGCACCCAGATTTCCGGCAATCCGACCGATTTTCTCCGACGACCTCCGCAAAATCGATGGTCAGCTCCGGCAGCACAATGGAATGGCGGGTGCACAACGCATCCAGCTTCTCTTTCCACAATTCAATCTGTACAGCGTAGGTTGGCAGCGATCCTCCCATCTGCGTAATGGTGCGCTCCATCTGTTGAGAAACCTCTTCGCTGTTCGGTCTGTGTATTGTCACCAGCAAAATTCCAAAATTTCTCTTGACACAGATGGTTATATTTGGTATACTAATATAAACCTATTTATTCCAAAAATGGAGGAATCCCCATGAAACAGAACCACTTACGCCGTCTTATGCTGGATGGCGACTGGACATGCGCGTATGGCTACCACTGGGATATGGATCCCGCGTGGACAAGTGCCGCCGCTTGTGACGGTGCGCCGCTTACGAAAATCCCGGCAAAAGTACCCGGTAATTTTGAACTGGATTTGGAACGTGCGCAAAAATGCCCGGAAATCTTTTACGGCGACAATGTATACAAGCTCTACGACTGTGAAAATATGGACGCCGTCTACTACCGCACCTTTGACTGGGATGGTGACACGGCTGTCTCACCGGTACTGGTGTGCGAGGGGCTGGACTGTTACGCGGAAGTCTTTATCGATGGCAAAAAGATCGGTGAGAGTGCCAATATGTTCATTCCGCACGAATTTGCCCTCCGCGGACTGACAAAAGGTACCCATGAACTGTCCATACGCTTCACCTCCGCTACGATCAAAGCGCGGGAATACGACATTCCGGTTTTCTCACAGGCGCAGGTACAAACTTTTGAATCCCTGTATACCCGTAAAGCACCACATATGTACGGCTGGGATATCATGTGCCGTGCGGTCAGCATGGGAATCTGGCGTCATATCTACATTGAAAGCAGACCATATGCATACATCAAAGACGTATTCTTCCAGACAGCCTATGCAGATGCCAATGGCGCAAATCTGAAGTGCTGTTACAATTGTCACATCGCGCGCGGCGATATCCGTGACTATAGGTTGAAAATCACCGGTGTCTGCGGCGATAGTGTGTTCCAGACCGAAAACTCTTTGTGGCATACCGGTGCCACGTTCACACTCCATGTCTCCAACCCCAAGCTTTGGTGGCCGCACAACTATGGAGATGCAAATCTCTATCACATCACGGCAGAGCTGTTCTACCGTGGCGAATCTGTCCATGTGTGGGAAAACGACACCGGTATCCGCACTGTGCAGCTAAACCGCACCAGCACAACAAATGAGAACGGTGAGGGTGAGTTCTGCTTTATCATAAACGGCAAACGAATCTTTGCGATGGGCTCGAACTGGGTGCCCGTGGATGCGTACCATTCCCGGGATGAGGAGCGGCTTCCGAAAATCCTGCCCATGCTGACCGACATTGGTTGCAACATCGTCCGTTGTTGGGGCGGAAACGTGTACGAAAATGAAATTTTCTACGATTTCTGCGACCAAAATGGTATTATGGTATGGCAGGATTTCGCCATGGCCTGTGCGCTGTATCCGCAGGACGATGCGCTTGCCGATGCTTTCAAGATCGAAGCAGAAACCATTGTAAAGCTCTTGCGCCACCACCCGGCGATCATTCTTTGGGCAGGTGACAACGAATGCGACATGGCGACGCTCTGGGGCGATGGACGCGACCCGAATAAAAATATTCTCACGCGGAAGATCCTCCCGGAAGCAATCCGCAGCCTCGATTACACGCGCCCGTATCTGCCGTCCTCCCCATATCTGGATGAGGAAGCTTTCCGCACAAAAAAGCCAATTTCCGAGGATCATCTCTGGGGCCCGCGTGACTATTTCAAGGGCGACTATTACCGGAACACTGTCTGCCATTTTGCCTCCGAAACCGGGTACCATGGCTGTCCGTCACCGGAATCGCTGAAAAAATACATTCCCGCCGATCACCTGTGGCCGTGTCTGGACGATCCGTATTGGCTCTGCCATGCCGCGTGCATGGTTCCCAACCACTCTGATCCGTTCGCGTACCGCATCGGACTGATGTGGAGTCAAGTAGAAACACTGTTCGGCAAAGATGGGAAAGCAACAGCGAATCTGGAGAACTTCTCCCGTGCCAGCCAGATCTCACAGGCAGAGGCAAAGAAGTACTTCATCGAACGGTTCCGTCTGTCGAAATGGCGCCGCACCGGGATTATCTGGTGGAACCTCATCGACGGTTGGCCGCAGATTTCCGACGCTGTGGTGGACTATTACGGCGACAAAAAGCTGGCATATTATTACATCAAGCAATCGCAAAAGCCGTTCTGCCTGATGTTCGACGAGCCGCACGACGATTCCCTCTGTCTCTATGCCGTCAACGATACGCGTGAGGACAAGACGGTTCGCTACACCATTGAGGACGACTGTGGAAATATTCTTGCGGAAGGCACGGCAAACGCGAAATCCGATACAAGCACTATGATCCATTCACTGCCCGCAACAGAGGAAAAGCGGTATTATATCATTCGTTGGGACGACGGTAACGAGAGCGGCATGAACCACTATTTCGCGAACATCCGCGCCATCGACTATGATTATTATCTTACATTACTGGAAAAATTGCAAGGTTAACTTGCGGTTATCGTATTCTCGAAAACAAAAAGTGTCTGCTCCACAAGATCGAAAAACTGAAAAAACAAGCAAACGACGCACAATCAGATACCAAAGGCCGCCTGAACGTTAGACCTGCGCATTTCCCTGTAAAACAGCAGGAATGGTTATGTTTTTGCCAGATTTTGCGCAATTTTGGGTATCCCAAATCGCGTAGAAACCGGTATACTATTACTCAGAATGCATAAAAAGCTATCCACAAAGGAGGTAAATCCTATGCAGTTTCTCTCTCCTCTATCTGCACTTTCTCACATCGCGGAGGGCGAATCCCGTTCCGTTTCCGCAGAGAATTTCACAGGTGAACGCGGCTGTGGCGGTATGGCGCAGCATGGCACCGGCGAGAACTGTGCACGCGATCTCGGTTGCGGCTGGAAGGTATCGCCGTCCATCTCCCTGAAAGCGCACTCCAAATTCACGCTCGCAGACATTGCCGGCGAGGGCACCATCCGGCACATCTGGTGCGCAGGCTCCTTCACCGGACGCTTCGCCATTCTGCGCGTGGATTGGGATGAGTGTCCGGTACCGAGCATCGAATGCCCACTTGGAGACTTCTTCTGTGCTGCGACCGCCAATGAGCAGTATTTTCCTCTCGTTTCCGCCGCCGTCTGTGTCAATCCGCGCAACGGACTGAACACCTATCTTGAAATGCCGTTCCGCAAACGCGCGCGGTTTGAACTTGAGAATCTATCCGACAATGACTGCGCCGTCTACTACCAGATCGACTATCGGCTTCACAAGGTTGCGGACGATGCCTGTTACCTTCACACGCAATTCTATCGTTCCAATCCGCTCACGTACAAAACGGATCACACGATTCTCAACATCCGGAACGCGCGTGGTCAATACATTGGCACATACATGTACTGGAGCGTGAACAACGACGGTTGGTGGGGCGAAGGTGAGATCAAGTTCTTCCTCGACGGCGATCGCGAATTCCCGACCATCTGCGGCACAGGTACGGAAGACTATTTCTGCGGTGCGTGGAATTTCGATAATGGCGGTTATGAGCGGTTCTGCACACCATACAGCGGTATGATTCCGAACCAGACGGACAACACCTACAAGGCGAACAAACGCTTTTCACTATACCGCTGGCACGTCACCGATCCGATTTCCTTCAATGACGAATGTCGTGTGACGATTCAGGCGCTGGGTTGGCGCAGTTTTGGTCGGTATCTGCCCCGTCAGGACGATATTTCCTCCGTGGCGTTCTGGTATCAAGATAAGCCTGCGGCGACCCGCGACCCGTTGCCCGACAGAGACGGACTGGAGATCATTTAAGGAAACGCTCCCTACCATCGTCGCGGAATAAAGACCACTTCAGCGCGATCGCAAACAGGGACGTGCTAAAAAAACGGGGAGGCTCTGTGTGGAGCTATCCCCGTTTCTCTTTTGCGGAAGACCGCAATCCAAAAGGACCCGCATCTCGCCTGTTATGTCATATCTGCCAGCGAGAACCGCGCCAGACGCATCTCCTCACCACATCGCATAGGTTCTCTGTACCGAATCCTGTACAAGCCGCCAGGTGGTGTATACCGCCAGGCGGTCGATGGAGATTCCTTGGAATAAGGACCTGATGACAAGGTGTATCAAGGTCTTATAGTAAAACTCTCTTAGCACTAAAAAATAGTCGTATAGAAAAGTTTAGGAAAGACCATTGATACACCTTGCTCATCTGGAAAAAATTGATGAGGACTACGTATAGGAGAGGAAAAAACCATCGAAGGCAATCAGGCAGCCTACAGATGCCCTATACAAAAGGTATATTTTTATAGAACAACCCGGAACCGGTTGCTGCTCTTTTTCGTCAGATGCAGTGGAACCGTCTTTTCTACGCCGTCTGCAGACACTGTGCAGTCGTATTTCCCGTAGAAGCCGCGGAACTTCGCGCAGCCGTGGGGAGCATCCATGGTCTCGTCGGTATGCCATGTCTCGTGGAACAGCTTATGCAGCAAGTGGAATGCCGGTTTCGGAGTCATATCAAAACGCATGAGTCCGCCGCGGAAATAGTTTTCTCCGGCTTTCATGTCACCCTGCGGTGCGAATGCCGCATACCCGTCCACGACATTCCAATAAATGCACGCTTCCATCACCGGATTGCCAAACCAAATCTTCATGAGATACTTAAGGATCTCCGCCTGTAAGGCCTCATCCGCTGCGTCATCCGTGTAGCACGGGATCGTGATTTCCGTGATCTGCTGCGGCAGTCCGAGCTTGGCATATGTTTCCATCACGTTCCAGAGGTGCGCCGGGTTATAGTAAGATTTCGTATCACGCTCCTCATTTTCCGCGCGGCAGAACATATGGTACTGAATCCCCAACGCATCGATCGGTGCGCCGCGGTGTAAAGCCCGCTCGATTTGTGCGTAATACTGTCCTCTCTGCCAGCAGAACGCACTCGTCCACGCATGGGACGCCTCGTTGATGATCAGCTCGTTATTCGGAAGGTACCGGCGCGCACAATCAAAACTCCACTCCACCACATCCGGATCGGTGAAGAACTGCGTACTCTTTCTGCCCTGCGCGAATGTGTCAAATTTTCCGCAAAACAGCTCGTTCGTCACTTCCCAGCCAGGGATTCTGTCGCGATACCGTTCGGCACATTCCCGGATCCGTTTTTCTAAGGCGCGTTTTACACTGTCCGTATCGTCCGGCACCCACAGCGGCGTCCACACATCGTAATTGAGACAGTGGCATTTTGGCGTGATTCCGTGCTCCTCACAGTATTCGATACAAAGATCCGGTGCTGGACGACGGTACACGCGGGGAGAATCCTTGGAGAATCGCGGTTTTCCCTTCTCTGGCTCCAGATCGCTCCAATAAAACGGCACGGTCGCCAAGTTGAACGTGTCTGCGAAAACATCCCGATACACCTTGTTCTTTTCTGCGGACTCAAATTCGTCAAGCATGAAAATATTCGCACCGAGCTTGAAATCGTGATTGCGCAGGTTCACATGTACGTGCGCATTCTCAACCGGACTGCCGTCCTTCTGTACCACCGTGATCTCTCCAACGCCTGTGCGGTCATAGCGAATGGTGTGCCGAAGCCGATCGTCGATCTCGTTTTCCGCTGCGCGAAACTGGGCAAGTATGGTATCTGTTCTGTTTGCCATTGTATTGTCCTCCTACGGCAATAATTTCAATTTTGGTATTCCCATTATACCATATAACCTTCCAAATTACACTACTTTTTCTAAAATTTCCTTGTTTTTGGAGGTTTTTTTATTGCACAGAACGAAATATACCACATCACATATCGTCAACCTGCCATCGACGCAGGATGTTCGTCGGCAGATTTTCCCGCGATCCGTACCGGATTCACACATGGCCGGGTGTATAGAACTGCATCCTGTGGAAGGAAGCACGGATGGAAAGTTGTTTTTACACGCATACTGAACCACCACAAACAAAACACGCGTACCGATTTTTGTGTCGTATACGCGTGTTTTATTTATCCATTGATCTGCCACGTTCCCCATTCGACAGTGGACAGATTCAGCTCCATTGCCGCTGCGTATTCCACAAGCTGCTCTGGCTTGGATACGCTGACGATCGGGATCACCGGCTGCCGTTTTCCCGCAAGATACACTGCAGATAGGACGGTCATGGAGTAGCCCGTCTCCTTGTGGAGGGACTGCAGAACGCGATAATTCCGCACGTTATCCACCGTCATCCATTCAGGCTTGTAGGATGCGTTTCCAACAAACCGATCCCCCGCTCCAACCGTCACGCCATCCCGCGCCAGCTTGTCAAACCAGCCATGCGCCACTGCGGAAAACGGCAGAAGAAGAATGTCCGCTTCCGCGCAGTACCGGGCGAGCGCTTCTGTAACAGGTTCCATCCCGTCCGGCGGATTATAGTCCCCGGCGGATTCCATCGCCAGACTCCACTCATTCGATAGTCCCGCGAAATACCGTTTCCGATCCGCGCCGAGATAATCGATCGCTGTCTGCACTCGGTCGAGTCGATAGTTGGAAAAGCCGAACAGGCCAATCTTCCCGGAATCCACCATTTCCACGCAGAAATCCACAATATAGCGGATGTCGCGTTTCCGATTGTCCCGGTGGAGAAGATAGATCGGGATCTGTTCCATACCCAGCGACCGCCGGCTTTCCTCAAGATCGGCAAACGCAGATTCTTTGTCCACACGGGACATATCGTGCGCTTCCGGAAGATAATGACAGCACTTGGATGTAATCGTCATATCCGTGATTCCGCGGTCGGAAAGCCACATACCGATGCACCTCTCCGATGCGTTTGTGTGGTCAACGCCCCATCTTCCATATACATTCGCTGTATCCAGGAAGCGACCACCCATTTCGTAATAAGTATCCAAAATTGCATAAGCCTTTTGGAGCGGTGCGCCGGAAAGCCCCTCGGATCCCATAGAAGCGGTGCCGAGACAAAGCCCGGACAAGGCTCGCCCGTTATACGATACTGTTTTCATCATTGTCCCCCTCATTCCGCAATTTTCATACCCTGCCACAGCGCGGCGTAAATCCCATTCTGCCGGAGCAGCTCATCGTGTTTGCCGCGTTCCTCAATGCCTTTTTCGGTAATCACGAGGATTTCGTCCGCGTTTTTGACTGTCGTCAGACGATGCGCCACCACGATCGTCGTTCTACCGGCGGACAATTCCTCAAGGCTCTTCTGAATCATCATTTCCGTCGCGTTGTCCAGCGCCGAGGTCGCTTCATCGAGGATCAGCACCGGCGGATTTTTCAAAAAGACCCGCGCAATGGCGATCCGCTGCTTCTGCCCACCGGACAGTTTTACACCGCGTTCTCCGACCATGGTATCAAATCCATCCGGCAGATTGTGGATATAGTCGAGTATGTTCGCCCGTCTTGCCGCGTCCTCCACCATTTCACGGGTCGCGTCCGGCGTTCCGTAGGCAATGTTGTCGTAGATGCTGGCGTTGAAAAGGAATACATCCTGCGCCACAATACCGATGTTCTGTCTCAGCGATGCACGGGTGACCTCGCGAATGTCGGTACCGTCTATGGTAATCTTACCGGACAGAATCTCGTAAAAACGCGGGATCAGGTGACAAATAGTCGTTTTTCCTCCACCGGATGGCCCGACCAATGCAAGCGTCTTTCCGGCAGGCACGGTCAGGGAGAGGTCGTGCAGGACGTCTTTTGCCTCCGCGCCCTCATAGTGGAAGGTCACGTGATCGAATACGATGCTGCCCTTAACTCTGCCGATTTCATGTGCGTTCGGCGCGTCCTCCTCCACAGGTGCATCCATGATCTCAAGAAACCGCTTAAAGCCCGTCATACCGTTCTGGTACTGCTCCATGAAGGAAATGAGCCGCCGCACCGGATTCATAAAAATCCCGATGTACAGTACGAACGCCGTAAAATCGCCGATGTTGATCTTGCCATATGCACAGAAGATACCGCCCGCGATGTAGAGTATGACTTGCAAAAAATCGCCGATGAAGGTGGTCCCGCACTGAAATTGCGCCATGACCTTGTACGCACGGCTTCTCGCTTTGACAAACCGTTCGTTGCCTTTATTAAACTGCTCGTTCTCGAAATCCTGACTGGTGTACGCTTTGGACACACGGATAC
>CAVIKO010000018.1:0-40675 GCA_963643035.1 bacterium
CATCATGCGTGCGCCATCATCGAGAACCTTTCGGGTCGCTGCATCCACATCAGAGCCAAACTGTGCAAATCCGGCAAGCTCCCGATACTGGGCAAGACGCATCCGCAGACTGGACGAAACTTGCTTCATGAGTTTTGTCTGCGCTGCGCTGCCGACACGGGATACGGAAAGTCCAACATTGACAGCCGGTCGCTGTCCTTCGTTGAACAAATCGGATTCAAGGAAGATCTGTCCGTCCGTAATGGAGATGACGTTGGTCGGGATATACGCAGAAATATCGCCAGCCTGCGTTTCAATGATCGGCAGTGCCGTCATAGAGCCGCCGCCCATCTCTGCGGACAGCTGTGCCGCACGTTCAAGCAGACGGGAATGCAGATAGAATACGTCGCCAGGATACGCTTCACGACCGGAAGGGCGATGGAGCAGCAGGGAAATCTCCCGATATGCAACCGCGTGCTTAGAGAGATCGTCATAAATGATCAGCACATCGCGTCCGCTATACATGAAATATTCGCCCATCGCGGCTCCGGCAAACGGCGCGATATACTGAAGGGAAGCGGAGGCAGAGGCTGGTGCGCATACGATGGTGGTGTAGCTCATTGCACCATACTTCAGTAGCTTTTCTCGGATATTCGCTACTGTGGTGTCCTTTTGTCCGATTGCCACGTAAATACATGGGATTCCCTTACCCTTCTGGTTGAGGATTGCATCCACCACAAGAGAGGTTTTTCCAGTCTGGCGGTCACCGATGATCAATTCCCGTTGTCCCATGCCGATCGGAACAAGCGCGTCTATCGCTTTGATTCCGGTGTGCATCGGACGGTTGACCGGTCCGCGCTCAGGAATGCCGGGGGCGTGAAATTCGATCGGTCTGCGTTTGTCAGACCAGATTCTGCCGCCGCCATCGATGGGATTACCAAGCGGATCCACAACCCTACCGAGCAGCTCCTCGCCGACCGTAGTGGATGCGATTCTGCCGACTCGACGAACCCGGCTGCCGCTTTCGATATGCTCATAGCGACCGTATACAATACAACCGATCCGATCCGGTTCAATGTCGAGTACCATCCCGCGTTCGCCGCAATCAAACTCAATGACCTCTCCGTACATGATGTCGGACAGTCCGTCAAGCCAGCAGATCCCATCGGATACGCTCATGACTCTGCCTAACTGATATTCCTGAATGCTGACCTCTATGGAGGAAAGCTCCTTGAGCAGTTCTTTTGTAAGTGTTTCTGCGTCCTCGTTGCCTGTGACCATGAAGCGGTCAAGCTTTTTGTTGAGATGGTAGATGAAATCCGATACAGTGCAGTCGTATACTGTGTCGCCGATGCGGAGACGCAGACCACCACAGAGAGACGGATCCACCTTGACCCATAAGGATTGTTTGCCACCAACACCGGATACGAGCGTTTCGGTAGCCGCACCGATCTCCTCCACCAGAGCGGGATCAAGTGTGAAAGCGGAGGTCAGCGTGACATACAGCACATCATGGGTTTTCAGATACGCCATGTCGCCCGGGGTGATCTCGATTTTTTCTAGAATTTTTTTCGCGAATATCGGCTCGCATTTCCGGAGCGCGGACAAATATGGTTCCTCGCCGAGCATGGTGGTGATACGCTCGGACAGTTTTGAGACAAACTCCGTTTTCACGTTATCGACCGCTTCTCGCTGGATGTTATTCATTTCCGCCGTGGTCTGGCGATGGATTTCTTCCGCTTCCAATGCGGCATGCTGTTCGACGGCGGCGACTTCCTTGTCTCCGACGATCTCTACGCACAGCGCATCCACTCCTGGCACGACCGGCGGTGTGTATTCTGTTTTTTCGATCGATTCCGCGTCGTCAAGCTCTCTGTCGATCCGTTCGCGGCGATCCCGGAAGATCTTCACGATCGTTTTTCTGCCGAACAGGACAATGATTCCGACTAAGATCAAAAAGTTGATTATGGCATACAAAAACTGCATGATACACTCCGTCTATGTTTGATGATGCGAAAAACATGGGTTTCAGTGCAGGAGCGGATCGGAAAGCAGGCGGTCGCACAATGCGCGGGAAAGAGTTTCCACCTTTTCGTCCAGCGCGTCGAACAATTCCTTTTCGCGGTACAGAGATTCTCTCCGACATGCTGCGAGCTTGATTTCTTCTTCTGCATAGGCCTTTTTCACAATGCCGTCAGCGCGGGTTTTCGCGTCACGGATTTCCTGCGCGGCAAGCTCTGCATTTTTATGCTGTGCGGCACGGCGATTGGCTTCGGTTTGCTCTTCTGCCGCCTGCATTTCTGCTGCACGGGATTCCCGAATTGCCTTGGCGCGGTCGATTTTTGCCTGCCGCTTGTCCATGAACGAGAGCATGGGACGAAAAAGCAGTTTCTGCAGGACAAGCATCATGAGTGCGAAGGTGATAAGGGTCCACAGTAAAATAGGAAGCTGTATGGTCATGACTGCGATATGTCCGCACTTTGCCGTAACAACAGAAGGCGGACATCCTTTCTATGAAATATAGGGATCGGCGCAGCTCAGATCTTGGTCGTCAGCATGAAGCCGATGAGCAGACCGTAAATGGTCAGAGCTTCCATCAGTGCCAGAGAGATGATGAGCGCGGAACGAATGTCTCCGGCAGCATCCGGTTGTCTTGCGATGCTTTCCATAGCGGCCTTGGAGGTCCAGCCTTGGCTGAGTGCCGGGAAAATGGTGCTGACCGCGATAGCAAGTGCGGCGGCGATTGCGATGATTGCGGAATCCGTCATGATAAGTACTCCTTTGAAATGTGAAAAATAGTGAATTGACAATGAAAAAATGATTGTCCGGCGAGAAGATTTACTCTGACTCCAGTCCCTCCGATAGGTAGATGCTCACAAGCATGGTGAACACAACGGCCTGGATTGCGCAGAAGAGCAGCGATAATGCCATCATGATGACCGGTACGCCGATGGGGATGATCCCATATAATTCTTCCGTGACCGTTTCCTCGCCGAATACGTTGCCGAAGAGTCGGAGCGCGAGGGAGGCAGGTTTGATGAATTCATCAAGGACAAGAAGCGGCAGCATAAAGAACATTGGTGAAACGAAACGCTTGAAATATTTTTTTACGCCGTTTGCCAGTCCCGCGATCTGTAGAAAGAGGAACGCCGCAATACCGAGTCCCAACGTGGTGGAAAGAGAGGAGGTCGGAGCCTTCATGTATTTCGTCAGTCCCATACCAGGCAGAATGCCGGAGTAGTTGGCAAAGATAATGAAGATAAACAGGGATCCGAGAAAGAAAAAGTATTTACGTGCGTGTGCCTTTCCGAGTATACCGGAGAAGAAATGGTCGAGATACTCGATCCCGGTCTCCACCACATTCTGGAATTTGCCCGGTCGCTCCTTCATGTGCCGCGTGGCAACAAGGGAGAGAATTGTCACAACGAGCAGGATTGCCCACATTGTCACGACCTCGCCGGTGATGTCCAAAACCCCGAAAAGGGGGATCAACACCTCCGATTGTTCGCCCATACACATAACCTCCTTTAGAGATATATTCGATATTTATTGGGTATGCTTTCCAACTGCGGTTGTGTTGTCCGCCATCTTTTCCATACGCTTCTTTTTGTCCATTCGGCGCACCAGCAGCCCTGTGAAAACAAACAGCGATCCGGTTACACCGATCACCGCTGCGACGAGCAGGAAAATGCGATCCCACTGCGTATACGGTGCCAGAAAATAGACGGCAACCAGATAACCGATTTGCAACACCTGCCGTATCAATGTGGATGCCTGTATCAGCGCGGGATTTTTGTCGAGCATAAACACGGAGATGCGGTAGTTGAGAAAGGAAATCCCGATGCCGAGGGAAAATGCAAATAGCGCGCCGAAAATCCAGTGGCTCATGCGACAACCTCCTAATATAGGATAGGGAAGGAAATCATATCCGATCCGATTCTATATTATAACACACCATTCGTGCTTTTACAAGTGGATAAACCGTTACAATTCCTCTGAGCGACTGTGGCAGAAGCGTGTCAGATTGTTTCCTGTTTTTATTCGATGTTGGCAAGACTGATCCGGATAAGATGGGGATTTCATTGCTGTTTTATGCGATACCACAGCATAGAAGCCTCACTTTCTTTCGATATTGCGAATGAACATCATAACAAAGCAGATTAACAGGGAAATGCAGTAGAGCCAGATCACCTTGAAGTCGAGGACTGCAGTCAGAAATACTGCCGGGTTTCGTCCCAATTTCAAAACGAAAATCACGTCGAAATGGGTAAAAATCTTGGGGTAATTTCTTTTGAGTACGGCGCAGGAACTGGAACGGATGATCTTAGAACAGGCGAGGAAATAGGAGATATAGAAAAGGCTTATGCAGCATGAGAACGCATGTGCATGAGCCTTAACACCTTCCTTTGCGCGAGTGCGCGAGAGGGTCAATCTATGGTGCCTTTTTGTGTTGCATTTGGAGCGTGCATCGCATTTTGTCCGCCGTATACGGTGTATTTTGTCACGCTGAGGATCGTTTCCCCGTCGATTTGCAAAGCAGTCGGATGGTCGAATTCCACCGTGATTGTATGTCCGGTCAGCACATGCACAACGTTTTTATGCTTGACATGCTCTCCCTTGAAGATGGAGGGGAAGATCATGAGCGTGCGCAGTTTTCCGGAGTTTGCCATCACCATGGTGGAAATCGTTCCGTCCGGATTTCCGCGGTGTTGATTGGGGGTTGGCAGCATTCCACCGCCATAGTATCTGCCGTACATGGTCGGAGCCAACCACGCCTTTTTGAAGGAGTGTGCAACGCCATCTACGGTAACGATGGCATTTTTCGGTAGATAGTGGAAGAGCAGTCCCTTGATGGCAATGTTGGCGTAATTGATCGGTTTACCGGGGGATGTTTCACGCAGCTTGTCACCGACCTCACAGCAGTAGCCGTCAATGCCGTAACCGACGCCATTTAAGATCCGGTACCGTTTCCCATTCACTTCCGCGATGGGCAGATTCTGTATGTATTCCGTGATCCGGCAGGGCGCGTCACCCGGCTTTTTCCCTAGATCGTGCAGAAAATCGTTACCGCTGCCGACGGCGTAGTAGTAGATTTCACGCGGAAGGAGTAAACCGTCCGTATCGTTGATGAAGCGGTTGAGGGTGCCGTCGCCGCCCGCGATTACAAGAACCGTATCGGAGGAAAGAGAGGCGAAATAGGCACTGTAATCGGGGATGGTGGTCATGTCGGTGAACGTGGCTTCGCCATCGGTGAGATGTGTGCGCAGCGCGAGGGCGGTTTCCTTACCGCGTCCGTTCCCGGCAAGTGGATTGTATAGCACAACGTAGGTTTTCATAGGTTCGTTTCTCCTTGACGTAGTTTCAAGAAGCCGCTGTTTAAGGGCATTTTGCATCAAAAAAGGGGATAAAGACGAAAAAGCTCGATTCACGCAGCAATTCCTTGATGTTGATTTACATCTATGGTTCCAAAAGGCCATAGTCATTGTATCACATAAAATATGTCTTGTCTTTGAACAATCTACAGAAGCTGTCGGCTTTAGTGAATTTCGCCGCTGTTTCATCCGCAAAGCCGCATACATTCCTCTGATGTGTTATTCAAGCGGCGTGAATCGCTCTACAGTGCCGTGTTCCGTCTCGATCCGATCCCGCCACATTGCCGCCGGACGAACCCAAACCTTTCCCTCGCCGTACAGCGCGCGATAGACCACCATTGGCTCCAGTGTTTCCGAATGGGTCGCCATGCCGAGTACCTCGTATTCCTTTCCCTTGTAATGGCGGTATCTGCCTAACGCGATTGTGTCAGTCATAGGTGTCTCCTCGTGAATGAAAAATAGTATAGTAATACTATAGTGAAGAAAAGTACGACGGTCAGAGCCAGCCAAGCAGGGTTTCCGCGTCACGTCGGAGTTGCTCTACGGTATCATCACAGACAAATTCGAGAAGCAGATTCCGGTCCTGGCTATCGGAGCGCAGAATGTCGAGATACTGCCGCCAGATCCTCTCATGCTGCACAAGCGGGTACTTTTCACTCCCTTTCCACGCGAACACGTGAACATTGGATACAAACGGCAGTACACGGCGTAGCGTAGTAAGATTGTACGCGTCATCCCGGAACTGATTCGGCTGCCAGTACAGACGCAGATTCTCTGCGGCAACCTCCTCCACGAGACAGAGTGCGGAATCGCAGGCGTCTGTTAGTGTACCGTTGTGAAATTCCAGACTGACCGTTTTATTCTCTTGCGCCGCGATCCGACAAACGTGGCGAATGTCGTCCGTGAACGCTTTCCTCTCCTCTTTGGTGGCGGCGGCACTGCCTTTGGTACCCGCCCAAATCCGGATATTCGGTGCGCCCAACGCGACTGTGGCGGCAAGTTCGTCCGAGAATGCTGCAGTCGTCTCTGACGTGGTCACGCCGGCACGGTAATAGGAACCGTAGGATACGATCGCGATCTCATTTTCCCGGCTGACTGCCACTGCATCCGCAATGGCTGCCGGATCGTTTGCCGGAACATGTACGTCACCGCCCCATTCGATAGCGGTTAGACCGCAATCCCGCATCAAATCCGTGATTTCCCGTCGTCCAAGCGGTCGAAATGTCACCGATACAAGTCCTGGTGTAAACATACTGATTTTCCTCCGAAATTTTATAATGGAAGTGATGCAAAAATAGTCTTAAGAAAACGCTGAATCGATCGAGCTTTGATGCAAAAGCCGCTTAAAATAGCGTTTTCCTGATTTAGCGGATGCAGCGTTAGAAGGAAAGGATTGTGCCGCCCGAAAGCCGATTTGCCATAACGGCGATTTCATGATCGGATATATTTGTTTTCCTTTAGTACGAGGACGGCTCCGCGTTTTTTGTTATAATCGGCGGGATCGGAAATAGGTGTTTCCATATACAGACTCCTTATTGTTTGGATAGGGTTGCTTTCTATCCGAAAAAATGGCGTAAAAACGAAAAACCGGTTGCAATACGGCGCAACGTGTACTATAATAATATACGTGCCTATGCTGCATATCGAAGAGAAAAGCGGTCTTATTGCCACTGTATACTTTATCCGATCGTCATGGGACAGGAGCTGTACGCGTATATGATAACATACGCCGCCTCTGTTGTCAATCGCCGTAGGACACTTTTTTCGAGGACTTTTGCAGGCACGAATTTTGCAGGAGAGAATACCACTATGATTAAAAATACATTGCCGGACACCACATTGACCCTGTCCGATTTCCATTACGATTTGCCGGAGTCCTATATTGCGCAGACCCCCGTAGAGCCGCGGGATTCTTCTCGGCTTATGATTGTGAATCGGAACGCACCTATCGGACAGGTGGAACACCGGATCTTCCGAGACATTATCGACTATCTCCGCCCGGAGGATGTGCTGGTTGTAAACGATACCCGCGTGATCCCGGCACGTATTGTGGGACACCGCAAGCTGCGTCATACGGATTCCGGCGCATTGATTCCAACAGAAAGTACGGCTCCGGTGGAACTTCTTCTGTTGAAGCAGGTGGAAAATGATGTCTGGGAAACGCTGGCGGGACCCGGAAAACGCGCCAAGCCGGGGGATGTGCTGTCCTTTGGAGAGGATTTACTTCTTGGGCATGTGGAATCCATCGGCGATGGAGGCTGCCGTATCGTGCGGTTTACGGTACGCGAAGATTGTGAGACAGTGTACGATGCACTGCACAGGCTCGGAACGATGCCGCTTCCGCCGTACATCACCGAAAGATTGCGGGATCCTGAGCGATACCAGACGGTATACGCCCGTGAGGAGGGATCCGCTGCCGCGCCGACCGCCGGACTCCACTTTACACCGGAATTGCTCGATCGGATCCGGGCAAAGGGCGTGGATGTGGTGCCGGTGCTGTTGCATGTCGGATTGGGGACATTCCGCCCGGTGAAGGAAGAGCATATTGCGGATCACGAAATGCACTCCGAGTATATCCGGGTGACAGAGGACGCGGCAAACCGGATCAACACGAGAAGAGCGGCAGGCGGCAGAGTGATCGCGGTCGGAACTACCTCCTGTCGGGTACTGGAAAGTGCTGCGGACGATGACGGAATTCTCCATCCGGTCGCGACAGACACGGGGATCTTCATCTATCCCGGCTACCGATTCAAACTCGTTGACGCGCTTATCACGAATTTCCATCTGCCGGAGAGTACGCTGCTCATGCTCGTATCCGCGCTGGCAGGCAGGGAGCGAATGCTTGCCGCCTATGAGGAGGCGGTGCGGGAAGGGTATCGTTTCTTCTCTTTTGGGGACGCGATGTTCATTGAATGATGATCTCGATGATACGAACAGCCATGCAGCAATTGGGAGGTGCGTTGGTGTAGGAGTGATTGACACAGCGCAGTCTAAAAAAAACGGCGCAGGAACCGTTTATGGATCCGTGCCGTTTTGTATATTGGTATGACAAAACGTTTACGGTTTGTCTGTCGATTCTCCTCCTCCGCCATAGAAGTAGGGAAAGCCGTTATTCTGTTGAAAATACGTTTCGTAAATCTTATTACAAATGTAGTGTTGTTGTGGATTTCCGAAAAACGCTGTTTGTATAAAATATCGTGCAAAACATGCAAAAAGTGATTGACAAACCACACTGCCTTATGCTAAAATTCTATATTGAAAATCTATTGTATGGAAATACGCTGATCGGAACTTGACAGCGATATACCCTCAGGCTTTTTTGTGTAAAAGGTTTATAAATATGGAACGCTTTTGCTGCCAAAAAGCGATTGATTCAACGCATCCTTACGGAATCAGGAGACTGCTATGAAAAATCACAATAGTATAATCTCGCTCATTCTCGCACTGCTGATTGCGACAGCTGCGGGTACAGCCTGCGCCGGAGAATCAGGTCCGGAATTCACAGAGACAGCAACGGAAGCCACATCACCAATCGAAACCGAAACGGAAACCACCCGCTACGCCGCGGATCTGCCGGAGCGTGATTTTTCCGGAGAAACATTCACTTTCTACGCACGCATATATGGCGGAGATTGCGACGCGGACGATCTGCTTGCTGAGGGAACAACGGGCGAAAAGATCAATGACGCTCTGTATGAACGGCAGACTTACATTGAGGAAACGTACAATCTATCGCTGAACGTGGTACCCAGCGGAAATGACGATATTCTTACCAGTGTGAAAACTTTTGTCAACGCCGGTGATGCAACCTATCAGGCGATTGTCGGTAAGGTCTATAATATGGCATCCCTGTCTCAGGAGTCGATGCTGTGGGATCTTCATGAGGTGGACAATATCGACCTCAACCAACCGTGGTGGGGACAGGTTATGAACGATTCCATGTCCATAGGCGGCAAACAGCATTACGCGGTGGGTGATCTTTTCATTGTTGACAATCAGGCAGAACGGATTTACTACTTCAACAAGGGACTTGCGGAAGAACTGGGACTGGGCAATCTCTATGAAACGGTGCGTGAAGGTAAGTGGACGATCGACACCTTCATGAAGTGCAACGAGACGGCGCTTTTGGATCTCAACGGCGATGGGAAATATACCAGGGACACGGATCGATACGGAACAATGGCACAGCCGCAGCATCTTGGGTTTGGTCTGTATCTTGGTGCGGGACAGATGGTGATCGGTAAGGATGAAAACGATATGCCGTATTTTCAGGCAGCGCAGCCGGATGCAATCGATATAATGGTTACCATCGCGGAAAAAATCGGAGGCAATCCTTCGATCAGCAATAGTAATGACTCTGCACTCAGCCCACTTTATCCGGACAATCTTGTTTATTTTACGGAAGGACGTGTGCTTTTCAGCCCCGAGGTTCTCCTGAATATAGAAACCATGCGCGACAGCGATGTCGACATTGGGATTCTGCCGGTTCCGAAATTCACCGAAGCGCAGGATCGCTATTACTGCTATGCGGATGGTTATTGCGTCAACGCGTTGGGAATTCCGGTTACAAATACAGAAAGCGAGAAGATCGGATTTGTAGTGGAGGCAATGGCTGCGGAATCGAAGAACAACCTGACACCGGCATATTTTGAAGTTTGTCTGACCGATAAATACGTGCGCGATCCCGATTCTGCGGAAATGCTTTCTCTTGTGATGGAAAGTGCCGTGCTGGATCTCGGCGAGGTGTTTCAGTGGGACAATATCGCCGGCACCGTCTCGGAGGCGATGAATGAAGGCTCGTCTATTTCGTCCACCATTGCCGCTAAAGAAGCTGCTGTAAATACCTCTATTGAAAAAACTGTCAAGGCGATCCTCGGAGAGGAATAAGAACCGCTGAATTGAGGTTGAGGATACGTCAAAGGCTCATATCTATAAGGCTTTTGATATAAAATACGATCGATGCGGCGCACACGCTCATGAAATAACAGTATACACTCAGTGAGTATATCGCGGGAAACTGATATATGAAAAAGGAAGGACAATCGCTCTACTGCGAAAGTCCTTCCTTTACTTTTGTTTTGTGTGGTAGTTGCGGAATCAGAATTCGTAGTCGCACAGCGCGAGAGCAATTTCCCGGCAGGCTTCCGCGTCCTTGAGATCCAACAGCTCCGCGGAGGTGTGCAGATTGCGCATCGGGATTGAGAGCACGCCTGCTTTTGCGCCCAGTCCGACCTTCTGCATCGGTACTGCGTCTGTGCCTCCGTGTACGTATACCTCGTACTGATACGGGATCTTCTTTTCTTCCGCGACCTTCGTCATGGCATCCACAACATCACGGTCACAAACGATGGTGCAGTCTCGGATGCAGATTGCCGCACCGGAACCGACTTTGCACTCCATCGGTGTCACACCAATCGCATCTCCGGTTCCGCATACGTCAATGGCAATACCGATGTCCGGCTGTACGGAAGCCGCAGCAGTAGAACCGCCGTTGGCTGTGCATTCTTCCTGTACCGTGAACGCGAAATACACATCGTTGTACGGCTTTTCCTCCCGCTCAGACAACGTGCGGAGCGCCTGCAGCTGAATGGCAACGCCGATTCGATTGTCGAGCGGTCTGCCGGTCACGACGCTGGAGGTCAGCTTGGTCACATGGGAGAGAACCGCGAACGTATCGCCGATTTTGACTTTACGCTGTGCTTCCTTTTTGCTGCGTGCGCCAATGTCAAGAACCGTATTGGAGCAGTTTGCGCTGTTGTCGCATCCGGCGTTGGGAATCAGAACGCCGTGTGTGCCATTTGCGAAACGTACTTCCTGATAAGCTGCCGAGGTCATGTTCGGCCCACCGGTGTTGAAGAAACGGATGTAGCCGTTGTCGTCAATGTAAGACACGATGAAGCCGACTTCATCCATATGGGCGCAGTACATGAGCTTTTTTTTGTGTTCACCGCAGCCGTATTTGACCGCTATCACATTGCCGAGCGGCGTGGTGTAGCATTCATCGCAGATCGACTGTACCTCCGCGAGCACAAAGTCTGTCATTTCCTGTTCACGACAGGAAGGAGCGAGTGGTGCTATGCATTTTTTGAGCAAGTTGTACATATAATAACCTTCTTTTTGGAAAAAATTACAAATCAGTCCATGGCGTGCAGCATGGCAAGAAGCAGATCCCGCGTTGCCAGATAGTCGCGTATGCTTGCAATATTCGTTTCCGAGGGCAGTCCGCGAATCGGCAGGGAAATGGACGCAGTGCGGATTCCCTCTCCGATTGGCACGATGCGCGTGACACCGGATACGCTCGGCGCATATCGCTTGTATTGACAGCTGATGGCTCTTTCCGCCGCGAGTGCTATGAGGAAATCGTATAACCCGCGATCGTATGCCGCACCGTTGTCCTGAAATGCGATAACCGGACCTCCGTCGAGTACGGATGCTTGTTTGTCTTCGGGAACACCGGGAATATCCGCTGCGATCGTACCCTCCACAAGGATTGCACATTCAGGGCGGATGGAAAATGCTGCGTTACCGATGCTGGAGCGCAGAATCTCACCGCGGCAGGTGAACGTAAGGTACAGATCATACGGCAGCCGTTCGCCGGATTCGGATAAGGTACGCAGAAGTTCACAGAGGATCGCACACCCGAGCCGTCCGCCAAATGCTTTACCGGAGAGATAATGGTCGCCGAACGGTGCAAACTCCGTAGCGAATGTGCCGAAATCGCCAATTGCGGCGTAGGCTTCCGCATCCTCCTTGCTTGTGGCACCAAGATCGGCATACAGCTCACCGAACGATACAGCACCGCCGTGCTTGTGAGCCGGTTTTGCTCCGAGGAATGCCGGATGGTAGCCGGTTTCATTGCCGATCCGGATTCTGCGCGCACTGAGCATCCGACCGTCTCGCAGAGACAATTCCGTGAGATGGAGGTATCCGCTGCCATCGATGTCATTTACCATAAAGCCCGGCTCATCCATGTGCGCGCTGAGCATAACCTTTTCACCGTCTGTCACATCCTCGATCCCGCGATAGAGGACGATGACGTTGCCCATTCGGTCGGTTTTCACTTCGTCGGCATAAGGAGCGACCGTTTCGCAAATGCATTTTGCAACCGCTTCCTCGCAGCCGGACGGACCGAACGTGTTGGTGAGTCTTTGGAGTAGTGCGTATGTTTCTGGAGAGAGCGTGTTTTCCAGTACAGGGATATTCTTTTCCATACTCATTTGCGCTCCTCCTTTCCATAGGTTTCGGCAAGCTTGGAATCGGTCAAAACCGAGCCGATCAGTTCTGCGAACGTTTCTCCATCGTCGAGGGAGAGGTATTCACTGTAGGAGTGCATACAGCCCAGCGGAATGCTGACAACGGTGGTGGGGATTCCTGCGGCGCAGAAAATAAGGGCGTTCGCGTTTGTACCTGTGCTGGTCGCCTCTACCACAGGATTTAGCGGGATTTCCTTTTCTCCGGCAAGTGCAATGATACGGCGGGTCAGGGCTTTGTCGGTCACAGCGGACAGGGAAGTCATGGGGCCGTCTCCGATCGGACTGGATTCTGTCTTTTCCATGCCGGGCGTTTCTGCAAAATTCACATCGGTGACAATGGCGAGATCCGGTTCTATGGCATATGCCGCACAGTTCGCCGCAGCCGCGCCAATCTCCTCGCCTGCAGATAGGCAGATTGTTACATCAAACAGCAGTTCCTCCGGACTGGTTTCCAGTACAGCGGAAATGAGTCCGGCACAACATGCCTTGTCGTCAAAGCCGCAGCCGATGATCCGGCGATGAAGCAGTTCTGTGATTTCCGCGCCGTACTGGACAAAAGAGCCCACACCGATACCCATCTCGGACAACTGTTCCTTTGTGTATCCGGTATCGAGCCGGAGTGCATCCATAGCGGGCATTCCTTCCGGAAAGGCACAGTCGGTCGGATATGCGGCGATATAAGCGGGAATGGTACGATTTTTGCCGTGTACGAGAAACCGTGCGCCGGGCAGAATTTGCCTGTCCAATCCGCCGATAGGAAGCACGGTGCAAAAACCGTCGTCCGTGACGGTGGTAATGATCATGCCAACCTGATCGAGATGCGCATCCAAAAGGATACGCGGCGCGTTTTCACGGATGGATTTTTTCGTAAGGAGAATGTTGCGCGCATTGTCCCGGGTGATCGAATCAAAATCACCGGAGAAATGCGCCTGTATTGTCTCCATAGCGTTCTGTTCGTTCCCGGAAACGGTCATGACCTCGCAAAGGGTGCGAAGAATATCAAAGTAGGTCATACAGTATTCCTTTGTACAGGTATTAGGAAGCCGTTGATTTCAGGCTGATTTTGCATCAAAAAGTCTTTATTAAACCCAAGACTTTTGACACAAAAAGCAATATATTCAGCGTTTCCTTTGAGATGGATTCTGAGAAAATTATAACACATTCCCGGGACATTGTCAAGAAATGGATGATAAATGAGTACGAATTTGGAAAAATCCCGCGCCGATGGTTGCATTTTGCGGCGGCATATGATATAATACCCCAAAAAGTATGACACATCAGGAGAGTCCTATGAAACCCATCGCCAGTTTTACCGTAAATCATCTCACCCTGACGCCCGGGATCTATGTGTCCCGCGTTGATGGCGATATTATCACCTATGATCTGCGCACGAGAACCCCTAACGGTTCATCGTACATGGACAATCGCACAATACACTCCGTGGAACACATGTTTGCCACCTGTATCCGCAACTCGGAAATGGCGGATCGGGTGATCTATTTCGGCCCGATGGGCTGCCGAACAGGGTTTTATCTTCTGATGCGCTGTACGGAGGACGACCTTGCCGCGTTTCATGAGAAGATATGCACACTTGTAAAAGCGGTTCTGCACCAAATCGTGGAAAATGAATCGGTCATGTACGGTCAGTCTGCGCGAGAATGCGGCAATTATCGGGAGCTGTCCCTTGCCGACGCGAAAACGGAATGTGCGCGGTACCTAGAGATACTGGAGAATCGGGAAAACGACTTCACCTACGCAGAGTAAAGGAATATGCGGCTTTTTGAGAAAAAGTCCAGCAAAAACGTATAGGAAGGAAGAAAAATATGCTTGGTATTATTGCGGCTATGCGTGTTGAAGCCACGGAACTGATCGAAAAAATGACAGAGAGGGAGGAGAAAATCATCAGTGGGATCACGTTTACGAGCGGTAAACTGTACGGACGGAACGCCGTAATCGCAGTTTGCGGGATAGGCAAGGTGTTTGCCGCCATGTGTGCGCAGACGATGATTCTCACCTACCATCCGGACGCGATCGTCAATACCGGCGTCGGCGGCACCCTGACGGATAAGCTGTCCATCTGCGACATGGCGCTGTCTGTGAATCTCGTACAGCATGACATGGATACCTCCGCAATCGGTGATCCGGTCGGATTGATCTCCGGTATCAACGTCGTCTATCTTCCGGCGGATACACATCTTATCGAGAAGATCCTGTCCACGGATGTGGCGGGAGATACACATATTGTTCCCGGTACCATTGCAAGCGGCGACCAGTTCATCGGCGGCGGTGAGCGGAAACAATGGATCGCAGAGCATTTTGGCGCGATTGCGTGTGAGATGGAGGGAGCCGCGGTGGCGCAGGTATGCTATGTGAATAAGGTACCGTTCGCGGTACTGCGCGCTATCAGCGATAACGCCGACGGAACCTCATGCGACGACTACCCGGCATTCGTGGAAAAAGCCGCGCATGTATCCGCCGCGATTGTGGAACGGCTGATCGAGCAGATGTGAGAAACGCCCGAATCCCAAAAATAATATAATATTCTGTTCAGGTATGGTATGCCACAGAAATTCGAAGTGCTTAACTCTTGCTCTCTTTTCAGAAAAGCCTTCGATATCCCTGTGGCGGCATCCCTGTACTTTTGATCGGCAAATATTCCCGTTTATCCAAATTTTGAAGCGCGTATATAATGAGCCACAGGCAGTCAGCGCGTATGATCTTCTGATACCCGTTCTGATTTGCGCTGTATTCTTCCTCCAGTTCTCTGAAAATTTCACCTATACGCCCGGATGTATCGTGAAACACCATTTCGGTGATACGGATCCCTTCTGTCGCTGCACCAGGAGCAAAAATACGTCTTGTGAGAATTCCTCAGATGGGACGACATGATCGTTGCTGTGGAAATCATGCCGTTTCTCTATGGATCGACTGGGGGCATGGTGATGTGGTGGCGATTCAGGATCTTCGATTTGTCAGCCGCATTCTGAAACTGGAATGTGAAAGCTGAATGGATATAAGATCTATACAGAAAGAATCCTCCACGCGGAGGATTTTTTCTGTATAGATCTTGTCAAATGGTAAAGCACAATATATAATATAAGTATACACACATGTATACCGATGGCGGTATGCGATGAAAAAGCAGCATGTTGTATGGGACACAATTATACAGGAGAATCCAAATGAAAGACAAAAAAATACGTCTTGGCATACTGGGTGTCGGATATGTCGGCAATGGTGTGGGGCGCGGAGGCAGTCTGATCGACGTGGCGGAAAAAGCGGGCGCGGAGGTCGTGGCGATCTGTGACAATCAGGAGACGCACCTGCGTTTTTGCATGGATCACTGCTTCAAAAAGCGCGAGGTTGGACTATATACGGATTTTGACGATTTTATTAAGCATGACATGGACGTGGTGTTGTTATGTAACTATTTTTCGGAACACGTTCCCTTTGCGATCGCTGCCATGCGCGCCGGAAAGCACGTGCTGTGCGAGACGACCAGCAATATTACACTGTCGGACGGCGCGATGCTCTGCAAGGTCAAGGAAGAGACGGGGATGATCTACGGATTATTGGAAAATTATCCCTATTTCAAGTCCAATCAGGAACTGAAGCGGCTGTGCAACGGCGGGACGCTTGGCAATATCGTGTATGCGGAAGGGGAATACGTCCATCCTCTGCCGCGCCTTGAGAACAATCGGATCGCTCCCGGGAAACTCCATTGGCGCAATTGGCTTCCACGGACATATTATCTAACCCATTCTTTAGCTCCACTTATGTACATGACGGATGCCATGCCGACACGTGTGACCGCAATGGCATCGTTCCATCCGGAGCAGTTTGTGGGTAGTGCGCGGCAAGTGGCGGACAGTGTGTCGATCCTACTCATTCAAACGGACAAAAACGTCGTGTTCCGTGTCACGGGGAGTGCGGAATTTGCGCATCCAGGAAACTATTATCGTGTCTGCGGCACAAAGGGAAGCGCAGAGACGAACCGTTCTTGCGACCGCGTATCGCTCATTTATACACCGTGGGACAAGCCGCAGGGTGCGGAGGTCTATCAAAGCTACGATGCGCAGTGGCAGGACGCGAAAACCGGTGCGCTTGCGGAGGGAGAAGGACATGGCGGCGGCGATTTCTACGCGATCTATCACTTTCTCCGTGCTGTGGAGCAGGGCGTTGAGCCGTATTGGAACGTGTACCGTGCGACCGCGATGGCATCCTGTGCGATTCTTGGACACCGCAGCATCCTAAACGGCAACATCGGCTATGACATCCCGGATTTCCGCAATGAATGGGATCGCAAAAAGTTTGCGATGGACAATGTAAGCCCCTTCCCGGATGCAGCCGGATGCCCGAATTTTCCCGTATCCTCACAACCATACGCTCCCACGGAAGCAGATTACGCTCAGGCAACGAAAGACTGGCAGGATACCGGTGTTTTATAAAGCTGTACATCCCTTGCCACACGAGCTTTTCAGTATATACTAATACAAAATATCATCGAATCGAGGATACCATTATGCCGCATCTGCCGGATTTCCGAAATCAAACTGTGACCCTGCTCGGTGCCGGGATCTCCAATATGCCGCTTGCGCAGTTTCTCATCGACCGCGGCGCAACTGTTACTGTTCGGGACCGCAAATCGCCGGAGGAACTGGGAGAGCGTGCCGAAACGCTCCGTTCCCTCGGCTGCACGCTTATTACCGGGGAGGCATATCTCCAGAATATTACCGAAAACTACATTTTCCGTTCGCCGGGAATTCGTCCCGACATTCCGGAACTGGTGGATGCCGTTGCCCGCGGCTCGCATCTGACATCGGAGATGGAGTGTTTTCTCTCCGTATGCCCATGCCCCGTATACGCGGTGACGGGCAGCGACGGCAAAAGCACCACAACGACGATTACCCACCTGCTTCTGTCCGCGGTACACAAGTCCTTCCTTGGTG
The DNA here is from genome assembly GCA_963643035.1 of bacterium. Classification (GTDB taxonomy): domain Bacteria; phylum Bacillota; class Clostridia; order Oscillospirales; family CAG-272; genus UMGS1696. Next base: position 17,554 of record CAVIKO010000018.1, read on the forward strand.
GCAATATCGGCGAACCGTTATTGCACAGGCTTCCACAGATTCGACCGGATGACCGGATAGCCGTGGAATTGTCGAGCTTTCAGCTCATGACCATCGACGCACCGGTTGCCGCAGCTGCCATCACGAATGTCACGCCGAACCATCTGAACTGGCACTCGGACATGGCGGAGTATATCGAAGCGAAAAAGCGGATCCTCCGGCACGCCGGACGTGCGGTTCTGAACTACGGCAATGCGGTGACAAGGCAGATCGGCGAAGAGATCCAATGGGACAACGGAATTCCGGTGATCTTCTTCGCACGTGAACCGATCCCACATACCGCATTGCGTCCCATCGATGGCGCGATCTACATTGAGGATAACACCATTGTCACAGAGTTTGTCGGAGATAAGAAGCGGTATCTCATGGCCCTTAGCGAGATCAAGCTGCCCGGACTGCATAACGCGGAGAATTACATGACCGCCATCGCCCTGACATGGGGACAATGCTCGGTGGAATCCATCCTCGAGACGGCAAAGACCTTCGGCGGCGTGGAACACCGATTGGAATTTGTGGCGGAAAAGAATGGCGTAACCTACATCAACGGTTCCATCGATTCTTCTCCGACCAGAACCGCGGCGGCACTGTCGGCGATCCCGGAACGGTCGATCGTCCTCATCTGCGGCGGCTACGACAAGCATATCCCGTTTGCGCCGCTCGCCGAGGCTGTCCTTGCCCATCCCGGCGTACACGATTTGGTACTGACCGGTGCGACCGCCGGAATGATTGAGTGCGCCATGACGGATAATCCGCAATACGCTGCGCGTGTAGAAGACGGATTCCGCATGACGGTCGTGCCTGATTTTGACGACGCGTTCCATACAGCCGTAGCCAAAGCGAAGCCGGGCGACACGGTGCTCCTGTCTCCCGCCTGTGCCAGCTTTGACGCATTCCCCAATTTCGAGGTGCGCGGCAGACACTTCAAATCGCTCGTCCACGCGCTGTAAGCAGAATACACAAAAAAGAAGCCCGTGATCTGTGCAAAATCACGGACTTCTTGGCTTGCTTACGGATTGTTGACCGGATCCGGTTCTGGATCAGCGTCGGTTTCTGTTTCAGGTTCGGATTCCGTTTCGGCATCTTCGTGGGTGTCAGCGAACAGGAATAGCCGCTGTACCGCGTAGCCGTCGTCCTGTACGTACCAGATATAGTTGGTGTCAAATCCGTCATACGACCGGACCGTATCATAGCGCAGATCGTAGTTGTCGTAGCAGCCGTACTTGATTCCGTTTTCCTGACACAGCGTGATAAATTCGTCCTCGGTGAATACAAGCGACAGCAGTCGGGACAGTTCCGCGCGTTCACGCGGTGTAACATTCGGATCGAGGAAGAATGGATACTCCATGTGCTCGCTGTCCATCGGATATGTGAAGAAATCCTGCACTTGACGATATTTTACATTGGTGTAGAAGGACATGAACTTCACTGTGTTCCACAGTGCGTCATCTGTCAGGCCGTTTTTTTCTGCGTACCGGATCATATCCGTGAGATGTCCGCTGGTTTCGTACCAGTTCAGATTGTCGCGGCTGGCAAGTACTTCCTCCGAGAGAGTTGCGCGGTCCTCCGCCTCCACTTCCCGGTAGGAGGTCATCTCGTCCCGGTCAAAATCGATGCCGCTGTCGTAGCAGAGCAGGCGGTAAACGATTTCCTCATACACCGGCAGATTGATCATCATCGGCGGCTGTGTCCCGTCGCAGTAGGTGACGCCGCAGTCCTCGCCGTTTGTGGAAATGGTGCCGTCAAAGTACGAGGTGATGCAGGAGTCGCTCATCCCGGCAACACCGCCGGTGCGGCTGACAAATTCTCTTTCTGTGTAGGCTGTGTACGTTTCTGTCCGGATGTCCGCGATGGCGTAGCAGGAGTCCACAAGCAGGGCCTCTCCCGCAAGACCGCCGGTCGTGAACACATTGGCGCCGCTTGTACTGGTGATGTCAATGGTGACGTTTTTGACGTAACATCCTGCCAGAATGGACGCTTTCCCGGCGATCATACCGACATAGATGGATCTTCCCCGCTGTAATGTCTCGTCCTGGTCGTCGATCACCACGGAGCTGTCCTCGATACCAAGGTTCTTGATCACGCCGCCGATGGCGGACATATCATAGTTGTATTCCTCCCCGCTGTCCGTTCGATTGCTCAGTACATACGTGCTTTCCACGCTGGCGAACAGTCCTGCTTTGCCCTCAATAAACGAGCGGATATGCAGGTTGGACAGCACATGTCCGTTGCCGTTGAAGTTGCCGCGGAAATCACTGTACGCTACATGGTAGTTGCCATTTGTGGTACTCGGATCGACGTCCTCTACGGTTCTGGTACCGTCGATTTCTGTCACACGATAGTACCTTGTTGGCTCCCCGATCGGTGTGAAGCCGTTTTCGTACCGTCCGCCGGGTTCGTATTCCTCGTCGGGAATGCGGATGTCGCGCATGAGGATATAGTTCGCGTCGAGATCGTCCCTTATCGCCTCCAGATCGTCTACGGTGTAGATGCCGATCCAGCCGTCCGGTACCTCCGTCAGCGGCGCGACCATGTTGTCTTCTTGTAGGAATAGCAGGTGTATATATTCGCGCAACGCCGGAACCGTCGCAAATGCGCATACCGTTCCAAGCAGTACGATGGACGCGCAGAACACCGCTGCCAGCACCCGTTTGCTCAGCTTTTTCATGGAATAGCCCTCCTTTTTGTTTTTTGTTTTTTCCTCTCTCTGTGTGCGGAATGCCTGATACGTATCCGGCAGGGGACAGTCGGGATCCGTGTCCACGCTGCTATGGCGATCCAGTGCGGTACGCAATGCCGCGACCAGTGCTTTTTTGTTTTCAGCCATCCACAATCACTCCCTTCTCCGATAATGCAGTTTTCAACCATGCTCTTGCCCGGTGCAGTCTGGTGCGCACGGTTCCTTCTCGGATCCCGAGTACGGACGCGATCTCTGTGTCACTGTAATCAAACGTGATTCGCAGGCTGAGAACATCCCGCATGGCGCAAAGCATCTTCGCAAGCAGTTCCTCGACCAACTCTGTCAGATACACGCCCTCTGCTGCCGATTCCGCGTCGCCGGTGTCACCAGAGCCGACGGCCATTTCCGGATTGTCCTCCGGATTCCAGTCGCCGAGTGGATACGGTTGCTTTTTGCGCTTGCGGTAGAGGTCGATGGCGATGTTGCGTGCGTAGATCATGGCGAGCGCACGGATTCGTTCCGGAGGCAGTCCATCAAATTTCGACAGATTTATGCAAATCCGCTCCATGGTGTCCCCGACCGCATCCTCAGCATCCATTGGATTTTGGAGTATGTCAAATGCTGTATGGTACATTGTTCCGCGGGAGACTTCCCAAATATGCTCCGCAAGCGTACTGTCTCTGCTGTCCAGAATCATGTCAACACCTCCATTCGTCCGATTGCCTCCCTGTATACCTGTATATCGGAATAAAATTGTCAGGTAGAAGAGCTCTTTTTCCTTCTGCCCTATAAGACGAACGATTGCCGGAAATGTTACGGAGAAAAAAGAAAATTTTCCGAAGAGGTTGTAGTATGAAATGAGATATGGTATACTATCGGCAGAGTAAAAAAATACATATGAAGGAGACAACTTATGCAAGGCGTGACAGCATGGAGCTTCCATCCCTACAAACCTTTTTTATTTGACACGGGCGATATCTATATTTGCCGCATATATCCGGGAAAAGCGAAAATTGCGTTTGACTGGCTACCTCTCGAGGGTGCAACGGAATACACCGTGTTCTGGCAGATTCGGGACAGCGGAGACGTGTGGAAATCCGCTGCGGTATCTGGCACCTCGCTTTTGGGGAAGGCTGTTCATCCACAACGGCGCGCTGTACATGATCGCGAATAGTACAGAATACGGTGATATGCTTATTGGTAAATCCACAGACGGTGGTCAAACATTCGGTACGCCTACGGTTCTGCTGCGCGGTTCCAGTGGATTCCGGGAAAAGGGTGTACACCGCAATCCGGAGAACGTCATGCACTACGGCGGACGTCTGTGGAATACGTTGGAGTGGGGCAGTTGGGCGTCTGGTACACACGCGACAATGGTGGCTTCTATAGACGAAAACGCCGATCTGTTGGATGCCGCAAACTGGCACTTCACTCCGCCTGTGCCATATGATCCAAGTTGGCAGGGAACAGCCAAGGGGCATTCTTCCGGCAATATTGAGGGGACGCTCGTCATCACGCCGTAGGGAGAGCTTTGGAACATTCTCCGCTACCAGATCGACGGCTGTGACCCGTCTTACGGTCTGGCATTGGTCATGAAGCCGAATCCCCATGACCCGGATGCTCCGGAGCAGTTTGTAAAAACGATCCGATTCCCGGGCAATCACTTGAAATTCGAGATAACCTACGATGAGAAGAGCGGATACTACATCTCGCTTGTGTCGTATCTCTGCGAAAGCCACCCGGATGGCCGAAATTGGCTTGCGCTGATCGCTTCGAGGGATCTGGAGCATTGGGAAAAGATCGAGGACATCTTCGACTACCGCGACACGCCGGTGCAGGAGATCGGTTTCCAATACATCGCGTATCTCATCGAGGGTGACGACATTCTACTGCTCTCCCGTACCGCCTTCAATAAGGCCGCCAACTTCCATGATGCCAACTACAGCGTATTCCACCGTGTTCACAATTTTCGCCGGAATCTGCAATAAAACCAATCGGGACCCCTCCTGACACGAATCAGACGGGATCCCGTTTTTTTATTGATGCCGCTCCGCCATGTAGATCGATGCACGCGAATAGATGGTTTTTGAAAGTTCTTCCGGCGTACGTGGCACATCGCTGGAAAATTCGTCGGTGACAATATCGTACAGCGGGGGGCATCGTATTCCGTCAGTGTGTTTTCAATAATTTGTCGCCATCAATATCATATAAAAATATGCTTGTAACCAATGCAATGCAAGAAAAGTACCGAGCTGAGCTTTTTGGTCACGCTGCGTGAGAATAATGAGAATGAAAAAATGGCAGAACGCATCCGAAAAATAGCGCGAACTCTATTGACAAACCGCTTTGTAAAGTGTATAATACTACCAACCCACCGGAAAGGTGGTATAAAACGAACGGGAGAGAAAGCATATGGCACGTATTTACACATCCGCGGATCAGCTCATTGGCGGTACACCGCTTCTGGAACTGACCCATATTGAAAAAGAACTTGGCCTGGAAGCAAAGATTCTGGCAAAACTCGAATACCTCAATCCAGCCGGATCGGCCAAAGATCGGATTGCCAAGGTAATGATCGAGGACGCAGAAGCAAAGGGACTTCTGAAAGAAGGCTCCGTCATCATCGAGCCGACCTCCGGTAATACCGGCATCGGACTGGCATCCGTCGCGGCTGCAAGAGGCTACCGGATTATCATTGTTATGCCGGAAACCATGTCCGTCGAACGGCGGCAGATCATGAAAGCATACGGCGCGGAGTTGGTGCTGAGCGACGGTGCGTCCGGTATGAAGGGTGCGATTGCCAAGGCGGATGAGCTGGCACGGGAGATCCCGAACAGTTTTATTCCGGGACAATTCGTCAATCCGGCGAACCCGAAGGCGCATTATGAGCACACCGGCCCCGAAATCTGGGACGATACGGACGGTAAGGTGGACATCTTTGTTGCAGGTGTTGGAACCGGCGGAACGATCACGGGTGTCGGACAGTATCTGAAGTCGAAAAACCCTGCAGTGCGGATTGTCGCTGTAGAGCCGAAAACCTCCGCTGTTCTTTCCACTGGTAAGGCGGGTTCGCATAAGATTCAGGGAATCGGCGCTGGTTTTGTTCCGGATGTACTCGATACCAGTATCTATGATGAAATCATTCCAGTTGAAAATGAAGTCGCATTCGCAACGGGCAAGCTCATAGGCAGACGCGAGGGGGTCCTCGTCGGTATCTCGTCAGGTGCCGCAACTTGGGCAGCAATTGAGCTGGCAAAACGTCCGGAGAATACAGGAAAAACTATCGTGGTTCTCCTGCCTGATACCGGCGACCGCTATCTCTCTACGCCGCTCTTTGCTGACTGAGGAGTGCCGTGTGCATCGAAAATTTGCCGCATGGCAAACGAATTCTCGTGGCAATGTCCGGCGGTGTGGATTCCTCGGTGACGGCGGTAAGCTGACGGAGGAAGACAGAAATCGGTGATCCATTGGATGGAAGGAGGGCAAAAGTATGATTTCAACACGCGGACGTTACGCCATTCGTATGCTTACAGATCTGGCAGAGCATGACAGTGGCGATTACATTCCCCTGAAAGAGATTGCGGAAAGACAGGAAATTTCCCAGAAGTACATTGAAAAATTCATTCCGACATTGACAAAAGCGGGACTGGTGGAAGGGCAGCATGGCAAGGGTGGCGGATATAGACTGACGCGCGCACCTGAAAAATATACGATTCTCGAAATTCTGCGGCTGACAGAAGTCGATATGGCACCGGTTGCCTGTTTGTCGGAAAACGCGTCGATCTGTCCTCGTGCTGCCGAATGCCGAACGCTGCCGATGTGGAAACAGTATAACGAGATGACCGAGCGTTTTTTCGCCGCGATCACATTGGCGGATCTGACAAAAAACGTGGACGGCAATGAGTATGTCATCTGAGAAATTGCTTCTGTACCGTTATGGAGACGCTGATTTAAGACCGTTTTTGTATCAAAAAGTCTATAAATCCTTGGCTTTTGACGCAAAAATGCGATGGGCTCAGCGTGTTCTGAAAAAAGAATATTCTGACAAAAAAAGGACTCGTTTATCCACGAGTCCCTTTTTTGTGAGGTACATGATGGGATGGCAGAAAATATACCAGATTCATTATGCACCCTGCGGTTATGTACTTGATTGTTTGCTATGACTTAGTGCTTCTTGGAAACTGCGTAGCCGGCAGCGGAAACGATTGCGGCAACAGCAGCGATCACGCCAGCGTCGAAGGTCTTCGGAGCTTCAACAGTGGCCTCAGCAGCAGCGGTGTCCACAACGTCTACAACCTCAGCTTCGGTTTCAGGAACTTCTACGTGACCAGCCGGAGTAGCAACGAGGGTGTACTTGTTGGAGTTTGCACCGTCGAACCATGCGGTATCGGTCATGAGGCTCTGGTTGGCGCCGTCATGTTCCATAACAACGTTGGCAAGAGAGAAAGTAGTGCCTTCGCAGATATCGATCGGAGGAGTGGAGCTTTCCCAGCAGGATGCGGGCAGATAAGCTTCGATATCGTAGGAATCGCCATTCTTTACGGCAACTGCCTGAACAGCCGGAACATCAGAGCCAGCGGAGCCAGTACCGAATACGAAGTGTTCACCAGCACCGACAGAACCGTCTGCGCAAACAACGAGAGACCAGAAATACAGTGTACCAACTTCACTGCCGGAAGCGGTAATGTCCGGATAAATGCAGAACTGAATACCGTCGCCAGAGTTGTAAGAGCCATCGCCCTGATTATGAACAGCACCATTCGGGGTGGTATCCGTAACGGAGCCGAAGAAATACAGACCGGTGTCATCCCACATCCAGTAGTAGGTAGCGTCCGGACAAGTGTCCAGCGTACCGGCAACGGCAGTGGTTGTGTCCTTGTTAACCTTGCAGGCGAGTGCGTTTGCCCATTCATCATCCGTCATCTTACCATCGATGGTAGGAGCGGTCGCAGCCTTGGGGATTTCCCGCTGTTCATTCGTTGTGGAATCTGCCATAGCACATACTGCCATGGAAAGCGCACAAATAGCAGCGAGAAGCAGAGAAAGTGTCTTTTTCATGAGAAACCTCCATATGAAAAGTATGATTTCGTGATAAAATCACTGTTCACAGTATACCATATTCTGCAGAATATGTCAATAGTGAAGAGCAAAAAAAATATAAAAAATGAATGTAAAACGTGCGGAAAATGGCACATTGATGCAAAAACATATGTGTTTTCAAAATAGCTACAGTTGTAGTTAAAAGATGGTGCGCAGTAGAATTTTCCACGCAGAAACGCTCCTGAACAAATCGGGATTTTGTGTTAAACCCTGGATGTACCAGTTTTTTCGCTTTCCACGAAAAAGCATATATGATTTTATAAGTACAAACCTGGTTTTCCCTCCCATGTTTGCATATTGTTTCACCATGTGATTGGGTGATCCTATAGACAGCCGAAAACGGGGGTGCAGGGCAAGAACAACCGTTTTCTAAGCTGTTGTCGAAGCAAAAAACATCCGAGCGGATGCGGCAATTTTTCCGCAGAGAGAAAAGGCGATGGTCTTTCAAATGACAAAAATCCGAATCTTGTTCGTGAAGACAGTAGCTCAAATCCACTGGCAGTTGCACATATTATGTCAGATCGCGCAAGTGCAGGTGATGTCGTCCTCCAGTGAGGTAAAAGACAGACCATCCGGAAGGTAGATCTCCTTTTCCCCCTCACCATATGCGTGGATATGGAGCGTGAACGTGCCGTTTTTCTTCGTCCATTCTACAAATACCCTGCCAATTCCGGTGTACACCGAACCGCAGGCGTGCTCCCTGCCTTCCGTTTGCGGCGCGATGCGAATCCGTTTCTTTGCAGCATCGACGGTACGTACACCGAGGACAATGGCAGCAAATTCATAGATGGCGATTGCCCCCCAGGCGTGGCAGTCACTGCGTGGTGCATCCGGCGTTTCCGGAATGGTTGTGCAGCCGAGAGCGGGAAGAGCGCGGAGCCGATCCATCATCTCATTCGATTTGTCGTACAGTCCAACCGTTTCCAGCGCGCGGAACCAGAAGTACGCATAGGCAAAAGTGCATTTTGCATCGAGCTGCAGAGCGTTTTCCATGATTTTTCGCGCAGTCTCTCCCTCTGCGATTCCGGACAATACACACCAGACCTGCATATGCTGGCTGAAGTATTCGCCACGGAGATCGTCGCTGTACAGTCCGCGTTCAGGCCGATAGCAGAGCGATTGGATGGCAGAAGCGGTGGCATCGGCAAGGGAGCGGTATTCGTCTGCTGTGGAGACTCTGCCGCAGAGCGCATTCAATTTGGCAGCCTCGCGCAGAACATATACATACATTGCGCTGACAATCGCCACGATCTTTTGTCCGCCGCATGACGGAGCACCCTGCGTTCCGCCCCACGGAGCGGACCAGTCGATGAAGTCCCAGTACATCGTTTTGGTGAGCAGTCCGCAAGGAGCAAGATAAGCGCGGAACCATTCGATCACTCCATCCATGGCGCGCAGATTTTCCCGCACAAGAGACAGATCCCCAAACCGACGGTAATGCTCGGCGACCATGAAAATATAATAAAAGGAAAATGATGGGATAAACTGCTCCTGTGTGGTTGGATAACGGCTCGATAAAAGTCCATCCGCGCGCTGAGACAAGCGGAAATCGTGAATTGCCTTTCGTGCCAGTTGGTCGTCGTCAGTAAGTTGATAGTTATAGAGCATCTGCAGCGATGTGTCCATGCAGTATTGCAATTGCTCATAGAACGGGCAGTCCTCGTAGCTTTCCTGCATACAGCGCATCAGTGTGGCAACGGAGATTCTCCACAGTTCATTGTCTGTGGTGGAACCGAAATCGCAATCGGTAGGAATGGTGAGCGGATAACCGACCTCAATGAACCGCAGCGATTCAATCTGTACATCACCCTCAATCTGAACCCGCATGATCCTCGCAGTGTGATACCAGAACGGTTCAAATATGGTTTCTCCGTCCACCTCAATGGTATCCACGGAGCCGTTGAAGGGGAGTGAGCGGTCGAGACGGTGTTTTTTGCCGCCGCCGTCGCCAAAGGACTCCGCATAGGACAGTCTCACCTTGCCATGACCTGCCGCGCGCAGTACCGGAAAACCAAAAGTCAGCTCCTTGGCGATATAGTATTCGTCGTCCACAGCGGTAAAAGAAACTTCCTTCTGATAAAGCATCGGGATAGGACGCGGCGTGAGAAAGAGATCGTTGACGATCCCGTACATATATGCCTCCTCGCGCTGGGCGTTGACAGGAAGCAGTACGCGTGCAGGGATCCATTCCAGCGTACTCTGTCTATGCGCGTGTTCCTCAATTGTACAGCAGGAGAGCTCCCGGCGCGTCATCTCAATTTCTGTGGTTGTATCAACAGCGCATTCCCAGCCACTCTCTCCGTCGGTGCGTATGGTTTGCGTTGTGCCATCCGCGAATGTGAGTGTCATTTCCATTGCCAGCGCGAGATTGCCGGTTCGCAGTACGCCAAAAAGATACTGGTTCTCGGTGACGTCGCTCTTGTCGGACAAGCAGAGAACACGGCAAAATAAGGTGTTTTCTCCCTTTTGCAGACAGGATGCCAGATCCACGGTGTCGTAATACCGTTCCTCAGCGGATGGTCGGCATGGACCGAACGCGGCGCGTTCTCCATTGACAAAGAGCTTGTATCGAGATTCCGCTGCAATATGCGTTTGCGCCGATTGCGGCGCGTCGTCTAAGGTGAATGTATACCGGAACAGATAAAAGCCGTTCTCGGAATACCGATGAGTCGGATGAGTAAGCCACATTGCGTTGAACATTGTATCGTTTTCCTCCAAAAATCGGGATTAAAAATCCATCGAGTCCTGCTTTTTCTTCCACCATACACGAACCGCACGAATTCCGTGCCGGAGTGACTGTTGAATCCGTAGTACGGAGAGCATGATGAAAACAGTGAGCAGCAAAAGAACGCCGAGGACAAGACCGCTTTGTGCGGACAGGGGTACAAACTCGAATATGCCATGCAGCACTGTGAAACAAAAGATCAGTGCGACCGCCATGGCGCCGCAAAGCAGACCGCGTTTCCAGTCGATGGGATGGCTGACCTGAATTAGTACGAGAATACCGACAAAGGACAGCACCACCGCTGTCATGGTGTAGAGCTGTTCCATCGGAAAGTCAAATACCGCGACAAATGCCTGCAGCAATAGCACGATGCTAAGGTTTGTGATTCCACCAGGGAGTGCCGCACGGAGAACATTGCGCATAAATTTTCCGCGAACCCGGCTTTTGTTCGGTTCCAATGCCAGTACAAAGGAGGGAAATCCGATCGTCAGCGTGCTGATCATGGACAGATGAAGGGGAACGAGCGGATAAGGCAGGTTGACAAACAGGAGGACGAAGGTGAGAAGAAATGAAAAGATGTTTTTTACAAGGAACAGAGAAGAGGCACGCTCAATGTTATTGATGACCCGCCGTCCCTCCGCCACAACCGCGGGCATGGTGCGGAAATTGTTCTCGAGCAATACAAGCTGTGCCGCCTGACAAGCCGCGTCGCTGCCGGATGCCATAGCGATGCCGCAATCTGCGTCCTTGAGAGCAAGCACATCGTTCACACCGTCGCCGGTCATCGCAACCGTGTGTCCCTTTTTCTGAAGCGCACGGATCAGCTTTCTCTTCTGTTCCGGCGTGACTCTGCCGAATACAGTGTATTTTTCGACTGCATTGTCGTAATCCTCATCTGTAGACAGTGTACCGGCGTCCACCCAACTTGCCGCGCGTTCGATACCAGCCTGTCCCGCAACCTCGGAAACGGTGCGCGGATTGTCGCCGGAGATCACCTTGACGTTGACTCCCTGTGCAGCGAAATATCGGAATGTCTCTTTTGCCTCCGGACGAATCCGGTTGGACAGCGGAATTATTGCCATTGGTGTGAGAAGCGCGGGATCCAGTCCATCGGTTGGGGAGGGAACGCCGTCATATTCCGCGAGCAGGACTACGCGATACCCGCGCGTTGCCCACTCGTTGACCACTTCCGAAACTTCACCAATCCGCCCCTGTAGGATAAATTCCGGTGCACCAACGACATAGCTGCCCTCTCCGATAAAGACCGCGCCGCTCCATTTAGTCGCCGAGGTGAACGGAATCCGCCGTTTGCAATTCCATGAAGAAGGAGAGCTGCGGTATTTTTCAACCATGGCATTTGCTGTATCGTTTTCCACGTCCGCACCGTCGTAAAAGGCGTTCAGAACCGTGCGAACGCGTTCTTCATTTTGTCCGCGGCACAGGATCGGGTCGAGAGCTTCCATGGCGCTTTCTGTGATCGTACCGGTTTTATCGGCGCACAACACATCCACACGTGCCAGTGTTTCGATACAGCTCATATCCTGTACAAGCACTTTTCGACGTGCCAATCGCAGTACGCTCAGTGCAAGTGCGACGCTCGTTAAGAGATACAGTCCTTCCGGGATCATTCCGATGAGAGCGGCGACAGTCGATTCTACGGCTGCCTTCAGATCCACGTGCAGAATGTAGTACTGCTTGCAGAACAGCACGATTCCCATTGGTACAAGCGCAATGCCGATGATGCGGATGAGGCGTGTCAGTGCGCGCATCATTTCAGAGGCACCTGGTCCTGCGTCCTTTTTCGCTTCCAGTGTCAATTTGGAAACATAGGATTCCGCACCGACTTTGGTCAGTCGGGATTTACATCGTCCTGCGATCACAAAACTGCCGGACAGAAGCGGATCTCCTGGATTTTTGACAATTGCGTCCGCCTCACCGGTGATGAGCGATTCATTGACCTGCACCTGTCCCGTACAAACGACAGCATCCGCACAGATTTGATCCCCGTGGGAAAACTCCACGATATCGTCCCGCACGAGAAGTTCTGAGGGAATTTGTGTGATTTTTCCCCCACGCACCACATTTAACTTTTTGGAGGCGACAAGGGTCATTTTATCGATGGTACGTTTGGATCGGATCTCCTGAAAGATTCCGATAGCGGTATTCGCGATGGCGATTCCGAGGAACAGCATGTCTTCAAAGGAACCGACCAGAGCGAGACAGACTGCCAGTATTACGAAGATGAGGTTGAAAAAAGTCAGGCAGTTGTCGCGAACGATCTGCTTTTCGCTTTTGACTGGAGAGGCGACTGGTGTATTGACCAGTCCCTTTTCCATCCGTTCACGGACAGCATCGCGAGACAGTCCCTCCTCTGGAGCCGCCTCTGTAATCGGCAGAGCAGGGAAAAGCGGCGCGGTTTCCCCAGCTTTTTCCCGGATTCTGCGCCTTTTCTCTTCTTTTTCGGTTTGTTGTCTGGAAGTGTACGTTTTTGGCTTCATAGATCACCTGTAGATGAGATAGCGTTCGTAATATATCACATTGCATATGACACGTTTCGTTGGAAACATACCATTATTGTACCTTCTTTTTCGCGGAACGTCAATGGGAAAATCGGGAATTTCACGACTTTCAGTGGAAAAATTCATCGGAATATAGAAAATCGACCCCATTCGTTGCGGAACAGGATCGATTGTCTTGGAATCAGTTATACAGAATGTTGTCAAAATCCCACTCGGACATGACGTAGATCACGTAGTCCGGAGCGATTTTGGAGATTTGCGCGATGTTGAAGGAGTAGGTGAACGTCGGATTGAAAAAGCTCGTGTTGGATCGTTCAGCGATGATGTCAAACATCTGTGCACCGTAGGAGTTGCGATATACGAACACATCGGGCAGTTCCGGACGCTCCGTCTTGAAGATATCGCCGTTCACAATCACGTCGCTGTAAGAGCTGTAGCCCATAGAATTCTTTCTCTTGTACCGTTTGATGCTGGACAGCTGCTGCGGTACCTCAAAATTCATGAACCGCTGGTAGGTGTATTCGTAGCAGGTGCCGCCCTCTACCTTATCCACTCCGAAGTAGTATGGCATATCGCCGCCTGTGTAGTATTTCCATTCCCACTCAAACTCATTGAATTTGCGCGGCGTGGCTGCCGGATACCGATCGGAGATATAATCGAACAGTTCCACATATGCAAGATATGCACCGTAATCCGCCCAGTGGCTGTCCTGTCTGTAATACAAGGGAAGAGAATCGTTCTTGTGGGCGTTGAAGGAATCCCGCATGTCGATTACAGTAACACCGGCAGCTTCCAGAGCCTCTTTTGTCTGATCGAATTTTGTCTTACCGGTTGCCTTAGGGTAAATATCGGGTACCATCTCCGGATAGGTCGTCATGGCGGACGGCACCAGTACGCAGATCAGCTCGCAGCCGTCTCCCACTTGTGTCGCCAGCTTTTCCACACGACCGCGATACCGCTCTGTCACATCAGCGATGGTTGCGTCGTCAAGAAGATTCGTACCCATGTAATCCGGGAGCATCTTGTGGAAGAAGCCCTGGTAGCCGTCTGCGGCAAGGGCACTCCAGGCATCACCGAAATCAGTTTGCACGACCTCTCCCTTGTAGGATACAGGATCACCGATCTGCTCACCGTTATACGTTTGCGTGAGGGTGATCTCCGCGTTTACAAGCGGACTGTAAAACCGGAGCATAAATGTACCGCCTGCGGATTGTACGGAGAATTTGCCCTCCTCGTTTTCCAACGTGACCACCGCTCCAACAGCGCATTGTCCAAAGCATACGGCATAGTCTCCGTCGGAATAGGAAAGTCCCCAGACCTTGAGTTCTCTTGTTTCCGCAGAGGGATCGTATACCTCCGGCGTGAATTTGGGAGCGGAATAGTCCGATTTGTCAAGGATCACTTCCTCCACCGATCCTTTTGTCTCATGCGTTTCGGTTTCTTTATCCTTCCGTTCCTTCTCTGCCTGGAGCCGTTTGGATTCTGCCTCTGCTTTCCGAATCGATTCGGATTCTTCACGCGCAATACGTTTGGATTCTTCAACCGCTGCCTTGGATTCCTTCGCTTTCTGGTCCGTTATTTGAAGCTGTTCCTTGATCTGTTCCTGATCCACCTTGATCCCTTTTTTTCCACAGCTAGAGAAAAGAAGTACTGCACAGAGTAGGCAGAGCATAAGTTTTTTATTTTTCATAGCGTGTTCCATTCCATCCTGCCTGTCATTGAATCGCGGCAAGATTGTTATTTTCGAGAAGATTCTGCCAGTTGTAAACGATGAGTACGCGATCCGCATCGTAGAGGTCGATATATTCGGAGAGATTTGTAAGGTTTGCCGCCAGATTTACAAGCACAATGTCAAAATGTTGACTGAGGAAGGGAACCATTGTGTTGGCAAAGGAGTCCTTCGCGATAAGCAGTACCTCACGATCTCCAAAGCTGCCGTCTGTTTTCGATACGGTCAACTCATTGTGAGTACCGTCGAGGAATGCGGCATACTTATCCTTTTCCACGAGCTTATCCCGGTTGTAGAAGGATGTCATCGTCTGATACGGCTCACGCACGGTGATGATTTTGCCGTTTTCATCCTTCGCCTGCTTGGCGGAATAGAAGGTCAGCGTGAAATCGTCGTCATTGCCCATCGACCACAGTTCCATGGTATCCGGTCCGACGAACTTATAACCTGCCTTCGACCAGGTGGTTCCGTAGAAATCCTCGATCGATTCCTTTGTGAAAGCGGATTCCGGGAGAATCTCCGATTCCATACCGAATTCCCGCATCACTTCACTGTAAGCAAGATAGGCGCCGTAAGTCGTCCAGTGATGGTCGGTGCGCAGATAGACGTATTCGCCCGCGTTGTACTTTTCCCGGAACAGAGGGAGGATGTCGAGAAAATGCGCATCCGCTGAAAAACCGGAAACAAGCTGTGTGTGGAGCCTGTCAGACAAAAGGGTCGGATAAGAAAAGCTGTCAGCGGCGACGTCCACGGTACGAGGCGGCAGCAACGTCACAAGGGGCAGAGAACAGTTCTCAGCAAAGGTGTTGACACCATCGATGGCGGACTGTATGTTTTCCGTATAATAGAAATCCATGTCCTCGGTTCGTTCCAGTCGGCTTTTGTACATCGTATAGAGACGAACGCCAAGCTGTCCGTCCTTACCGAGCAGCACGCCGTTGTTCTCACCTTTTCCGAGTATCGTTTCCACCACGCCCTTGATCCCTACCAGTCCGTTGCGCAGAGGAAACTGATCGGCAAAATAGGTGTTGATCTTTGTGGAAAACGTGCCGTCGAGGAGCGATTCCACCGAAAATGCCGGGAAGGTCTGCAGATTCCGGTTTTCCTCTGATGAAAATTCTTCATCCGGCAGAATGACAAAGAGAATCGAGAAGCCGTAGAGGACAAGAAGGAACAGCGAGATGAGTGTGATTTGCAGTTTGCGTTTCATCGATATTCCTCCTTAGAAAATAAAGTATAAAAACGGGCTGAAGGTGGAGTCGACAAGATACGATACGACCACTACAAAAGATGCGATGGCAAGTACGATTCCCCCGATTCCGGACAGCATAGGCTTTTTCTTCACAAGCTTTTCCCACAGCTTTGCCGGCAGCGGTGTGGCACCGATTCCCGCGATCGCTAGTAGTGGCAGACTGTGCAGAATTTGGTACCAGACGACGGAATTCGCGAATGCTGTTGTCCCGATTCCAAACAGTGCGGTAAAACAGGACAGCCCGGCAGCGGCGTCGGTGTAGGAGAAGATGATCCAGCCAATCCCGATGAGCAGCAGCGCGTAGATATGACAGATAAAACGCGGCAGTCGCTGGAAGAATTTTAGTAAAAATGTCTTTTCAAGCATCAGGATTACGCCGAAATACACGCCCCACAGGATGAAATTCCAGCTCGCGCCGTGCCAGAAACCGGTCAGAAACCATACGATGGCGATATTCCGGTACTGTTTTAGTCTGCCGACCCGGTTCCCGCCGAGTGGTATGTATACGTATTCTTTGAACCAAGTGCCGAGTGACATATGCCAACGTCTCCAAAAATCCGTAATGCTGTCCGCAATGTAAGGATAGTTGAAGTTTTCAAGAAATTCAAATCCGACCATCTTTCCGAGTCCGATTGCCATATCGGAATATCCGGAGAAGTCGTAGTAGATGTGCAGTGTGTAGCAGATCATGATCATCCACGCGCCCATCGTTGTAGGCTCAAGCTCTCCGGCATCCTTAAAGTATTCGTAAATGGCGGCAGCCGCATCACCGATAAGAACCTTTTTGCCCAGACCTACGATAAAGCGGTTGATACCGGAGGCGAATTTATCCACCGATTCTGTCCGTTCCATGAGCTGATCGTCCACGTCTCGATAACGCACGATCGGTCCCGCTATAAGCTGTGGAAACAGGGTGACATACGTGCCGAATGCAATGAAATTCTTCTGTACACCAGTTTGTCCGCGATAGAGGTCGATGGTATAGGACATGATTTGGAACGTATAGAAGGAGATGCCGATCGGGAGCTGGAGTCCCTCGATGGGATGGATCGCATCGGTGAGAAACGGCAGAAGACGCAGATTCTCGATAAAGAAG
The DNA here is from genome assembly GCA_963643035.1 of bacterium. GTDB lineage: Bacteria > Bacillota > Clostridia > Oscillospirales > CAG-272 > UMGS1696. The sequence goes on from CAVIKO010000018.1 coordinate 34,691, forward strand.
TTGCAGTACTTAAAGAACAAAAGAAAAACGAGGTTGATGGAAATCGAGATCACCATGAACATCCGCGCCTTTTTTCGGTTGTCCTTATGCTTTTCGATAAAAAATCCGAAAATGTACGCATCGATGATGGAGATAAGCATGATGATGATGTACAGAGGCTCGCCCCAGCCATAAAAGAGCATACTGACGACAAACAGCACCACATTGCGCCATTTGATATTCGGAATGACATAATACAGTGCCAGTGTGACCGTCAGATATGCGAACAGAAAAATCAGCGATGAGAAGACCATTTATCCGATCCTTTCTTTCAGTATGGGCGCGATCTCGTCGACATCCGCCGTAGCCACATAATATACCGTGTCGCCGGCCTTTTTTACGACTGCCTTTTTGAGAGATTCCACGTCAAAATCCGGGTAGTTGGCGGCGTTGGCTATTTTTTGGTCGATCCGAGCCTGGAGATACTGCATCAACGTATCGGCGTAGGAGGCGTCGGAGAGTACAAATACCCCTATGTCGTTCAGTGTTCTCGCGTCCGATTGATCGATATAGACGCAGTAGGACGAAACCTTGGTGAAATCCGGCACATCGTTTACATCGCCGTAGAAGGAGCGGATCAGATCATCGTCCAGATATTCGCCCAGTTCTGTGGAGGAGGAAGTGAACGTAAAACCGTCGAGATACGAAAATTCCGTACAGATGTCGCCGACAATGGTATCGGGGTTGATCGTCTCATCTTGGATGACGGTATCCGCGCCGTCTGTGGCGTACGTCTCTGTGTCCTTGGCATCGCAAGCGGACAATGTGGAGAGAGCAAGAACGGCGAGCATGGCAACGATTATGGATTTTTTCATGGGAGAACTCCTTTGGTTTATGTATAATCACGAAAATCTATCCTTTATTATACAGGATTGTCACCGTTTTGTCAATGGTTGTGTGGGATTCTTGTCAAAAAACGTGCGAAGTTGATCAGGATTGTCCGCATCATCTTGACAAACGCGTCGTTTCGTTATATAATAACCAAAAACGCCTCAACACAGGCGGAATGGAAAGGATAAAAAACTCATATGAATATCATTCGATGCAATCTGTTCCCGGGAGGCTTGACGCACTGTCTGACAATGAGCTACGACGACGGCCCGGAGGAGGACGCCCGCTTGGCGGATATCTTCCGCAAATACGGTATTCGCGGCACATTCCACATCAATTCCCGTAATCTGCAATTGCACATTCCGGAAAATGTCGCGGAATTTCACAAGCGGTACGACGGTTTTGAAGTGTCCTGTCATACTCTGAGTCACCCGTTCCCGACTGCGCAGAACAGCGGCGTGGTACTGTTTGAAATAGAGGAGGATCGTCGGGCGCTTGAGAAAGCCTGCGGTTATCCTGTGCGCGGTATGTCCTATCCGTTCAGTGATTATGACGAGCGTACAATTGCTATTTTCCGCACCGCAGGAATGGAATATTCCCGCACCGGGAGATCGACAGACGAATACATGATGCCGGAGGACTTTATGAAATGGCATCCAACCTGTCACCACAACAGCGGGATCAGTGAAAAGTGGGATGATTTCATGCAGCCTGATCGCTGGGGTAACAGTCGCCTTTTCTTCATCTGGGGGCATAGCTATGAGTTCACGCGCCATAACAACTGGCCGGTGATTGAAGAATTCTGCAAAAAGGCCAGCGGCAGAGAAGATGTGTGGTATGCCGAGAATATCGAAATCGTTGACTACCAGAATGCCGTTATGGGCTTGCGCTTCTCCCTCGATTTGACACATGTGCAGAATCCATCTGCCACCGATGTGTGGTTCACCTGCAACAATGAAAAGGTCTGCTGTCCCGCAGGAAGTACGATTTCACTGTAAATCCTTCTAACCAAAATCACCCGTACAGGCATTACAATGTCTGTATGGGTGATTTTTGTATGGTGGTGCGCCCCGATCGCGCTGGGGAATATTCATTTTTCTGCACGGAGCCGCCGCTTGATTTTGCAGATATCAGACAACATCCGCATGCTGTCACGCAGCAGATGGATTTTCGATTCCCGGTGGCGCAGGATCTTAACGGGAAACTCCGTGATCGTGTAACCAGCACGAGTGGCACGCAGGAGGATCTCAATATCAAACGCCCAGCCGTTCGTGCCGTTTTTTGCGAACAATGCCTGCCCGACTGCGGTTTGGAAGCATTTGAAGCCGCACTGGGAATCGGACAGCTGGAATCCCGCGTAGAGGCAAAGTATCTTGATGTACGTTTTCGATGCCAGCTTGCGTAGAAATGTATAACCTTCGTATCCGTCCGCGGCAAGATTCCGGGATCCGATCAAAATATCCGCCCCCGCCGTCGCGATCGTGTCCGCCGCTTTGCCGATCACCTCCACACCATACGCGAGATCACAGTCCGTATACAACGCATAATCCCCCGTTGCTGCCGCCATACCGAGTCCGATGGCGTGTCCTTTGCCGTAATTGTGTTCCGCTGTCACCACGTGCACCTCTCCGTATGCAAACGGATGAGAGGGGATCCAGCCACGCAGTGTGTCACCGCACCCGTCCGTGGAGCCGTCGTCTGAAAAAATCAATTCAAAGATATGCCCGCCTGCTTTACAATAGCCGTTGAGATACGCGCCAAGTTCTGCCGCAGTATCCGTCACGATGCTGTTTTCGTTGTACATCGGAATGATTACAGACAGCTTCATTGTTCCACCGCCTTTTTGTATATGGATAACCGCACATCCACAGTGCAGTCGAGGAAGTCTGTGGAGAATAGCCGTTCCTTTCCCTCCGGTGTCGTCCTGTAATAGAAAGGGGTCATAGTCCAGAGCGCGCGGAGTACAGTACTGTCCGGTATATGCATCGTATAGCGCACATCCATCGTCTCCGCAAGCGCGAATCCCGCATAAACAGGGGAGGTGTCCTCGTGATAGCGCACATTGTCGTATAGGAGCGTACGCATTTCGGACAGATGCTGTATGCCAGAGGACGCTACTATAAGAATCCCTTTTTCCCGCAGAATACGCAGATTTTCGTCTGCTGCAACCGGCGCGAACATGCTTATCACCGCGTCTGCGGAGGAGGAGGCAAGCGGCAGCGCAAAGATATTCGCAGGACAGAAGGCGCAGATTGTTTCTCCCTCCGTTCCTATTCCGCCCTCTCCCGTGTATCCATGACGTGTGGCTGTTTTTGCAGCATACCCAACCGCGATTTTGGACGCGTCAAAGCCGTAGGTCAATACACTGCCATGCGATTTTGAGAGGGAATCGGTGATCCGCAGCGTATGATAGCCCTCGCCACAACCGCTGTCACAGAGTACGGGCGTATGATCCGACGGCAGATATTTATGCAACAGAGCCACAATACCATCGGAGATGCCTTGGTACAGATCGGTTGCGAGAAACGTCTGTCTGGCGCGTACCATCGCTTTTTCATCGCCTGTACGTGCGTTTTTTCCTTTTCCCGGCGGCAGAAGATTCACATACCCCTCTTTTGCGAGATCGAAGCAGTGACCGTTTGTACACTGCAGCAGAGATGGTTTCCGGGTGAAAGTGCCGCCGCAGACCGGACAGCGCAGATACTCTAATGCGTTCATACATTCGTCCTTTATGAGAGTTTAGTCTACAATGTAATCCACAAGCTTGGCATGCAGAGCGTATCGTGCTGTCGCCGCACCGTTTGTGCAGGTGGACATAGTGATGATTCGGTCAGATTCCGTGATCTCTACATCCTTGACCTTGGCCGCGTCTCCTTTTATTTTGTCCGTAAACGCCTTGAAGTCCTCAAAGGAAGTGAAACCCGTGCGGATATAGTTGCTGTCGTACCGCGTCTCGTAAATAGCGAACGGCTCATAGATATATACACCCTCAAAGGTGTATATATAGATACGCACGTTGTTAAAGTAGTAATCGTCAAAGAATTTCGTCACGTCGTGGAACATGGCGCCGGAGGTGATGTTGTGACCATAGAACACCGTGTTGTAATTGCGCATAATGGAGGTATTGCAACGATAGTCCGCGTATATGGAGCCAATTGGGAGGTAGTCGCCGGTGTACGCGTGTTCAAGATAGTAATCGTTGTCCTCGCCCTGCACAATCGGATAGTTGATGTTCGTATCCGCCACGGAGATCCAGCCGTAGGTGTCCGGATTCTTTTTTGCCAGAGCTTGGAGAGACGCGCGCATTTTTTCGAGTTCCTTATTCTTTTTCTTCCCTTGCGCGACCGGTATGTCGATCGCTTCGCCCGCTTCAAGCTTACGAATATTCTCGCTCATGCTGGTCAGCGTATACATCTCACTGTCCTGTGTGAGAACCGTATCATCACCATCTCCGGAAAACGCGTCCTGAAACTGGAAGCCCTCGGAAAAGAAATCGTTTTCAAGCTGTGTGTAAATTTCAGATGCCTTTTGCCGATAGAGAAGATTTTCAACGAGCATATAACAGCTCACACAAAACGCGGCAGCGGAGGTGTAAAAAACAAAAAGCCGTACCCATTCCGCGGCAGTTCGCTTCTTCTTGACAGCGGCGGGAGAGAGCGGAACATCCTCCTCAGTGAGTTGCTCGACGGAATTGAGAAAGGTAGCGTCGCGATAGTCACGGTCGGCATCGTCAAAAGCCCAGATGTCGGATGTCGAAGCATCTTTTTCTTTTTTGGAAAAATGTGAATGTAAGAAACGCTCAATGAGGGAGCGGAAGGAAATGGCAGATCTCATGGTACTCCTTGTGAGGGCTTGCGTCAGAAATGAGATCGGAATCCGCACGGAAGCGGGAATTCGACTCGTAACTACTATTATAAACGATTCTTTGCGGATTGCAAGAGGAAACACGATTTTTTCTCGGATTTTTCAACGACTTTTTACATTTGCACGTCCCTGCAATCGAAAAAAACATGGATCTCAGTGCCGTAAAAAACGGAAAAAGCGGAATTTACCCTTGCAATCCGGGCAAATATCAGGTATAATAAATAAGATACCTTATTCTGACGGATCTTACCGTATTACTTTTGACCAGACAAAAATACATATATGACTCCGCAATTCTCGAAGCATGTATGTGAGCACACGTGAATACTGCACGAAAGGAGTCTCCCATGTCCATTGATACGATATACCGCTCCTTTTTGGCGTATTTGGCTGAATCCGGCATCGCGGCTGTTCTGTCCCATTATACCGGTGTGGCGTGTGCGTTTTCCGGTGGCGCGGATTCTGCATTGCTGCTTACACTGCTGCATCGGTATTGTCAAGAGAACGAGTATCCGCTGACCGCGGTACACATCCATCATGGAATCCGCGGGGAAAGTGCAGATTCCGATGCGGTCTTTTCCGAAATATTCTGCAGAGAACGCAATATTCCATTTCAGCTTTGCCGTGTGGATGTGCCGCGATATGCGGCGGAACATCACTGTGGGATCGAGGAGGGCGCACGGATCCTACGGTATCGCGCCATAGAGAACGCAGTACCGGACAGCTATGCCATTGCGATCGCCCACAACGCGACCGATCAGGTGGAGACGGTTCTGTTCCATCTGTGCCGGGGCAGTGGACTCGACGGACTCTGCGGCATCTCTCCGGTGCGCGGGAGGATCGTACGTCCTCTGCTGTTTCTGCCGTCCGACGAAATTCGTACCATATGCAAAACGGAGCACATTCCTTTTGTGGTCGATGAGACGAACCTGACAAACGATTGTACGCGCAACTACATCCGTCACGAGATTGTCCCGCGGTTGGAAAAGGTTCATCCCGGTATGGAAAACGCTGTGCGTCAAATGACAGAGCTTGTACGGGAGGACGCGCGTGTACTCGATGGGATTGCGGAGGAGGTACTACGCCAAAATCCGGGCAGGGCGGATATTGCCGCGCTTCCGGAGGGAATCCGTAGCCGGGTCTTGCGCACAATGGTTGAGAGAGCCGCCGGGTGTATCGTGCTTACCAAACGACATATCGATGCCATGACGGAGCTAATAAAAGGCTGTCGAACAAATGGTGAGGTTACGC
>CAVIKO010000019.1:0-22188 GCA_963643035.1 bacterium
AGGTTACGCTGCCCGGTGGATACCGATTCTTGGTCGATCGTGATCTTTTTACCTTTACAAAAGATCGGGTGACAACGGCAAACGAGGTGACCTTCTATCCGACGGGAGAAGGAAGTTGGGAAAATGAGCGGTATTTTCTCACGCTCACACGCACGTCACGTGAAAATCAGGAAAAAAGAATAGATATGCGTGAAAATATTTACAAAAAATCCATGCAAGAACGGATCGATTTTGCTAAAATAAAAGGCGTACTCCGTGTGAGGACGAGGACGGAGGGAGATACTATCCGGTATGGCGGTATGACGCGCCGTGTGAAGAAACTTTTCTCCGACCGAAAGCTGCCGCTTGCTGTCCGGGATACGCTGCCCATTCTTCTTGATGACGACGGCATTTTTTGGTTGCCCGGATTCCCACTGCGGGACGGATTGAGCGTGTCGAACGATTTCGCAGCGGATGAGATTCTTCTCTGTTTGTGGGAAAAAGCATTCTGAGAAAAATCTCAATCGATATCAATTACAAGCGGTCGCATGTCCATCGGTTGATAGACACAGGCGAACGTTATTATAAAGGAGTTATCATGGAGCGCAAGACTGTGTTGGACGCTGACATTGAAAAGGTTCTGATTTCTGCGGAGGAGCTGGATGCCCTGACGGATAAGATCGCAAGGGAAATTGACCGGGATTATCGGGATTCCGGCAAACGGCTGCTGCTGCTTGGCATTCTGAAAGGTAGTGTGGTCTTTATGGGAGATCTCATGAAGAAGCTGACCATTCCTGTGGAGATCGATTTCATGAAGGTATCCTCCTACGGCAAGGGCACTGAAACGAGCGGAAGAATCAAAATTTTACTCGATTTACACCGTCAGGATTTGTCCGAGCTTGATATCGTAATCGTGGAGGATATCATCGACAGCGGCAGAACGCTTTCTTATCTGGTGGATTATCTCCGCTTAGGCGGTGCGCACTCTGTCAAAACCTGTACACTGCTTGACAAACCGTCGCGCCGTCAGGTGGATTTCACGCCCGATTATACCGGACAGGTCATCCCGGATGAATTTGTGGTCGGCTACGGACTCGATTACGCGGAGCAGTATCGCGCGCTGCCGTATGTCGGCATTCTGAAACCGGAAATTTACAAGCAGTAAGGCGATGCCGAGGGTGAAGGGAGAGAATGCATGAAAAACAGCTTTAAGATCGCCATATTCTATATCGTTTTGATCGGTATCCTGATTGTGGCGACCGCGTCCCTTTGGAACAGTGTGCCGACAGAATCGCTGCTCTACAGCCAGGTTGTCGATCTGTTCAAGAACGAGCAGGTGCGTGAATTCAAGGTGGACGAGGACAATACCCTGACCATGGTCGTTCGTGTCACGAACAAAGACGGTACAGAGGGGGAAGCGACGCTCACATATCAGCTCAGTGATCTTGATATGTTCCGAGAGGATCTGGGGGAACTGATCGAAAAACAGCATGAGTCAGGAATCATCACCGCCTACGATTATCCGCCACCGTACGAAATTCCGTGGTGGCTGTCGCTTCTGCCGTATATCGTCGTGATCGTTCTGTTTATCGCTATGTGGTTCTATGTCATGAATCAAGCGAACGGCGGAAAAGGAACCAAAATCAATTCGGTGGGCAGAGCAAAAGCAAAGCTCATCACTGCCGATACCGCCAAGGTCTATTTCAAGGATGTTGCAGGTGCTGATGAAGAAAAGGCGGAACTAGAAGAGGTTGTTGAGTTTCTGCGCAATCCGGATTACTTCACCAAGCTCGGCGCAAAAATACCGCACGGTGTGCTCCTCGTCGGACCTCCCGGCACCGGTAAAACGATGATCGCCAAGGCGGTCGCCGGAGAGGCGGGCGTACCGTTTTACTCCATTTCCGGCTCCGATTTCGTGGAAATGTATGTCGGTGTCGGTGCGTCCCGTGTACGCGATCTGTTCGATACAGCAAAGAAAAATCCTGCCGCGATCATCTTCATTGACGAAATTGATGCGGTTGGTCGGCACAGAGGCGCCGGGCTGGGCGGCGGTCATGACGAACGTGAACAGACGTTGAACCAGATTCTCGTTGAGATGGACGGCTTTGGCACCAGTGAAGGCGTGATTGTAATGGCGGCGACCAACCGTCCGGATATTCTTGACCCTGCGCTTCTGCGTCCCGGCAGATTCGACCGACAGATCACCATGAACCCGCCGGATGTCAAGGGCAGAGAGGAAATTCTCCGCGTCCACTCCCGCAACAAGCCGTTTGAAGCGGATGTGGATCTATCCGTGATTGCCAAAACCACCGTGGGCTTTACGGGTGCCGAGCTTGCCAATCTCCTGAATGAAGCTGCGTTGCTTGCGGCGCGAAAAGGAAAGCACCTCATCGGTATGAACGATCTTGAGGAAGCAATGATCAAGGTCATTGTCGGACCCGCCAAGAAGTCCCATGTTATCACCGATGCGGAACGGCGGCTCACCGCTTATCACGAGGCCGGTCACGCGATCACCACATGGGTGCGGCAGAAGGACGATCCCGTACACCAGATTTCGATTATTCCGAGTGGTAGGGCGGGCGGATATACGCTGTCCTTCCCGAAAGAGGATCGTTCGTATATGTCCCGGTCATCCATGGAGGATGAGATTGTCACGTTGCTCGGTGGTCGTGTGTCGGAGATGTTGATTCTCGGTGATATTTCTACCGGGGCCTCCAACGATATTCAGCGTGCGTCCAACATCGCCAGACAGATGGTTACGAAATATGGTATGTCCGACACACTTGGTCCGATTTTGTACGGCAGCGAATCCTCCAGCGACGAGATCTTCCTCGGCAGGGATTTCAACCAGACGCGCAATTATTCCGAAGAGACCGCGTCCCTCATCGACAGCGAGATCAAGCGGATCGTTACCAAGGCGTACAAGGATGCGGAAAGCATTTTGCGCGAGAATATGGACAGGCTCCACTTTGTGGCAGCGTACCTCATCAAGAACGAAATCATGGAAGAAGCGCAATTTGTACGCGCCATGACGGAGCCGGATGTGACGCTGGACGAGTTGGAAGCAATGGTTGCAGAAAAGCGGCGTAAGAGCAAAGAAGAAAATGAAGCGCATGCTCGTCGTGTCCGCGAGGAGGAAGCCAAGCGCGAGGCACAGCGGCAGAAGAATGAATCTCACGACAGGCATTCCGTCTTCCCGCTTGAACACGGTGAACCGAAGGATCCGCCGCAGAATACAGACAACAGAAACGAATAACCGCTTATGCGAAAGAAAGGATACGTTTGCATGTATCCTTTCTTTCCATTTGTCTTTTCTTCTGTCCAATTGCGGAAATCGACAGTTTTTTGCGGGAATATTCATAGAAACCATTGACAATGGCGGAAAAATCATGTACAATATGATAAACGCGTTTTCCCAAGTCTGATATACATGGAGAAAGGAAACAAACATATGAAATTTTCGGCAGCAGGCGGCTGGTTCGGCGGCGATTGGTACCAAAACGTCCGCACCGGCGCAAAATATGGTTTCAGCGCAGTAGAACAGCTTGGTTGGGCAGGACTTGATCTTGAAATGGCAAAGGCGACGCTTCAGGAAACCGGCGTTACTTCTACCTGTATCGTTATCCAGTCCGTGAAGAATCCGGAGTACAACCAGCTTATGGCATGGTCGCACGGTATGGTTTGGGAGGATACACGCAAGGCATTCATCGAATCCTTCCGTGAATCCATCGATACTGCCAAGCTCCTTGGTGTGCCGAACATCTGTGCAACAGTAGGCAACCGCAGAAGCGACGTTTCCTCTGAGGAGCAGTTCGATATCTGCGTCGCTACCTTAAAGGAGATGGCGCACATCGCTGAGGAAGAGGGCATCATGATCGTTGTGGAGCCGCTCAACATCCTTGTCAATCACATGGGTTACTATCTCGTCACCACTGAAGATGCTGTCCGTATGATCAAGGCAATCGACAGCCCCAACTGCAAAATCCTGTTTGACATCTACCACCAGCAGATTTCCGAGGGCAATGTGATCCGCAACATCAAGGAAAACATCGATCTCATCGGGCATTTCCACATCGGCGACAATCCGGGCAGAAACGAACCTGGTACTGGTGAAATCAATTATGAGAACGTATTCCGTGCAATCCGCGATACTGGATACGACAGATACCTCGCGTTTGAATGTGGGCGTACCGTACCGGTTCCGGAGCTGATGGTCAATATGCACCGTCTGGTAGATCCCTTCAACGTTAAATAATTTGATCGTTTGAAACAAACCGGAGGAGTTTTCGCAAAAAAAGCATGACTCCTCCGTGTCGTTTTTTCGCTTTTTGAGGAGGAGCGCATGAAAAAATGGTTCTGCACCGCATGCCTTACCGTTTTCTGCGCTCTCTTTCTATCCATTGCCGTTTATGCTGCGGATTTTTATACCATTTCGCCTTACGCGGAAACCATAAAAAACTACGAAAAAGCATATACCGCGATCTATACAGCACTGGAAAAACAACAGACCTATCTCGATATCACGAAGTTGCATATTCGTGATTATGAGATCATACGCGTATTCGAGGATGTGTACAGAAACAGCCCCGAATTTTTCTATGTCCGCAACAAGCTCTACTATCGTTATACAAAAGACGGCGACGTGACCTCACTGTCTTTCTCATATTCCATGGGAACCACCGCGCGCAAACAGGCGACCGACATATACCAAACGGAGATTTCGCGGATCGTTACGGAGACGGAAAGTCTGTGCGAAACGGATGTGGAAAAGGTGCTGTACGTGCACGATCTTCTCATTGCTTCCTTTTCCTATGATGAAAACGAGGGCATTTTCGATGTGTATCACTTTCTGACTGAGAAAAAAGGTGTGTGTCAGGCGTATGCGCTCACCTATATGGCAATCTTGCGGGAGATGGACATTCCGTGCTTTCTCGTTACCAGCGATGAGATGAATCATTCGTGGAATCTTGTGTATCTGAACGGTGGGTGGTACCATGTGGATCTTACCTATGACGATCCGCGTCCGGATAGACCAGGCAGAGTGTTGCATGAGAATTTTCTCTTGTCCGATACGGCGATTGAAAACGCGGAGATACCGCATTACGCCTGGAGTAGCTCTGTCACATGCGACAGTGAGGCGTATGCGAATGGTATCTGGACAAAAACAAACAGCCGTATGGTGGTGATGGACGGCAGGTTTGTCTATATCCGCTCCGATCGGCGCAGCATCGAGCGTTCTGATCTTTCCGGAGACAACAATACGGTGTTGTTTTTATTCAAGGAGTATTGGTTTGTCGATCAAAAAAGCGGTGCGTATTGGAACGATGTTTGCTCCGGACTTGCTGCGTATCAGGAGTACCTTTATTTCAACACGCCCAACTCCATATGGCGGCTCGATACCACAAACGGCGCAACAAATATTATTTTGACCTTGAATGAGGCGGATCCCAATCGGAATCTATATGGCTTCGATATCTACAAAGGCAACATGGAGTATTTGGTCGGCGACGATCCGAATCGGGAAAAGACATCGTATTTGCGCCATCTCAAAATGTCCTATGCCACGGAGCAGATAGAAATGACGGTCGAAAATGTGTTCCTGCCGTTTACGGATGTGTCACGCGTGTCTCCTTATTATGAAGCCATTGAGCTTGTCTATCAGAATGGTTGGATGATCGGATACAACGAAACAACCTTCTCTCCGAGCAGTGCCTTGACCCGTGCGCAGTTTGCAGCGATTTTGTACCGAGTGTCCGAAGCAAATTCCAACGCGACGCATACCCGTTATACGGATGTCTCACCCAAAGCGTGGTATGCTCGGTATATCGGCTGGGTTACGGAAGCAGGACTTATGCAGGGAACGGATAAGGATCAGTTTTCACCGGATCGGGAGGTAACACGTGAGGAAGCGTACACGGTATTCGCGCAGTTTGCACTCTCCATCCTGGGCAGTGATACGGATACAACCGCAATCCCCTGCATCGATCGCGCTTCTATATCCCGGTACGCGCGCAACGGGGTGACATATTGCTATCATAAAGGACTTGTTGAAGAAAAATTTTCCTATGTCCTGTCCCCGCAAACGCCGCTGCAAAGAGGAGAGCTTGCGGAAATCTTGTATCGTATCTACGCGACGGAGGAGGAAGCCGCATGACAAAATGTTCCCCTACATGCCGTATTCTACCACTATTGTGGCTCATTGTGCTGTTGCTTTCCGCTTGCCAACGTCAACCGGAGCGTATCCTGGATACCACCGCCCCCATTTCTGCGGAAAGTGAGCCGATGAACGGATTTTCCGCACCGTCCGGTACGCATACGGTTACGTTTGCCTTTGTCAATGCCGGAAAAGCGGACTGTATTGTTTTGCTGGCGGACGAACAGCTTTACTGCATCGATACAGGGCTGGATACCTCTGTGGCGAATATCGCTTTCTGTATAGGAAGTCTTGGAAAAAACTCCATCGACGGCGTGTTTTTCACTCATGGCGATCGTGATCATATCGGTGGGTATCCGGCATTGTCCGCGCTTTTTCCGGTGGCGCAGACCTATGCGCCGTGGTATGCGGAGGATCCGACTGTGTTTACCGCACTGGATGATGCGGTCACATTTTTACAAGCAGGTACGTCGGTTCCGATCGGTGGAGAAGGACTGTATCTTGATGTGCTTGCACCGCTGTCACGGAATGCAGACGACAACAACAATTCGCTGATTTTACGGCTGACAAGCGGGGAAACGACCATCTTGTTTACGGGTGACATGTGTGAGGTGGAGAGGGACGCGCTTCTTGCCGCCTATCCCGATATGCTTCATGCGACCGTCTGGAAGGCCCCGTATCATGGCAGAGACGGCAGTGTTACAAAAGAATTGTTGGATGCTGTGTCGCCACAGTATTCCTTTGTGTGTGCCAATCGTGATACCAATCCGGATTCTGCCGCACCGGAGTGCATGGAACTGTTATCCGCAGGGAGTGCCGTATACTGCACAGAGGACGCAACGCTTGGTTGGAAGGTGACTGTATCTCCGAACGGTACGATTGCGGTAGAGGATCTGTGTCCGGCGGTAGAGAGCGATATTTCTCTTTCAATTGCAGAAATCAATCCGAAAAAGCAGAGGCTCACAATTGTAAATACCGGAGAGTACGCGGATCTGTCCGGCTGTATCGTGGAGATCGCGCCGTCCGGCAGCCTGTACCGGATTCCGGATGGCACGATTCTCGAAAAAGGTACGTCTGTCACCATTGGTGCGCATCCGGCGGAGCTTATATGGCAGGCGGAGGATAAGCTGTTGCGCAAGAAGAAATCCGACACCATTACCATATACGATCCAACTGGGTACCCGCTTGTCACAGCAGTATCCAATTCCTGAAAAAAAGAGCTGTCGTAGATACGGCAGCTCTTTTGAGTTGGATAGATACTGAATAAAATTGTGATTTTACGTCAAAAAGCTACGATTTGATAACCTTCGAGGCAAACGAATTCAATCATAGGTGATTCTCTAAGCTTGTACCGAGAGAGAAACCTTATCGATGCAAATCACTTGCGGCTACTTTCCTGTTTCCAGTGTGTCCACGATCCATTGTGCAATGCGCACGTGACCTGCCTTGTTCGGATGCGGATCCATAGCACTCATGTCCATGTCTGTTTCCGAAAGACCTTCCGGGTTGGTAACGTTTACATATGCACCATCCGTCCCGGAAAATGCTGCGTACACATCCACTACCCGATAGTTGGTACCGTTGTCACTGCCGTCTATGATGCACTCGTTCACAAGGGTACAGTAGGTGTCCGACAGTGTGGCAAGCCGGAGTGGCATTCCGTTGATGTTCAATACAATCGGCGAATGCGCGTAGGGATTGTACAACGTCAGAAAGAGGATCTCCGCGTCCGGTGAAGCACCTCTCAGGTTTTCGATGATCTGCGGAATGTCCGATTGTAATTGTGCAATTCCAGCGGCGCATTCCTCCGTAAAGATCCGGTACTGCTCGGCGATTCCGGCATCGTCGTAGGGAGCCGGATCGCTGTAGAGGTACTGGTAGTAGTCATACAGAAAACGCATACCGGGGCCGAGAATGTTGTTTGCACCGATGCTTATGGTGCAAAGCTCCATGGTGGACAGGACATCTGCCGGAACGGTACCGTCTGTCAATGAGGTGAGAAGTCCCGTAGAGGTTTGTCCGTCCACACCGTAATTGTATGCGGTGATAGGCGTACCGGAGCGTTCGAGCAGTCCCGCCGCTATGGTAGAATATCGCTCCTCAGCAGGGGAAGCGAGGCCGTAGCCGCGCGCGATGGAATCGCCGAGAGAAACATAGATTTTGGAATTTCCATCACTCGTGGACGGCAGTGCGGATACTGCTTCCGTTGCTGTGTCCGTTTGCGTTTCAGTTTCCGGCAGGTTTGATTTGCCGCATCCGAAGAACAGCACAGAGCAGGTGACAAGGAGGACGGGCAGGATAGAATACCGATTTTGGATCATGGTTTTCTCCTTTTCAGACAAGGGGGATAGACGGATGTTTTCAAGGAAACGCTGCGGTTCGGAAGACCGATCAGTTTCTCCAGGCAGCCGGTGTACATAGGGCAAGCATCGGAAACAGTTCCAGTCGTCCAAGCAGCATATCCGCTGACAGAACACATTTGGCAAAATCCGAAAAATGATCGAAATTACACATCGGTCCGACTCCTCCCAGTCCGGGACCGATATTGTTCAGACATGAAACGACCGCGGAAAAACATGTCTCCCAGTCATGACCCGGCTCGATGGATACCAGAAAGACGGAGATGGCAAAGACGAACATATATACGACAAGATACACGGACACCCCTGTGACGACGGAATGCTCTACATATCGCCCGTCGCAACGGATGGAGCGAATCTCACGCGGATTCAGGTAATAGCGGATTTCTTTCAGTGCGGTTTTCAATAGGATGATGATCCGCGAAACCTTCAGACCGCCGCCGGTAGAGGATGCGCACGCGCCGATAAACATGAGGAGAATGAGAATCCCCTTGGAAAAGGTCGGCCATTGATCGAAATCCACAGAGGAAAAACCGGTCGTTGTGATAATTGTGGATACCTGGAAGAACGAGTGACGAAGTGCTGTGGCAAATTCATTGTACATTCCGCGAATGTTCCACGCGATCAAAAGTACGGCCCCGGCGATGATGGAAAAATACCAACGCAGTTCCTCGCTTTTCATGATTCCGATGAAGTTTTTCGTGAGCAGGAAATAGTAAATATTGAAGTTTACGCCAAACAGAATCATAAAAATACCCAGCACGATTTCGTAATATGCGTTGTTGTACGCGCCGATGCTGGCATTGCGGATGGAAAAACCGCCCGTTCCTGCTGTCGCGAAGGAATTGCATACGGAATCAAAGAGATCCATTCCGCCGAGACAGAGCAGCACGACAAGAATGAACGTCATGCCTGCGTAAATGAGGTAGAGGATTTGTACATTGAACCGGAGTTTGGAAACGAGTTTACCGAACATTGGTCCTGGACTTTCTGCGCGGATGATATACATATTGGAACCAACACTATTCGCTTGTTCCTTTTCGTGTTCTTTTGGCAAGATAGCCAGTGCGAGCGCGAGTACCCCCATACCGCCGATCCAGTTCATGAACTGCCGCCAGAATAAGATACTCGGCGGAAGATCCTCCACACTGTGCAGAATGGAGGAGCCGGTCGTCGAGAAGCCGGAGACAGTTTCAAAAAAAGCGTCTACAAAACGAGGAATCGTCCCGCTCAAAATAAACGGCAGCGCACCGAATACGGAGAACAATACCCATACACATGTGACGACTGCAAAGCCCTCTTTTGCGAAAAGCGTTCCCTTTTTTGGCTTGGAATATCCAAAGATCAACCCGAGAAGGAGCAGAATCGCCGCAGGAAGCAGAAATGCCGATGCGCAGCCGTCCCTGTAGCCGATGGAAATGAAAAACGGCAGTAGGATCAGTACGGCGAGGACGAAAAATACGCGGCTGCACAGATAGAGAATGTACCGAATGTTCATGCTCTTGCCTCAAGAATCCCGTCCAGGGTGGAAATATACAAATTCGTTGTTACCACCACCACAATATCTCCTACCTTGATGGTGTCTGACGCGCCTGGAAAAATCATCGTGCTGCCGCGTACAATTCCGCCGATGAGTAGATTTTTTTTCAACTGCAGCTCGACAAGCGGAATACCGATTACGGACGAATCAGCTGTCGCCACAAATTCCATCGCTTCTACCTTGCCTCCGACAAGCTTATATAATGTTCGGATGGCGGAGGATTTGCTCGACTGACCAAGTGCGCGTACATACGATACGATCACGTCTGCAGTGAGCTGCAGGGGGGAGACGGCACTGTCCAGATGAATGTCAAGTGCCATCGTGTGGAGCGGTTTTTTCGTGATTTTCGGGATAACCTTCTGCACTCCTTCCCCAGCCGCGTACAAGGACAGAACCATATTGCCCTCGTCCATACCGGTCAATGCGATGCAGGCATCCATATCGCGGATTCCTTCCTCTATGAGCAGTTCGTGATCCGTGCCGTCGCCATGGATGATCCGTGCTTTGGGCAGCTCTCTGGAAAGCTCAATACAGCGGTCGCGGTTTTTCTCAATGATCTTGACCCGCATACCGCTCTCCGTGAGATTGTGCGCCAAATAATATGCGATTCTGCTGCCACCGATAATCATCACGTTCCGGATTGGATCTCCTACTGCGCCGATTTCTCGGAAAAAACGGTGGATGGCACTATGCGTCGCAGTCAAATTGAGAATGTCACCCGGGCGGATCACATACGACGCGGATGGCACGATCACCTCGCCGTCAACGCCGTTTTCCGCCGCGCATTGCACCGCACAGACCAACACACGCGTTTTGTAGAGCGATTTCAGCTGGAGCAGTGAGACGCCGGCAAGAGGACTGCTTTTCGTGATTTTGAGCTGTACCATGTCGATTCTGCCGTTCGCAAACGAATCGACTTTCATCGCGCTTGGAATCCGCAGCATACGGGAAATTGCGTGTGCGGCAGAATAATCCGGATTGACCATCGTGTCGATGCCGAGATCCTGCCGCATGAAATCGATCTGACGGTTCAGCTCCGGATTGCGCACCCGTGCTACACAGTTTTTCGCGCCGATCCGTTTGGCGATGACACAGGCAAGAATGTTTATTTCATCCTGCGAGGTGCAGGCAATTACAAGATCCGCTTTTTCCGCGCCGGCTTCGTGCAGCGTTTCCAAGACAACGCCGCTGCCACAGATACCGATCACATCGTATATCTCTTGTAAATCGTTAATGACGGAGGACAGCGGATCGATCACGGATAGGTTGTGGCCCTCGGAAAGCAGCGATGCGATCAGTTCTTCACCGGTTTTTCCGCCGCCGATAATCAAAATATTCATAATTTGCAGACAGAATGTGGGAAAAAACTTTCCAAGAAAGTCTTTTCCCACGCTCCTTTTCTTTTTTAGTGCAGAGATCCCTCAAGAATGGTTCCGTCCGGATGGAAGAGCGGCAGTTTTTCAAGATACTGGATGTCTTTCCGGGTCTGGGAATCGCCTTCCACCAGAATTGCCAGCTTGCCGACGATCTCCCCGCCTGCAGCCTTGACCAACTCCTCTACCGCGTGCAGACTCTCTCCGGTTGAGATTACGTCGTCTACGATACAGATGCGGCTTCCGCGAATCAGATCAGCGTCCGCTTTGTCAAGGAATAGATGCTGCTCGCCGGCGGTTGTAATGGAGTGTACCGGAACGTCAAACACTTCCTGCATGTACGCCTTTGCTTTTTTGCGTGCAACCAGATATTTCTGATTTCCGGCAAGACGCGCCATTTCGTGTGCCAGCGGAATTCCTTTTGCCTCCGCCGTGATAATGTAATCGTATGCCGGCGCGATCGCAAGCAGAGCTTTTGCTGCGGCTGTGGTCAGTTCCGGATCGCCGAAAATGACGAACGCACCGATTGCCAGATTGTCGTTCAGTTTGCAGATGGGAAGCTCTCTATGCAGTCCGGCGATGGTCATTGGATAAGTCTTTTTCATATTTGTTGCCTCCTATACCCATTTCAGCGGCAATGCGGCATAAAACGGTTGGATCTGCTTTATGTCGCATTGCCATATCGTTTTTTATTTTCGTAAGGTAATGCCGTGGATTTCCGCGAGCTTATCCAAGAGCTTGTGGATGGCGTCGTCCGCCTCGGTATCCGTCATGGTGTGGTCTTCCGCACGGAGCATCACGGCAAAAGATACGCTCTTCTTGCCGATGCCGACCTGAGGACCCCTGTAAATGTCGAACAAATCCACGGAGGCTATCACCTTTCCACCAGTAGCCTTGATTTCACGCGCGATGGTGCCGACTGGAGTGTCCTCATCGCAGACGAAGGAAAAGTCTCTCTCCAACGCGGGATATTTCGGTAGTGGCTTGTAATCCATCATCACACGGCGCAGTGCGAACAGGACTTCCATGTCAAGCTCACAAAGATATACAGGCAGTGTGAAATTGTAGTTGTCTGCCGTTGCCGGATGGAGTTCCCCAAACAGTGCGATGGTCTGTCCGTTCTTCACGATTTTGGCACAGCGACCAGGATGGAATGTCGGCTCGTCGGTGCAGGGAACATAGTCCACATCCTCGATTCCGGCGATCGAAAGCACCGCTTCCAGATAGCCCTTCATCCGATAGAAACCGCTGCCGTTCTTTCCCTTTGTGTCGACAAAACCGATGGACAGCCGATACGGTTCCGCGGGAAGCTCTCCCTCTTTGCCAGGCAGATAGATTTTCGCCAGTTCGAATAAGGTAATGTCGTAATTTTTGACCGCTACATTGTCGGAAAGCACCTTCAGCATGGATGGCATCAGGGTCGTGCGCATAACGGAGGTGTCCTCGCCGAGGGGATTGGAGATCACCACGGAGGTGCGGCGTATATCGTCTTCCGTAAGACGGAGTTTTGTGTAGTAGGACGGGCTGATGAAGGAAAACGTTTCGATTTCGTCAATTCCCATGCCGCAGAGCATATCGTGTAGGTGCATATCGAATTTCTGCCGTTCCGTTCTTGCACCAACAGTCGGAGTAGCAGCGGCGGACAGTGTGGATTCGACCTTATTATAGCCGTACATCCGCAGGACTTCCTCTGCGAGGTCGTTCATGCAGCGTACGTCATCACGGTAGGTCGGCACGGTCACCATGGACAGATCGTCGCTCAGCTTGAAATCAAGAGAGCGAAGAATCGTCGCCATATAGTCTCTCGTCAGGTGTACGCCGAGGAACGTGTTGATCCGGTCACAGTCGAGGGGCATTTCATAGGGGATTTTCTTTTCCGGATATACATCGATGGTGCCGTCTACGATATCACCTGCACCGAGAAGTGCGACCAGTTCACAGGCGCGGTCGAGCGCGGACATCGTGTTTTCACAATCCAGTCCCTTCTCAAACCGGGCGGAGGATTCCGTGCGCATACCAAGCTTTTTCGCACTGATGCGGACATTGCCCGGATGGAACATGGCGGACTCAAAGACCACAGTAGCGGTATCGTCCGTGATCTCGCTGTTCAGTCCGCCCATAACGCCTGCCAGCGCGACCGCTTTCTTTTCGTCTGCGATCACGAGCATGGAGGAGTCGAGTGTGTGCTTCTGGTTGTCGAGAGAGACATACTCTTCTTTGTCGGCAGCGTTACGCACGATGATATGGGAGCCGTCAAGGCACTTGTAGTCAAAAGCGTGCATCGGCTGACCATATTCCAGCATAACATAGTTTGTGATATCGACAATGTTATTGATCGGACGAACGCCGGAAGCGCGCAGACGCATACGGAGCCAAAGCGGGGAGGGTGCAATCTTTACATTTTTGATCACGCGTGCGGAATACCGGGTGCAAAGCGTCGGATTTTCAACCGTTACGCTTAAATACTTGTCGATGGTTTCACCATCCTTCGCGCTCTCCGGGCATTTCGGTGTCGGCAGATGGAGTGTGCGGTCAAAGGAAACGGCGGATTCTCTTGCCAAACCGATCACAGACAGGCAGTCCGGGCGATTGGAAGTGATCTCAAATTCCACAGTGGTGTCAGAGAGCAGCAATACCTTGCGAATATCCTCACCAATCGGTGCGTCTGCCAGACCCACATCGTTCAAAATGAGGATCCCATCTTCAATGGCACCAGGCATATCGTGCGTGGTCAGTCCCAGCTCGCCGATGGAGCAGAGCATACCGCAGGATACCTCACCACGGAGCTTGCCTTTTTTGATTTTCACGTCGCCGGGCAATGTAGAGCCGTCGGTTGCCACGGGAACCACCGCGCCCGCGAAAACATTCTGCGCCCCAGTCACGATCTGCACAGGTTCCGCCGCGCCGATGTCTACCTGGCAGATTTGCAGGTGATCGGAATTTGTGTGCGGTACGACAGAGAGGATCTTGCCGACCACCACACCGGTGATATCCTCTGCCAAAACCTCGTATGTCTCGACCTTGGAACCCGTCAGGGTCATTCGGTCGCAGTATTCTTTTATGGAAATATCGCTGACGTCCGTGAAATCCGCCAGCCAATTCATGGAAAGCTGCATACTATATTCACTCCTGATTTCTATTGAAATACGATTGCGCTCTGCATTCTTTTCGTATCAGAACTGGTGCAGGAAACGCACGTCGTTCTCGTACAGATGGCGCATATCGTCGATGTGGTATTTGAGCATGACGATCCGCTCGATACCGAGACCGAACGCGAAGCCGCTGTATACCTCGGGATCGATGCCGCACATCCGCAGCACGTTCGGATGTACCATACCGGCGCCGAGGATCTCGATCCAGCCTTCCCCCTTACACAGACGACAACCCTTGCCGCCGCAGGCGAAACAGGATACATCAACCTCTGCGGAAGGTTCTGTGAATGGGAAGTGGTGTGGGCGGA
Organism: bacterium; assembly: GCA_963643035.1. Taxonomy (GTDB): domain Bacteria; phylum Bacillota; class Clostridia; order Oscillospirales; family CAG-272; genus UMGS1696. The sequence goes on from CAVIKO010000019.1 coordinate 14,867, forward strand.
AACGAATTTTCGTGTCCGCGCCGAACATGGTCTGTGCGAACATTTCGAGCGTACCTTTCAGGTCGCCCATCGTGATGCCTTTATCAACAACCAGTCCCTCGCACTGATGGAAGAGCGGAGAATGGGTCGCGTCCACGGCGTCGGAACGGTATACTCTGCCAGGGGAGATGATTTTGATTGGCGGCTTCTGCTTTTCCATAACACGTGCCTGTACCGGGGAGGTCTGGGAACGGAGCAGAATATTTTCAGTGATATAGAAGGTGTCCTGTGTATCGCGTGCCGGGTGATCCTTCGGAATGTTCAGTGCCTGGAAGTTGTAGTAGTCGTATTCCACCTCAGGACCTTCTGCGATAGAATAACCCATACCGAGGAAGATTTCTTCCAACTGTCTCTGTACAAGCGCGAGCGGGTGCGGCTTGCCGACCGGCGTCTTGTCGCCGGGAACGGTTACATCAAGCTTTTCCGCTTGGAGCTTTGCTTCCAGTGCCGCCGCCTTGAGCGCAGTTGTTTTCTTTTCAATCTCTTCTTCAATGGCGGCGCGAACCTCATTTGCGAGCTGACCGATCACCGGTCTTTCCTCCGCGGACAGCTTGCCCATACCGCGCAGTACGGCGGTCAGCTCTCCTTTTTTTCCGAGGTATTGGATTCGCAGGGCTTCCACATCGGCGCTGGTATCCGACAGAGCCTTAAGCGCATCCGTTTTGATTTTCAGTAGCGTTTCTTTCATGGATTTTCTTCCTTTTATAAAAGAATATTAAGGAACAGCTGAATTCAAGTTGATTTCGTGTCAAAAAGCCCTTAAATCTTAGAATATTGCGCAAAATTTCTATGTGATTCTGCTCGTTCTTAAGATCGCTTTTGCGTCAAAAAAGTACATAAGTTCAAGACTATTGACGTAAAAACTCGATGGATTCGGCATATCCTTAAGGAATATGATAGATTGATTGATAAAGTGGTTGGTATTTTCAGCGGATTTCTGAAGCGTACAGGCCGCTTGCGGAGACAGGCTCACCACCTGCGAAAAGATGGGATGTATCGCCAACGCTGATTAGTCTCGCGTTTGCTGTATGTTCTCGGTGCATCTCCATCATGATCGTCGTCACGGAAGATACAGGGAGGAACAGCGTGTGCCATACAAACGGCAGAGAAGCGTGCATAAAATGGGCAAGCAGCGTGTTTCCGAGTCCGAGATGGCAGAACAACGCGACGGTGTCCGTGGATTCCTCGTATCCGGGCTTCACATCGTAAAAGCCGGTTTCATTGCGCACAAACCCCCAATCGGCACATAGCGTGTCGAGATTTGCGGAGATTGCATCATAGGCTTCAGGAATACCGGTTCCCGCGTAAATTGGTGCGTTTTTCCATGCCTCCGGATCCCACACGCCGGGAATACGCATCCAGTCTTCTGGAGGCATATTCCACGGGCAGCTGTTTTCCGCGCCGCCCTTCACGATATATTTTGTCTTTAATCCACGGGAAAATTCCTGAAGCCAGGGGAGTTCTTCCGCTTCTATACCAAGTCTGTCGAGCGTAGGCTTGGCGGTTAGCTTGGCACGTCCGAGAGGGGATACATACGCTTTTGTAATGTGTTCGTTTACGAGTCGATTCGAGAGAAGCTCCGCTTCACGAAAACCCTTTTCGGTTAGAGAATCCGTCGGGTAGTACGGCTCTGCGTGGCGGATAATCAAAAATCGCATGATGTTTACCTCAATAAAATGATTTCTTTTCCCATAAAAAAATCCTCATCTCCAAAAAAATTGGGACGAGGCTGTGCGCTCCGCGGTACCACCCAAATTCCGGCGTATTGTGAACCGGCACTTGTTTGTGGGGATAACGGTCCCACCGGGATTGCTCCTGCTCCGAGGGTGAAATGCGATACCGATCCTACGGAAACGGCTTTCAGCAAGTTTTGCCGTTTCTCTCTGTGCGTATTTCTATCGGCAGGCGAACCTCATCAACGCAATTTTTTTATAAAAACTGTACGTTCGGCAAAAAATAAGAAATCCAAACGTTATAATAGTAGTATAGCATAAAATTGTGCGCCGCGCAAGGGATAAACGCAATTTTTCGGTATTTCTTTTCGAAAAACTGTCCATACTATCTCTGAAAAATCGCCGCAGTCTCTGTGAAATATCGGATTCCGGTCAACATTTGCGGCGAGCTGAGGGCGGATGCACGGTGTATTCCATTTTTCATGGATTGTGGAAACCGAAAGCTGTCCGTGATTCCGGTGAGAGTTTTGCCTGTGCGAAAAGCGGTGGCCGAGGTACCTGCAACGATGGGGAACAGGAAATAGGCGGCATCCGGTTGCTGTCTATGTGCCGTCAAGGCTCTTCCGTATCCTCTGTGTCCCGATATTCGCCGAGGGAGAGCTGTCCATCCACCACAGCTTCGCTTAAGACATTTTTCGGACGGAACGGCAGTCCTACATGAGCGTAGCCTTGCCTTGTCACCATACGACCGCGAGGCGTCCGGCTCAGAAAGCCAAGCTGCAAAAGGTACGGCTCATACACATCCTCAAGCGTTACCGCCTCTTCTCCGATCGTAGCGGCGAGTGTATCCAGTCCTACCGGACCGCCATCGTAGAATCGAATGATGGTTTCCAGCATCCGCCGGTCGGTGTTGTCCAGACCAAGCTCGTCGATCTCCAACATTCGTAACGCGTCTTGTGCGATGTCGAGTGTGATCTTGCCATTTCCGCGTACCTGCGCGTAGTCACGTACACGCTTGAGAAGACGGTTGGCGATACGAGGCGTACCGCGGGAGCGGGAAGCAATTTCCAAGGCACCGTCCGCCGTGATCGGCACATCTAAAATTCCCGCGCTGCGGGACACAATGGTGGACAATTCCTCAGGTGTGTACAGCTCCAGTCGCAAAAGCACGCCGAAGCGGTCGCGCAGCGGTGTGGAAAGCTGGCCGGCACGGGTCGTGGCGCCGATCAGGGTGAAGCGTGGCAGAGAAAGATGGATGCTGCGCGCGGCTGGTCCCTTGCCGATGACAAGATCGAGTGCGAAATCCTCCATTGCCGGATAGAGAATCTCTTCGACAGCACGAGACAAGCGATGAATCTCGTCGATGAAGAGGACATCGCCCTCCCCAAGATTGGCGAGCAGCGCAGTTAGATCTCCCTTTTTCTCAATGGCGGGTCCCGACGTGATGTGCAGGTTTACTCCCATTTCGGTGGAAATGATCCCTGATAGGGTAGTTTTTCCAAGTCCAGGAGGCCCGTAAAGCAGCACATGATCGAGCGTATCTCCGCGCAGTTTAGCGGCGTCGATGTAGATTTGCAGAACCTCCTTCGCTTTTTCCTGACCGATATATTCACTTAATGTATGTGGTCGGAGCGAATTGTCGTTTTCCGCATCCTCTGCCGTATAGCTTGAAGAAACGATCCGGCTTTCCAAATCCAAATCCAATTCGTTGTTGTCCAAGAGCTGCTCCTTTCCAATCGGGATAAATACCTTTTATCCGCAAATGCTATCGTCAGAAAATGACGATCTGTTTCCGGGGGTATCAAGAAAAATCTACTGCGGTTACTTCATCAACTGTGTGAGGGCTTTTTTGATAATGTCTTCCAAAGAATCCTCTGTTGAAGCGTTTTTCAGAGCGGCGACGATTTCCGAACGGGAATAGCCAAGTACCGCGAGAGCCTCCTTGGCATCCGACAGCTTTGCTGTATTCGGAGAGGGTGCCTGTTTCGGTGCGGTCGGCGCATCCGGAATACCGTCCGTCTCCGGATAGAGCTTGGCAAATTTGCTCTTCAGTTCCAGAATCACGCGCGCTGCTGTCTTAGCACCGACACCGGGAGCCTTGGAAATGAATTTGGTGTCTTCTGCTGCAATGCTCATAGCAAGTCTGCGCGGTGTCATCAGCGATAGAATCGACATTGCGGCTTTCGGGCCGACACCAGATACGGAAATGAGCAGTTCAAAAACGTCTTTTTCTTCTTTTGTGTAAAAACCAAACAGATCGAGATTGTCCTCCCGCAATACCATATGGGTATACAGGCGGACTTTTTGGGCGTTTGGAATTTCTTCCCCATCTGCACGATAGGCAGGGGAGGGAAGATATTGCAACGTTCCTGCCGACACCTGTACCTGATAGCCGACCCCACCGCATTCTACAATAACCATGCAGGATACGGGGTCAACCGCGAAAACCAAACCGTATAATGTTGCAATCATAGCTTTATCCTCAACCTGCAAAATCTCTGCGTCGCCAATCCCAGTAAGAGAGTCCCGCATAAGCAACGATACCGATGGCGGACAGCAAGATTCCATATTTTACGCAATCCGGGCGGTATTTCAGCACAACAGTATGCTCGCCGGGTGTAGCTGCAAATCCGAGCAGCGCGTCCGCAATACAGAACGTTTCCGTCTGTTCGCCGTCCACTGTGACAATCCAGCCTGCATCGTATGGGATGCTTGTGAAAACAGTGTCCATTCCCTCAGACAATGTGATGGTACCGTCGATCCGGTCGTCACGCTTAGAAACGGCGGTCATGGAACCTGCGGATAACCGTTCCATCGCATCGCGGAACGTATCTTCGTGGAAGTACCAGAAGTAGTCACAGCCGGACGCAAGGTAAATCTCCTCCTCATCCAGATAGAGCGCAAATTCATGTTCTCCGTTCTCAAGAATGCCCAGCTCCTGTACACAGAACGAATCGTCCGTGAAAAATTTGCCTACGTTACCCTTGTCGAGCTTCATTGTGGCATCACGCGGATAGTCACTCGGAAAATACACATACAGCGGAAGGGATTCTGTTATGTCCAGTTCATATACAATTTTCGCCGTAAGACCGCTGCCATCTGTTGTGTAGCCTCTGTGACCGGTCGTGAATGTTGGATCCAGTCCCGGTGTGGAGGTCTCGCGCGCATCCACCGGCGTGAATACCTCGATTTCCTCTCCCAGCATTGCGGAGAGCATGTGGTTCATCATCTCAAATGGTGTACGGTATTCCACAGCGTTTGCGTATTGTGAGGCAATCGTCGCGGTTCCGGCATCCTCGCACTTTTTTTCATCGTCCGCGCGATATTCCGCGTAATCCCGGATCGCGCTGCTTGTGCCGAATGCGATCCCAAGTGTGAACGGATTTTCATAGATCTCAAGCGCGTCGTTTTCGCTGCCGGTGAGGGAGGAATCCGCGATATGGGTATAGAGCGTATCCACATAATCAGGTACATAATCGTTCGTCATACGATCCACGAGCAGATAACGCACGTCAAAAATCGCGTCGGAAACAGGAGTGCCGCCATAGTACATCGACCAGTGCGAACGTGCGGACAGACCGATGTTGTGCAAAAACGTGATGGTTTTTGCATTGAGCGTGGAGGTGGAGTTGGACAGTCCGTTAATATCAATGGCAAAATTGTCGTTTTTCTTGCGGTGGGAGGTTTTCTCCGCACGATAGAAGCTGTCCGCTCCGTATTTCTCCGCGTCAATGGCTTTTACCATATCAGATGCGGCGGAATATTTGTCCACAAAATTCCGGTACGACCGCCGTGTGGTGAACGAGACATCCGCATCCAGAGAGTACGTCATTGCCACGCCGTTCAGCACCATCTCAAAGACGATGAGCATAACTAGCAGCAGTTCCCGATTCGTGTACAGAGATACGGCGTCCTGATTCGACTTGCGCAGCGCAAACGGCACACAGACGGCATACGCGGCGATGAAGAAAATGCCTGCCCATACGGTAAGAAAATCATCGACGTTTTCGTATTCCATCGCCTGCATCACCAGAAGCAGGACAACGGAGAACATCGCTGTGACGCCGATCTTACGTACACCTGTCTCCCGCAGATACCGGAAAGCGTCATAGGTACAGAGAACGGCGAAAAAGACAAACATAAAGGCAAAACGTGCGTTGAGCCAGTTCGGACGTTGGAAGCCATGCCAGAGAATGTCTAAGATGCTGAGATTGAAGCTCAGAAAGAAGAACGAAAGGGTGATAAGGGAGCCGAGCTTTTTTCGCAGCGTGATTTTCGGGCAGAGGAAGTATAACGGCAGCAAAAGCGGCATCAGCGTCCCGCAGAAGAAAAACGGCATACCAGATGGCCGCACACTGTCATAAGAGCCGAAGAACGCCTTTGTCAGCATTTCCAGCCAATCAAAGAGTTGTTTTGCCTCGTATTTTGGCTCGGAAAATGTGAGTTTTCCAAACGAGAGACTGTAGTATACCGGCAAGAGGATCATTGCGGCGATCATCACGGCAAGGAGCGAAAAGAGGAGCATCCGCAATAAGGTTTTCCCAAATGCGTGCTTCGCCATGTGGGGATTTCTCTCTTCCGGTGTGAGTGTGGCATATCGGATGAAGAAATAGACCGCGAGAAAGAAACAGGTCATGTAGCCAATGTAGAAATTAGAAAGGATGGCTAGTGCAAGGGAACAAACATACAGTCGGAAGCGTCCCTCACGGATCAACGCGTCCATGCCGAGCAGGATAAAAGGAAAGAGGATCACGTTGTCAATCCACATTACATTGTGCTGCATCACGACCACATACGCTGACAATGCATAGAAGAGGGAGAAAGCGACCATCCACACAGGACGCGCCTGTCTTGTTTTCATTAGGTAATAGCCGAATGAAAAACCACAGAGCCCCGTTTTGACCACAAGTAGGAGAAAGAGTGCCTCCGTCATCCATGCTTTAGGCAACAGTGCAACCAAAACCGACAAAGGGCTGGACAGATAGTAGGCGAAAATGCCGAGAAATTCCCCACCGAGAGCGCGTTCAAAGGAATAGAGTAGGGAATCGCCGGACACGATTACATTGCGCAGCTTTTCAAAATAATACACATATTGCGCGTTCAGATCGAGAACCAGCACCGCATTGTCTCCGGCGGGCCAGACCTGTGTGCAGAGATAGACAAGGGTCATCAGAAGCGCAGGCAGGAAAAAGCAGAGAGATAATACCTTGCGCATGGAGGGCATATGGGTGTAACGTCTGTTCTCAAGAAGCGATGGATCATTGTCCTCTGTCGGTATAAAGGCATCAGGCGTATAGCTTGTTGTGTCGTTCGGATAGATTTCTTTTCCATTCATGATTCATGCAATCCTCCGTTTCCATTCTCTCTGCCGACTGTCTCTTCAGCGGCAGGATGTCGCTTTTTGGTCGCTTTCTCCACCTTTTCGCGCGGTAAAGTCATATCCCGACCACAGCCGCAGCAAATCAGTCGAATGTCGCTGCCGATGCGCATCACGGTAAACCGCCGACTGCCGCAGGGATGCTCTTTTTTGAACTCCAGTATATCACCAACCGCCAAAGGAAGAATCTGTGCCATGCTTGCTACCTCACAAAACAATGTACAATGTATTAT
>CAVIKO010000019.1:22198-22851 GCA_963643035.1 bacterium
GCAATAGATTTTGTAAATTTTGGAAACGCTTGTTCTGCTTTGGGTGGATGCCTGATAGGGAAACATACGTAAAATGTTCGGAAAATCATGAAGTCGCTGCCATCCACTATGGCGATGGCACCTTTGTGACAGTCAACACAGCCACCACAGCCGAATCATTCAGAACCTCCTCAGTTGAACTCACCGAGAAAATCTGCGCTTCAGCGAAAAGCTCACACACATGGGATATCGCACCACACGGGATAAGATCATGTCCTATTTTTCCGCGGAGGTACAGTGGCTTGAAACATACGAATTTATACAATTACGAACGGACCAACAAAAAAACGGCCTTACTCCCGATGAGATCAGGAGCAAAGCCGCGGTATTTAAGATATTTCTGTGTTAGGTGCTTGTTTTTCTTGTCTAAATCCTTGGGGATTGATCCATTTTTATGCGGGTGGAAGAATCATTTCTCCGCCAGAGCTGCTTTCAATGCTTTGGCAAGTTGATCGCCACAGGAAGTCGGCTTCGGACCGCACGTGTTGCCTTCCAGCAGCGCGATCACTTTTTCCGCTGGCATTCCTTCCACGAGTTTAGAGATTGCTTTCAGATTGCCGTTGCAGCCGCCCGTGAAAACAACGCTGTGAATGATACCGTCATCCAGGCGGAAC
>CAVIKO010000019.1:22904-40480 GCA_963643035.1 bacterium
ATCGAGCTGCAAGTTCCCTTGGTCTTATATGTATATTCCATTATAATGATACTCCTTTATTATGTGTTTGTGTGGTTGCGAGATGCAAACGCTCACTCTGTCGTTTCTGATTCTGTCTCTGTCGTCGTACCGCTTGTGTCGTAGCTGCTGCCGGGGATCGGGGATGTGGCGTTTTGCAGGGCGATCGTGCCGCTTTCTGTATGGACGATCCAAGTCGCCCCGTTGGATGCGGATTGGCTGAATGAATTGCCCAGCGCGTTGCCGTTGATGTACACGGTTCCGTTATCGCTCGTCAAATCGCAGTTGAAGGTGGAAACCGCCTGTGTGGTTGTGATGTCTGTCATGCCGTCCGTGTAGGTAAGCTCCGCACGGTTGACAAATACGCTCTCTCCTTTGATCTGCAGCTGTGAACAGTTCACGAGCCATTTGGCAATGCGGGTGGATTTCAGTTCCATCGTCAGTTCCTCTCCGGTGATCTGGAAGTTGGAACTGACGTTCACGGTATCCATGCTGATCGAGCCATGGGGAATGTTGACCTTATAATCAGCACCGCCGGAAAGCTTTTCAAGATAGATTTTGCAATTATCGCCCTGGATGTCAAGCAACTTAAGCGTACCGGTGGAGGGGGTAAGATATACACGGATAATCTTTTCTCCAGTCGTTTTCCGGTTGTTGAAATTCACGATGTAACGCATTCCACGAAACGAGAAGCCGTTTTCCCAGAATTTGAACATGGACAGAACATCCGGTACCTCATCAAAGGAAAATACCTGGTTCGCGTGGGTTGCGGTGTAGTAGCTGTCGCGGAAATTGACAATCTCCACGTATGGTTCGGACAGATCGCTTTGTCCATATAGGTAGATCGATGCATCGTTCACATTCAGTTCGATTTTGGAAACCTCCTCATTTTCGTTGAAAGTGAAGCGGTTGACCAGTCCCTCCTCTTTTTTTTCAGAGAAGAGCAGCTCCCCATTTGCCGAAGCCATGTTTTTTGCGATCAAACAGGTGGAAAAGCCGATCACGATCAGCATGACGGAGATAATCAACGCAATGATGGATGCTGGTTTCATAACTTATAGCACTCCCTTCTGACCACGTAAAAGAGTTGTCGGAGCTTTCCGAACACGAATCCGAAGAACACGGTGAGCCAGCGCATGACCCACGGCAGGAAACGAACGGCGGCGTTGTAGAGGATTACCGCGGTGAAAAGAACCGCGCCAGCGATCATAACGCCAAGTCCGATTTCGTATACCCCTGCCGCCACAAAGGAGAACAGCTGTGTGATGCCGTAGATGATGCCTACCAGAGATACGCCGCAGCCAACGGCAACAATGGCGATCAGTGCGAGAACAAAACCGATAATGGCACCGATTAAAGCGATGTAGCATATACCGAACAGCGCAATGATGAGAGAAAGAACGGCGAATATAAACGGAAGTGCAAGGATAAAGCCTCCCCAAAAGATCACGCTGCCTCGGGCGGTTTTGTCCGCACTCTCGGGAGGAGCGAAAAAGTCCGCTGCATTTTGCACAGGCTTTTGCGATGGGGCGGGAGACAGCTGTATCGGAGTCTCCGTGCGTTCTTGTGGGCGGTTCGATTCCTCCGGCGGCCTTGTATCTGCCGGACGCGGGACAGATTTGTTTTTTGCGAGAATGGACGCGATTCCATCAGCGATCTCTTCAACTTCTTCGCTGGATGTGATGTTTTCAATTTCGGCACGATCCTCATCGGTAAAAGTTTTCGCGAGCGTTGCCACCTGTCGTTTGGCGTTCTCCGGCGGTATGCCGCGTTTGATCAGCGAGGATTCCAATCCCGTACAGAAAAGACTCAGATCCATTTGTAGGCTTCACCTCTCTTGTGTTTTGTTTTTTTATACAGTCGAATAATTGTTTTGTAGGCGATAAGCGTAATGCAGTTGGAAAGCCATAGATGCGCTGCATTCAGGTTGTTTTTGAGGAGGTATCATAAGACCCATACATCCGAGCTTTTTGACACAAAAGCACAACGGGCCTCCCTACAAAAAATCATCATAGACATTTCAACGGAAATATGGTATAATAACGGTATCTGCAACGCTCTTACTATATTTTATCAAAAAACGGAGAAATAATCAATATGAGAATGCGAAAAAAGCGGTACGGAAATGAAAGATTGGCATGCCTTTCTCCGCTCGTGTGGCAAAGTGAAGCTGAGATCTGGGATGATCTGCCGAACTCGTATGCTGAAAACCGTCCGCTGTGTGTGGAAATCGGCTGCGGCAAAGGTGGATTTATCACTGCTTTGTCCGAAAAGAAACCGGAATACAATTATCTTGCCGTGGAAAAGATCACGGATGTCGCTGTCTGTGCGGTCGAAAAATACGCGGAGGGAAGGGGACTCGGACACAAGGCACCGCACGGCGGATGGCAAACACCGGAGGGAATAATCTATCCGTATGGAGAAACGTGGGACATTCCGCAAGACCTGCGCGGCAATGTCCGGTTTACTGTGGGCGATGCAGCGCAGATTCTCGCACATCTGCCGGAAAATTCCGTAAAGACCATCTACGCGAATTTCAGCGATCCGTGGCCGAAGAAGGGATACGCGAACCGGCGGCTGACCAGTCCTGTGTTCCTCAGAGCATATCTGCGCGTATTGGTTCCCGGAGGTTTCTTCCGTTTTAAGACAGACAACGACGTGCTTTTTGCTTATTCCCGTGAGACGGTCGCTGAAAGTCCGTTCCTGCTCTCGTTCTGCACAGAGGATCTGCACCACTCCGAACGTGCGGCGATGAATATAATGACCGAATACGAGCGGAATTTTTCCGAAAAAGGGGTACCGATCAAAGCATTGGAGGCACAGAAGCCACTTTGAACCTCATGTATCAGACGCTGTGGAATGGGAAAAGTTTCCGAAAATGAACCTGTTCTTCGGTGATATGTCTGTATCTTGAGGTGAAATAACAAAAAAAGGCTTGACAAAACAAGCCGTACATGGTATACTGATAGAGTGTCGATGCAGATACGGCACAAAATACAGTACCCCAAATCATATATAGTATACCACAAAAGAATCGGCTTGTCAAGAGTTTTTTTGCTAATAATAAAGCCCGGAAAGGAAAATGATTGTGAACGGACTGATAACCTTGGAAAATTTCGCCGTAGTACCGGTGGAGGGAGAAATTCTCGCCCTCAACAGCTACAGCGAAAAATACGGCATCACGCTTCTGCCTGAGGAAGCGCGGGAGATTTCGGAGATCCGCCAGAAATCGCTTGCGGACAATGAGCGGATCGAGTTCGGACTCGGTGCCGTTGGTGAGATCGTCCGGAGGTTCTGCCGTTCGCACTATGTGAACCGTGAAAATTACGCGTACATCATTGGTGAGGTGACGGAGCTTTTCTACTACATTAAAACAGACACTGATGATAAGATCACGGATCGAGAGCTTGCCGATATGCTGTACGTCGCGTTTGAACAGCGTTGCCGCGGTTCTATCGAGATATTGGAGAGCCGTGAGGCGGAGATCATTATCCGAAAGGTAAACGCCGGAAAAAATTACGAGAAGTGGTTCGGCGAGCGTGACCGCGCAGACGATGAAATCCGCGTGACGGATGAAAATGCCAGACGGAACGAGGAGGGCATTGTGGACGGGTATCTGGAAGATGAAGATGGAACGGACGAGGACGGCATCCACTGGCGCGTGGACGATATACAGACGGAGGACGGACACTGTCACATTACAGAAACGGAAGAGGTTACGTATCATGACGGAAATGACGGAGAATAACGGACTGCGCGCCGGTAATACGCTGTTTACAGAAAACATCAAAAGACGCGACTATACCGCCACCCTTGCAGCAGAAGCGTTGCGCGCCGGGATCTACACAGAAGCGGACGTCGATAAAATCCGCCGAGGACTGATGGACACTCTGGCGGTTGTGATCGGCTATTCATCACACGGAGAATCCTCCTCTGTCCGGCTCGACACCGCAAATGGATTTATGCAGTGCATCCTGTATAACTGTGACACGTACCTGCTCACTCGCGGAAACGATTATGAGGCGGTACAGATGCTAAAGGAAATAAAAACAGAGGAACTATTCAATCGCGGATATGCCGTCAACCGCGAGCGGCATGCTGCGGCAAAACGACTGTTCGCAAATGTCCGGTATACCCGCCCAATGGAGGCACCGGAAGCGTATAATCATGCTGTGGACGTGCTGATACCACACTATCTCGCCGCATACGATCCCCGTCTGAACGCACAGGATAAGCTCTATTTTTCGATTCCTGCCTACAAGATTCGCGGACCGTTTACCATCGAGGGAACTGTAGATATGCTGCAGCGGCTGTACGACAGGCAAAAGGGAAACACAGACGCGATTGTATTATAAAACAGAACATTGTCACGTGGAGAATGCCAAGACGGTGTTCTCCATGTTTTTTATGACGAAAAGAAAAAGCCGAAATTACATCCTGTATAAGAGCCATACGCTGTATGTCCGAAAAAATGCGTCTCATAAGTAGGGTATCTCTATCGATGAGCCGCTGCACATGGATTGAGACAGCAATGAGCTGCTTCTTTCCGATGTACCTGCTCCGATGAAAACATGATCAGTCGGAATCTGGAGCTGGATGAGGACGAAACGACGATTCGGCAGGCGGTCGCGGGACTATGCGAACAGGAACAGATCATCAGTAAGATGTGCTACGGCCTATCCGGCAGACGGAAGATGATACAAATGAAGGTGGCGGGTGTGCTCGGGATATCCCAATCGAATATCCCGCTGTTGGAAAAGAAGAGTATAAGCCGACTGAAAAAGGAGATTGAATCAAAGGTGTGATGCGAAAAATCGGTAGAATATGAGGGAGATTTAGCGGGTTGGAGCAGAAAAAACAAAAAAATACGTTTCTCTGCATGAAAAAAATTTCAGAAAGCTATTGCATTTTCCATCGGACTGTGGTATACTATTCGTCGTGAATATCTGCGGAATGAGGTGAAAACAATGAAAGCAGGAATCCATCCCGAATATAAAGAAGTAACTATCCGCTGCGCCTGTGGTGAATCTGTTACTACTCGCTCTACTAAGGGTGATGCTAACGGTGAACTGCGCGTGGACATTTGCTCCAAGTGCCATCCTTTCTTCACCGGCAAGCAGAAGTATGTAGATGCCGGTGGTCGTGTGGACAAGTTCAAGAAGCGTCTTGAAGGTCGCGGCAATAAATAATTGTTTGTGGCGAGCGAATTCCAAACGTCCGGGAAATACGCCGGGCAGGTATGAGGACAAATATGTCTTTCTATTCCTGTCCGGCTTTTTCTTTCCGAGAATGCGCCGAATGCGGGCTTGGCCGCAAAATCAGCCTGAAATCAGCGTTTTCTCACGGGAATGCGGGACGGAGCGAAGGACAGTGAAAGCCGTTGTCAGAGAGGAGAGCATGGTATGGAACAGACGGATAACAGGATAGTGGAAAAAAAGGCGAAAAAAGGTATTCTCTGCGCGATCCATCCGCAGGGCGGAGAGGCAGAATGTCTCGTCAGTCTGCGGGAACTGGAGCGGCTTCTGGATACAGCAGGCGGCGAAACAGCGGCGATTCTCACCCAGCTTCGGGATGCGCCGGACAGCAAAACAGTATTCGGCAGCGGTAAGGTGCAAGAGCTTTCGGAGCTATGCGTCAATCTCGAAGCGGATATGGTGATATTCGACTGTGAGTTGTCGCCGTCACAGATCAAATCGCTGGAGGATGCCATCTCGCGTGATGTGCAGGTAATCGACCGGAGTATGCTCATTCTTGACATTTTCGCTGCGCACGCCAGAACCGCCGAGGGCAGATTACAGGTCGAGCTGGCACAGCTGAAATACACGGCTCCGCGACTGGTCGGACATGGAAAGGAACTGTCCCGTATGGGTGGAGCCGCGAAAAGCACCGGCATCGGCTCCCGCGGACCTGGTGAAACAAAGTTGGAAATTGACAAGCGGCGCATGAAGGAAAAAATTGCATCTTTGGAAGCGCAGCTCGATGAGGTGGCAAAGAATCGGCGAACCATGCGTACCAAACGGGAACGCTCCGGGGTTGTCCAGTGCGGAATCGTCGGCTATACGAACGCTGGCAAATCCACTTTATTAAATGCACTGACCGGCGCCGGGATTTTGGCGGAGGACAAACTGTTCGCTACACTGGACACAACGACGAGACAGTATACGCTCCCAGGCGGCGGTGAGATTCTGCTGACCGATACGGTAGGCTTCATTCGAAATCTGCCACACCATCTCATCAAGGCGTTCCGATCTACTTTGGAGGAAGCGACCTACGCGGATCTTCTTATGATCGTCATTGATGCTTCCGATCCGGAATTCGCAGCACAGACGGAGGTCACAACCAATCTTCTGACAGAACTGGGAGCTGGAGAAAAGCCGATTCTTTATGTATTCAATAAATGCGATGCAGGTTTTCCGTCCGAATCGCTCGGTGAGGTGCGCCGTTTGACGGCAGGAGAGAGGCGGGACACCGTATTCATCTCGGCAAAAACGGGAGCAGGCCTCACTTCTCTTGCTGTAAAACTGGAAGAAATGATCGACATACTGCGTGGAAAACGCCACTTGCAGCTGTTCATTCCACCGGAAAAAGGAGCGGTTACCTCGGTGATCTATCAGCTTGGTGACGAAGTGGAGGTATCTTATGTGCCGGACGGAATTCTTGTGACTGTGACCGCGGACGACGTACTGTACGGGAAGATCCGCGCATATGTTGTTACAAAGGAGGAGTTCGACTCCCATATGCCATCGGAGGAAGATGAGGATGAAACGGAACGGTGAGAGAGGATAAAGCATGGCAAAGGATAAGGACAGGACGGAGACAACGCGTCGGATAACCCTTGCGAAACGGGCTGTCGTGGAGTTGGAGGAGAAAAAATCAATCTTTATCGGAAATGCCGCTTCGGTACGCAGTGAGGACGAGGCGCGTGCTTTCATTGAAGAGATCCGCCACGAATATGGGGACGCCACCCATAATGTATACGCATATCTTCTGGATGGCGGGTCGATTGCCCGGTTTTCGGATGCGGGAGAACCGCACGGCACTGCCGGTATGCCTGCGCTGAACGTGCTGAAAATGGCGGGAGCAACGGATCTGTGTGTGGTTGTGACACGCTATTTCGGAGGGATCCTGCTCGGTGCCGGCGGACTGGTGCGCGCATACTCACAGACGGCAAAACTGGCGATCGATGCGGCGGGATTTGCAGTATATGTTCCGTATGTGATAGCGGAATGCAAATGCAGCTACGCCGATTACCAGAAGCTGACCGCATATTTTTCCAAATGGAATGCCATCGAGGAGAACACTGTGTTTGACGCGGAGGTTCGTGTGCAACTGTCTGTCCCTGCGGAAAAGGCGGATGATCTGTATCGGAGGATTGCGGAGGCAACAGGCGGCAGGACAACGGTCGCACAGACGAGCAGTGAGGAGCGGCTCACCTCGCTGTCAAACGAATAAAGAACAGGAGGGCAGGTGCCGTATTGCAGCGGAGCTTGCTTTTCCTGTATCCCTGTTTTTTAGAGATGCACTGAATCCATCGAGTTTATGTGTTATCACAGAGAGCATGACGATAAAAAGTCGAATTTTGCACTGTGAAGTCCGATTTTGCATAGCACAAGAATAGAAAAAAGTAAAAAAGAAATAAGAAGCGTATATTATGTTTTGTTATTAGATGGGAAGCTGAATCCATTATGTTTTTTCGTGAGAATTGCGGGTTCATATTCTTTCGGTGCAAAAGCTATGTGAAATCAGCGGTTTTTCAGGTGTTCCGGCGAAAAAAAGGAGGACGGCGTATGGCGTGTGTGCGGGAGCTGTTTTATGAAAGAGAACGGCAGAACCTGTCTCCGTATGCCTTTTTGTGTGAGAATACACGCGGCAGAGAGGTAGCGATCCCACCCTGTCCCATGCGCACGGATTTCCAACGAGATCGAGATCGAATTCTCCATTGCAAATCGTTTCGCAGACTGATGCACAAGACGCAGGTTTTTCTGCTTCCAGCCGACGAGCATTACCGTACGAGACTGACCCACACGCTGGAGGTTGCTCAGATTGCACGGATTATCGCACGCGCCCTGCTGCTCAACGAGGACCTTTGTGAAGCTGCGGCACTCGGTCACGATCTTGGCCACACACCATTCGGACATTGCGGTGAGGAGGTCATGCGAGCACTCTATTCCCCGGATTTTGCCCACTATCGGCAGAGCCTGCGCGTGGTGGAGGTGTTGGAAAACGGCGGTGCGGGACTGAATCTCACATGGGAGGTGCGCGACGCGATCGTCAACCATACAGGAGAGCATATGGCATCTACCCGAGAGGGCGTGATTGTCAAGTATGCCGACCGGATTGCCTACATTAATCACGATATAGACGACGCCTGCCGCGCCGGGATTCTCAAAGAATCGGACATACCGCGTGAGCTGTGTGCAATCCTTGGTAATACGCACAGTGAACGGATCAACCGCATGGTTTCGTCCGTTATCGAAAACGGTGCGGAGCGGATAGCTATGACCGAAGAGGTTGGAGAGGCAACATCCGCTCTGCGGCAGTTTCTCTTCGATCGTGTGTACTACAATCCAGCGGCGAAAAGGGAAGAATGTAAAGCAAGGGCTCTTCTTGCGTCTTTGTTCGATTATTTCTGCAAGTATCCCGGAAAAATGCCGCCATTCTACAGGGATCGGCGCGCGCTGGACGGTACGGAACGCTGTGTGTGCGACTATATCTCCGGCATGACGGATCGATACGCGATCGATCTGTATGAGGAACTGTATATCCCAAAAGTTTGGAACGGTACGGGCGGTACATGACAGGCGATAAAGATGGAAAAATATGACAGAAGCAAAAGGTGTAAAAAGTGATCCCATCCTCCGTAATTGAAGATATCCGGACGCGTTGCGACATTGAAACGATTATCCAAAGCTATGTGACGCTGCGCAAAACCGGTACAAATGAAAAAGGACTCTGTCCGTTTCACAGCGAGCGCACACCATCGTTTACAGTCTATCCGGCGACACAGAGCTTTTACTGTTTCGGTTGCGGCGCTGGCGGAGACGTAATCACGTTCATCATGAAAATCGAGAATCTCGATTACAGGGGGGCGGTAGAATTTCTCGCTGAAAAAGCCGGCGTTTCCCTACCTGCGTGGGATGGCGATACCCTTGTAAAAGAAGGCGTCACCCGGAAGCGGATCCTGGAGATGAACCTGGAGGCGGCGCGCTTTTACCGCGATATGCTGTTTGATGAAAAAAACGGCGCGCCGGGACGGGAATACTTCTTTGAAAAGAGAGGACTTTCCTTGGCAACGGTGCGCCATTTCGGACTTGGATATGCGCCTCCCTATGGCTCAATGACCCTACAGCATATGAAGAGCCGCGGATTTACGGAGGAAGAACTGCGCGCAGGCTATTTTTGCGGTAAAAACGATCGTGGATATTATGATTACTTCCGTGGACGGGTGATGTATCCGATCATCGACGTGTCCGGCAACGTGATCGCTTTTGGCGGCAGAGTGTTAGGAGAGGAAAAGCCAAAGTATCTGAATACTTCGGACACAACCGCATTCAAAAAAAGCCGGAACCTGTTTGCGCTGAACTATGCCAAGAACCACTGCGAAAACGGTTTTATCCTGTGTGAAGGATATATGGACGTGATCGCACTTCATGCCGCCGGATTCGAAAACGCAGTGGCAGGACTCGGAACTGCGTTTGGCGACGAACAGGCACGGATCCTGAAAAAATACAGCGAAAACGTTACCCTCTGCTACGATAGTGACGAAGCTGGGCAAAAGGCTACCGCACGTACAATCCCGATCCTCGAAAAAGCGGGACTGACTGTGCGGGTTCTGCGGCTGCCGGAGGGAAAGGATCCGGATGAGTTTATCAAAAAGAACGGCGCAGACGCGTTTCGTGCCGTGATCGAAGGGAGCCGGAGTAAATTCGATTACATATTGGATGGTGTACGACGGGGAAAATATAATCTCGACGATACCGATGAAAAGCTCCGTGCCATCGGGGAGGTCTGCCGCTATATTGCCGGGGTGTATTCCCAAGTGGAGCGTGATCTCTATATTGCGCGGACGGCGCAGGCGTTCGCCGTAGAACCGAAAAGCGTGCGGGGAGATGTGGAGGCGCAGCGGAGGCGCAACAATCGGGCAAACGACAAAAAACGGCGCGAGGAGCTGATCCGTGTGACTACCGGACTATCCGACAGAGTCAATCCCGATTACGCAAAACAGCCGAAAGCGGCGCGCATGGAGGAGGAGGTACTCGGTATGCTTTTGCTCCACCCGGAATATATGGCGATTGCCGATCAGGAAATGCTTCTGTCTGAGGATGTTTTTCAAACTGCACTCGGCAAACGAATATACACATGGCTGAAAGGTCGCCGGCCTGAGGAGCCGGTGTCCATCAGCTATATGGGTGAGGATTTTACACCGGAGGAAATCGGACGGGCTGCGAAAATGCTTGCCGTCCGGAGCGAGCTCGCCGGAAATGACGAGAAAACCTTCCGCACCTATGCTGCGTCTCTGCGGGACAGTGCACAGGAAAACAGCGCGGACACTTCACTGGAAGAAATTATCCATCGAAAAAGAGAACAAAGAAAGTCCTAAACCGCACTCCGCTGCCGAATGGCGGAGGAAAAATGTGGTACGGAGGAAAACGAGCTTTCTTTCAGGAAACTGAAGCACTGTCGTTTTTTACGTCGAAACGTTCTTAAATCCAAAACTTTTGACGTAGAAGCAAGGTGTATTCAGAGTATCCTTAGAAAAACAGGGGATTTTGAAAAATGGAAAACGACAAGAAAATGGATATGCAGGGGCTGATCGAAAAAGGAAAATCGAGCGGCTCCCTGTCAAACAGCGATATTTTAGAGGCAGTGGAGTATTCCGGCTTCGATATGGGACAGATCGATAAGGTTTACGAGGTGCTTGAAAACAGCGGTATTGAGGTCACGAATACCTACATGGACGACAGCGACGACGAATACGGTGATATGGAGCGCAGTTCGGAGGTGGACGACAACGAGGACATTGATAAATTCCTTGCGGAGGAGGGCGTTGCCGTAGACGACCCGGTACGGATGTATTTAAAAGATATCGGCAAAATCCCGCTGCTCGATTCCGATCGTGAGTTGTATCTTGCCGAGCGAATTGCGGAGGGAGATGAGGCGGCAAAGAATGAACTGGTGGAAGCGAACCTCCGTCTCGTGGTCAGCATCGCAAAAAAATACGTCGGCAAGGGCATGTACTTCCTTGACCTGATCCAGGAGGGCAATCTCGGACTGATTAAGGCTGTCGAAAAGTTCGACCACACCAAGGGCTATAAATTTTCGACTTACGCGACCTGGTGGATCCGTCAGGCGATCACACGAGCCATTGCGGATCAGGCGAGAACGATCCGCGTTCCGGTTCATATGGTGGAAACCATCCATCGGGTATCGCGCTGCTCCCGTCAGCTTTTACAGGAACTGGGCAGAGAAGCGACCGTGGATGAAATCGCGGAACGGCTCGGTATGAGTGCGGATAAGATCCGAGAAATCATGAAGGCGGCGCAGGATCCCGTATCTCTGGAAACGCCGATCGGTGAAGAGGATGACAGCCACCTCGGTGATTTTATCCCAGACGATTCCTCTCCTACACCCGCGGAGGCAGTCTCCTATCAGCTCTTGCGGGAACAGCTTAACAAGGTTCTCCATACACTGACACCGCGTGAGGAGATGGTCATCAAGCTCCGGTTCGGTCTGGAGGATGGCAGAACACGCACACTGGAGGAAGTCGGTAAGGAATTCAACATTACGCGCGAGCGCATTCGCCAGATTGAGGCAAAGGCACTGCGCAAGCTCCGTCACCAGAGCCGCTCGAAGATTCTGCGTGGCTTCTTGAACGATATCAACTGACAAAGGAAACGCGGATGTGCTGCATGTGCGCATCCTTAAAACAAATACAAACGCCGTTTCTGTCGGGAAATCGCACCCGGCAGCGAAGGAATGGCGAAAAAAGGAGTCGAGAGTACAAGACCACCAAGGAAAAGCGAAATTTACATTGCGGCATATGCCGGTATGGTGAACATATGAAACATCAGAATCACGAAGACGATTACAAGAACGATCTTTATACGGACGACGACAGTCTTGATGAAGAAACGTTTACAGATGAATACGACGAAAATTCCGTGGCGGACGACGATACCGAGCCGGAGAGTGCGGACTACATGAAAAGCACGGGGGCGGAGGAATCCGACCTGGAAGCTCTGGAGGAAGAAGCGCGTACCGCTGGGGATTTCCGCGAGAATGAACTGGATGCGGACGAGCTAGAGGAGATCGAAAATGAGGTTGAGAGCTTTGAAATGCCCGAGGATATGGTCAAGGCTCTCTCACAGGAAGGACTCGCCGTGGACGATCCTGTGCGGATGTACTTAAAAGAAATCGGTCAGATTCCGCTTTTGCGCCAGGACGAGGAGACGGCGCTTGCCATCCGCATGGAAAACGGCGATGAAGCGGCGAAGCAGAAGATCGTTGAGGCGAATCTGCGGCTGGTTGTGTCGATTGCCAAACGGTATGTCGGCAAAGGGATGTTCTTTTTGGATCTCATTCAGGAGGGCAATCTCGGGCTTATTAAAGCAGTGGACAAGTTTGATCATACGCGCGGTTATAAATTCTCAACCTACGCCACCTGGTGGATACGCCAGGCTATCACGCGGTCGATCGCGGACCAAGCGCGTACCATTCGGATCCCGGTACATATGGTGGAGACGATCCACAAGGTTTCGCGCAGTCAGAGAGAGCTTCTCCAGAAGATCGGCAGAGAGCCGACCTGTGATGAGGTCGCTGCGGATATCGGTATGGCGGTGGGCAAGGTTGCGGAGATTATGAAGCTCTCGCAGGATCCTGTGTCGCTAGAAACCCCGATCGGTGAATCGGACGACAGCCATCTCGGAGATTTTATTCCGGACGATGAATCGGTTGCGCCAGCAGAGGCGGCCACGTTCCAAATGCTGCGTGAACAGCTCTCAGAGGTTCTTCATACTCTGACGCCGCGTGAGGAAATGGTGCTCCGGCTTCGTTTCGGATTGGATGACGGCAAAACGCATACGTTAGAGGAGGTTGGACAGACGTTCAACATCACCCGTGAGCGGATTCGGCAGATTGAAGCAAAGGCACTGCGCAAGCTCCGCCACCCAAGCCGTAGCCGCAGTCTGAAGGATTATCTCGAATAAAAATCCACGGTTGGAACCGATTTTGCATATCCCTGTACATCAGCGAACGAAAAAACGCAATTGCACGAAAGTTTGTTACTATTCTCTATTTTTGTGCCATTTTATTTGTAAGAATTCAACAACGTAATCAGCGATGCGTACAAATTAGAAAAACGAAAATTGGTGCAGTTGCTATACAGAATGATCCCATGTCAAATCCTGTGTGCAGAAAATCGCATTTTTTTCATCAGAAACAACACAAAAATCCCTTGACAGATTCGCTCTTTTCGTGTACAATATTATAAGAATTACAGATTCGCTTCTAAATGGGCGCACGGCATCCGAGAAATGGTAAAACGGCGGACGCGCTGCTCATAATCTATGAGGAGGATTCCTAAATGAAGAAAAAGCTCTTTAGCCTTCTGCTTGCCGGTCTGATGCTTTCGTCCGGTCTGCTCACTGGCTGCTCTTCCAGCACCGATGCTGACGAGACTGTGGAGGCAACTGCCGATACCGAAGAATCTGCACGTGTTTCCATGACATTGACTCTCTGGGCACCTACGTCCGACAAGACCACCGAAGAAGCGATCCTTGCCGTACAGGACGCGGTGAACGAGATCACCCAGGCAAAATTTGATACCTCTATCGAACTGCACCTCATTCCGCAGGACGAATACCAGGCTGCTATCGATGCACGCATGGAAGAAATCGCCAAACTGAAGGAAGAGGAAGAGCTTGCGGCTGAACAGAAGCGCGAGGAAGCAAAGGCAGCAAAGGAAGCCGAGGGGGAAACGGAGACTGAGACAACCGAAGAGGATACTACAACCGTTGAGGACGAAACATACGTCAACGAGTTGGGCATCACGCTTGTCAAATATCCGGATGTGGAACCTCAGCAGATGGATATTTTCCTCGTGCAGGGTTATGAAAACTACCTCAACTATATCGAAGAGGAACTGATCCAGCAGCTGGATACCGAGCTGAGCGGAACCTCGAAAAAGTTGAAAACCTATATTTATCCGACATTCTTGACTCTGGCTAACCAGAAGGGTACCTACGCCATTCCGAACAATCATCCGGTGGGCGAATATGAGTATCTGCTCGTCAACAAAGAACTTGTTGAACAGTACGATTATGACATCGCGGATCTGAACACGCTCATTAAGTGTGAAGGATTCATCGATGACATCGGCTATCAGAATCTTGATGGCGTGGTGCCGCTACTCGACTGGTACGATGCTTCCGGGATGGTATACTGGTCCATCGACGGCAACTGGTCTTTGCTCGGTTCTCAGATCACAAGCACCATGGATTACAATGTGAAATGTGCTCCGAAGAGCCTCATCAGTACACCGGTGTACATGAACACTCTCCTTATGATGAAGCGGCTGAACGAAAAGGGTTATATCGGCGATGGTACGCTTAAGGACGGCGAGAAATTCGCAGTCGGCATCATCAAGGGCGACGGTTCCGTGGCGGCGCAGTATGAGGATGAGTATTACGTACAGATTTACACCAAGCCTATGGCGGACGCCGAGGATATATTCGGCAATATGTTTGCTGTTAGTACCTATTCTAAGAGCCTTTCCCGCTCGATGGAAATCATCACCTATCTGAATACCGAGACGGATCTCCGTACGATTCTTCAGTATGGCGCGGAAGGTATCCACTGGCAGATCGATCCGGATAACGAAAATACCATTCAGCTCCTTTCTGAGGATTATCAAATGGATATCAACGCAACCGGCAACGTCTATATGACCTATCCTGAACCGGGCAAAACCCTTGATGATTGGGCAACCGGCAAACAGCAGAATTTGGATTCCATGGTAACACCGTACCTCACTTTTGACACTTCGGACGGTTTTATCACAGACGAGAACAAGTCCCTCATGGAAGATCTCGCAAAACTGTCTGCGGAATACAAGGAAAAAATCGACAATATGACCGCTGCTGAACTGGAAGAGAACATCTCCCAGATGAAGAAGGATCTGAAGAATGACGCTACCATGACCGCCGTTCTTGATGTCAAGGATGAGTCCGTAGGTCCGGTGAAGGTTTACAACAATTATTATTCCGAAGCCTACCCGAGCTAATTTAATAAAATAAAAAAAGCGACATCCGATAAAAGGGTGCCGCTTTTTAGTTTTCTGTTTGGCGCTCACATATTCTTTTCTGAATGTAGAAAGGAGGCGATGTTATGCTATCCATGTACCATGCGGGAATTAGAAGCAAAGTATATTGTAAATTGTCTGCTCCGAGATCTGACTTGGGTGTATTTAAAATCTAGATGGATACGATCTGTAGCAAAATTACGGCAATATTGACGTATGATGGGTGAATGGAATTTGAAAAATCTCCTGCAAATATCGTGGGAAAACGCGCGTTGTGTCAGCGAGGACGCAATCCTCGCGGAGGCGCAGCGCGAGAATTCGGAATCTACACGGTGAAGATGCAAATTCATTTTTGAATGGAATGGGATATGTAAATTCTTTGTGAACATTGAAATCAGTATTGTGTTTTACCACATCCTGTGTTATAATAAGAATACATGCGGTAAAAATCGCATGAAGTCACACATGCGCATGATGAGTCTGTCGGTTCCTGTACGTGTGCAGGTAATCAGATTCATGCGGCATGGTGGGAAAAACCGAAGGAGGACATAAAATGTCTATTGTTTCCATTAAGCAGCTTCTCGAAGCCGGCGTTCATTTCGGCCACCACACCAGACGCTGGAACCCTAAGATGGCGGAGTACATCTTCACCGAAAGAAACGGAATTTACATCATCGACCTGCAGAAGACCATCAAAAAGTTTGAAGAAGCGTACATGTTCGTTCGTGACACCGCTGCAGAGGGTGGATCCATCCTGTTTGTCGGCACGAAGAAACAGGCTGCGGATGCGATTCGTGAAGAAGCGGAACGCTGTGGTATGTATTATGTGAACGTCAGATGGCTCGGCGGTATGCTCACCAACTATAAGACCATCAAGATGTCCATCGAAAGACTGCGCTCTCTCGAAAAGATGCAGGAGGACGGCACATTCGATATGCTTCCGAAGAAGGAAGTTGCCGCTCTGCAGAAAGAAATGTTCAACCTTGAAAAGAACCTCGGTGGTATCAAGAACATGAAGGGGCTGCCTTCCGCTGTGTTCATCGTGGATCCGCGCAAGGAACATAACGCCGTTCTTGAAGCAAAGAAGCTTGGTATCCCGGTGGTGGCCATTGTGGACACGAACTGCGACCCGGACGACGCTGATTATGTCATTCCTGGTAACGATGATGCTATCCGTGCGATCCGTTTGATTTCTTCCGTGATCGCTGATGCCGTTCTTGAAGGCAAACAGGGCGAACAGCTGAACGAAGCAGAAGCGGAAATTACTGCTGCGGAAGCCGAAGAAGATGCGGAACCCGCAAAGTTCTGAGATACGATAAAAACGGAGGATATAGAAATGGCTGCTATTACCGCAAAAATGGTAAATGAACTGCGCGCTAAGACCGGCGTGGGTATGATGGACTGCAAAAAGGCTCTAGTAGAATCCAACGGCGATTTCGATGAAGCCATCAAGATCTTACGCGAAAAAGGTCTCGGCAAGGCAGACAAGAAGGCTGGCAGAATCGCCGCAGAAGGTGTTGTAGACATCATGACTGAGGGCGATATCTCGGCAATCATCGAGGTCAACGCGGAAACAGACTTTGTCGCAAAGAACGAAACCTTCAAGAATTTCGTACGCGGCATCCTCAAAGTTATCGTGGAAAATAAACCGGCTGACATCGACGCGCTCAAGGCGCTCCGTTACGATGCGGACTTTGACACTGTGGAAGCAAAGCTGAAGGACATGATCTACACCATCGGTGAAAACATGAACATTCGTCGTTTCCAGATCGTGGAGGGCGTTTGCAGCACCTACATTCACGGTGGCGGTATGGCCGGTGTTATCGTAAAATTCAATGCCTGCCCGTGTCTTCTCGAAAAGGAAGGCTTCAAGGAAATGGCAAAGAACATTGCCCTGCAGATCGCTGCCGGCACCCCGCCGACATACGTAACAAGAGACGAAGTGCCGGAATCTGTTCTCGCTGAGGAAAAGGAAATCCTCATGGCACAGATTAAGAACGACGAGAAAAATGCGAAGAAGCCTGAAGCCATCATCGAAAAGATGGTTCACGGCAGACTTGATAAGTTCTATGAAAAGAACTGCCTCGTTGAACAACAGTACGTCAAAGATGACAGTCTCACAGTTGGCAAGTATATCGAACAGTGCGCTAAGGAGCTCGGCTCCGATATCTCTGTGGCAAGTTTTGTACTCTATGAAAAGGGTGAAGGACTTGAAAAGAGAGAGGACGATTTCGCAGAAGAGATCGCCAAGCTCACTGGT
>CAVIKO010000020.1:0-22135 GCA_963643035.1 bacterium
CACCGTGATACCGTGCGTTCGTCTATGGAAGCTATACCACCGATGCTGCCAGCTCTTATGCGTGCACAGAAGATTTGTGGAAAAGCCATAAAAGACGACTATGCATTCGGGACGGATGAGGAGATTCTCGCACAGATGGAAAACGTTCTGCGCGACGCGTTTGTTCCCGATAAAAAACCGGCGGAGAGGGAGAAGGCACTGGCAAAACTGTCATTTCTCGCCGCCCTACAATCGAAAAAACTTGGTGGAGACCTGGAAGGCGCATTACAAAAGGAAACCACAGAGTTTATATATACTTACAAAAATGAACAATCTAACGGAGGAAAAACATGAATAAAACGGAATTGGTAAACTGCGCCGCAAAGAAAGCGGGTATGACTATCAAAGAAACGGAAGGCGCACTCAACGCGATCCTTGCCGTACTGGAGGAACAGCTTGTTGCCGGAGATAAGATCCAGGTCACCGGCTTTGGCACTTTCGGTGTAAAGGAAACGGCGGAGCGTGAAGGCAGAAATCCAAAGACTGGTGAGAAGATCCACATCTCCTCATCCCGCAGTGCTTCCTTCGCGCCTTCCACGGTGCTGAAAAAAAAGCTCAATCCGTAATCATAAAGCGAAGAATAGGTAAAGGACAATACCATGCGACTTGATAAATTTCTGAAGGTATCCCGTGTTATCAAGCGGCGTACTGTCGCCAATGAAGCCTGCGATACCGAGCATGTGGAGGTAAACGGACGGCGTGCCAAGGCATCGTATGATGTCAAGGAAGGCGACATAATTGCGATTACCTTCGGCGATAAAACCATGCGGCTGCGGGTGCTTGATGTCCGCGAACACGCTGCCAAGGCAGACGCTGCTTCTCTTTACGAAATTCTCACAGACTGAATTTGCATCTGGAGAAATACATAAGGAACCTCTGAAAAAATCACCTTAAATCAGAGGTTTCCTAACCAGAAGAAACACATATTTCACCGTTCCTGCGTATACAATCTACCAGAGCAAACATATAACGAAAGGAAGATTGACCGTGGACGGAGATAAAAATCTGCATCAGAATATCGCCATGTGGAACCGACAGCGCGCGCAGTTCATCGGCATCGAGAAAGTGGAAAGCTTCACGAAGCCGGAGATTGCCGCGCTGTTTGTGCTTGAAAATATAACCGTATGGGACAGCGGAATGAAGATCCACCATTTCAGCACGGAAATGAAAATTTTCATTGTAAATCCGCTAAAAACGATGGCGGAATCGTGTTTTGGGGGGTTGATTTTTGGCATCGGATACGATATAATAAGAGCAGTATATATTTTGTGCCGTATTGCGACGTACAGAGATATGTGTGAAAAGCCGATACCGTGTATATCGGTATGCACGGCATTTGGATAATAAATTCGCCGATTGGGTGCAGCTGTAAGGGGGAGTTTTTTATGCGGAATACTAGTTTCCTTTTTGTGAAAATCGCGGTGCTGGCATTCTCTGTGTTCTGTTTTGTGACGCTCGTGTCTCTGCAGCTCCAAAACAATCACCTGAACGATACGGCGCAGACCCTCTCCTCACAGATTGACGAATACGAGGCGTATATCGATTCTCTGCAAGCCACCCTAGACGCGCCGATGGACGAGGAGTATGTTGCGGAAATAGCCCGGGAAAAGCTCGGTCTACGGTATCCGCAGGAGGTAATATTCTATAGCGATGACTCCGACTGATCCGATAGAACCCAGTCATCCATGCGACCCTTACTTGAATCCGCTGTATACGGAAACGGAGGAGAATCCGTAAACCAAAGAGAAAAGAAGAAATGCAAGTCCTGCGGCAAAAACGCGTAGTCCGTAGTAACTTGCATTTTTTACTGCGATTCCAATGTGCCGACCACGCCCAGCAGATCATGTCTGGGATGCTCCTGGCGTTACCCATAGGAACGCGCCGCACCAAAATCGCCTCCATTCAATTACAGATACCATAAGTATACGCCGGTAGAACATAAAATATACAGCTTTTTTCCCGTGTGCTTATATGGAAAGTGGCAGACAGGATGGGGAAATGTGGAAAATGCTATGCATAAAACGGAAAACGAATGAATATTTATGTCGTGTATCCATTGACAGATGCCGATGGATTGTGTATAATATTACTTGTATGAATGGATAATAAACCCGACGTGGGCAATCCCGCCGGAAAGTATTGGCTCGGAGGCTGCGTAACGCATGACAGAAAATAAACCTTTGTCCCGGCACGAAAGCAGACGCATTGTATTTACGCTTTTGTTCGCGTGGGAATTCCATAAAGAAGAGAAAGCGATCGATTTTTACTACGCAAGCAGGGAGGACGTGGAGATTGCATATACAGACTACATCCGCGATACCTTTCTTGGTACGGCGGAGCATCTTTCCGAAATCGATGGTGCGATTGAAAAGTATGCTGTAAAATGGAAGGTTTCCCGTATGGCGCGCGTGACCCGGAGTCTCTTGCGGCTGGCGGTGTATGAGATTCTGTATACCGAAACACCCGCACGTGCCGTGATCAACGAGGTCGTGGAGCTTGCCAAGGAATACGACGACGCGTCCTCTCCGGCGTTCATCAACGGGATTCTCAATACGCTCGCGAGAGAAAATGGTAAAATTGAAACGGATCCGCAATCCATGCCTGCTACGGAAGCGGATACAGCCGGAACGGAAGCGTAATATGGCACTGTATCTCGGACTGGATACCAGCAACTATACCACCTCTGCGGCATTGTGTAACGCGGACGGTAATATTCTGGTCAATCAGAAACTCCTCTTGCCGGTTCGTCCGGGAGAACGGGGACTTCGTCAGAGCGATGCGGTTTTCCTGCACGTGAAGGCACTGCCGCAGATCGCCTCCATGCTCAGAGAACAGCTGCCGCCGGGAGAAACGCTGTCTGCTATTGGGGTATCCCGGGCGCCGCGTGATACGGAAGGCTCGTATATGCCGTGCTTCCTTGTCGGCGAAGGCATGGGCGATGTGCTGTCCGCCGCGTTCCGTGTACCGTTGTATATGTTCTCCCACCAGGCAGGTCACGTAATGGCAGCGGCGTATTCGGCATCCTGTAATGGCGAGGCGGATCTTGACAACCTGCTCTCTGCACCGTTTATTGCATTTCATGTATCCGGCGGTACCACGGATATTCTGCTTGCTCAACCAGACGCGGAAAAAATCCTGTCCGTACAGCATATTGGCGGTACACTGGATCTCAACGCGGGACAGGTCATCGATCGTATCGGCGTGAAGATGGGTTTTCCCTTTCCCTGTGGTGTCGCGATGGATACGCTGGCGTTGACTTGTACCGAAAAAATCCGACGCGACAAGCTCTCCGTACATGATTTCACCTGCAATCTTTCCGGTGTGGAGAATAAGGCGGGACAATTATATGACGAAACGGGCGATCGTGCCGTAACGAGCGCGTATGTACTCGAGACGGTCGGACGTACGCTGGAAGAACTTACCAAAAACCTGCGTGGTCGGCACCCGAATTTACCGATTGTTTACGCCGGTGGGGTGATGAGTTCCCGGTATATCCGACGGATTCTCTCTCCCTATGGCAGTTTTGCCGAAGCGCAGTTTTCGTCCGATAACGCATCAGGCGTTTGTCTGCTTGCCAGAAAAACGTATTTACAGCATAAAAATACAGAGTCTTGAAAGGATAACGGGAGAGCATATGGAAAATCCGAAATTTCCGGGCGCGCTGACCGTTACCCAGCTCAATGAATATATCAAGGGCATTCTCGACCACGATCCGTGTCTGTCGGATGTGTATCTGAAGGGCGAGATATCCAATTTCAAAAATCACTACAGCACAGGACACTATTACTTCACTCTAAAGGATGAGGGCGGGATGATCCGTGCCATCATGTTCCGCTCCTCCGCCGTAAAGCTGGCGTTTTTGCCGGAGGACGGAATGAAGGTTGTCGCGCATGGGCGGATTTCCGCGTTTGTGCGGGACGGACAGTACCAGATCTACTGCGATTCTTTGGAGCCGGACGGCATTGGAGCCTTGTACATCGCCTATGAACAGCTCAAACGGAAGCTGGAGGCGGAGGGACTGTTTGATCCGTCCTGCAAGAAACCACTGCCGAAAATTCCGTCCCGCGTGGGGATTATCACTTCTGCTACGGGAGCGGCCATCCGTGATATGATCAACGTCTGCGGCAGAAGATTTCCGTTTGCCACGTTGATTCTGTATCCTTCTCTTGTGCAGGGACCTGACGCACCGCCGCAACTCATAGAAGGGGTACGGTATTTCAACGAAAAAAAGAGCGTGGATGTGATCATTATTGGCAGAGGTGGCGGTTCCATTGAGGATCTGTGGGCATTCAACAACGAGGAACTGGCGCGGGAGATCGCGGCATCGGCAATCCCGGTGATTTCCGCAGTCGGACATGAGACGGACTTCACCATTTGTGATTTTGTCGCAGATAGACGTGCTCCCACCCCTTCTGCAGCTGCTGAGCTTGCCGTGCCGGAAACCGGAGAACTGAAGCGTAAGATCGACCACATTGTTGTGCGGGAAGCCGCGGTTTTGTCCGCGATGATTGCCGCGCGTCGGGAAAAGCTGTCGTATTTTGCGGCGACCCGTGCGCTGACCAACCCGATGTCTTTTATTGACGATAAGAAAATGCAGACTGCGATGGCAGGCGAACGGCTTACCCATCTGACGGAGCAGAGTCTGACAAACCGCAAGGCAACAATGCAGAGCCTGTGTGCTAAACTGTCCGCACTCAATCCGCTTGCGGTATTGTCTCGTGGCTACAGCGCCGTATACAACAAAACAGGTAGCGTGGTCAAAAGCATTCGAGATGTGCAGAATGGTGATATGATTCGTGTGGAAACCGGAGACGGCACCATCGATGCGACTGTATCTGCCATATATCCGAGTGAGAGATCAGCACCTATACAGAATGGGGAGGAATTATGAGTGAGATTACGTTTGAAGCTGCAATGACACGATTGGAAGAAATAGTCCGTGCACTGGAGGGCGGCAATGCACCGCTGGATACGTCCCTTGCTTTGTTTGAAGAGGGCGTATCCTTGGTGAAATTCTGTAATCAGAAGCTTGATGCTGCCGAACAAAAGGTGAAAATTCTGCAGCGTGATGAGAACGGTACCCTCACGGAAACCGACATGAAGGCATAACGGTATATAAATAGGAAACATAGATGGAAAACCAGAAAAAACTTGAGAATATGCTCCATGAAGCAGCGCAGAAAACGGAAGAAGCCTGCAAACGGTATTTTAACGAGGGCATGGCTGGAAACACCATCACTGCGGAAGCGATGCAGTACTCGCTTCTTGGTGGTGGCAAACGGATTCGCGCGTTCCTTTGTCTCCAGTTTGCGAAGCTGTTCGGAGCCAGTGAAGAGGCGGCAATGCCTTTTGCCTGCGCGCTGGAAATGGTTCATGCCTATTCCCTGATTCACGACGATCTACCCTGCATGGATGACGACGATCTCCGTAGAGGAAAACCTTCCTGTCATAAGAAATTTGACGAGCCAATCGCGCTTCTTGCGGGAGATACGCTGCTTACAATGGCGTTTGAAGTACTCGTGTCCAACGAATATGTATCCAACCGCTCCATTCGTCTGGCAGTCCGGGAACTGGCAAAGGAGGCCGGTGGATGCGGGATGGCAGGCGGACAAACCCTTGATCTCGCCAATACTGTGGACAGCTATCGTTCGCTGCGGCAGATTCATCTCCAGAAGACGAGCGCGCTCATCACAGCCGCCTGTATGCTTGGATATTACGCTGCTACCGATCGTCCACAGCGTGAGGATATGGACAACATCCGTCTTTATGCCGAGGCGATCGGACTTGCCTTCCAGATCCATGACGATATTCTTGATGTGAAGAGCGATACCGCAACGCTTGGTAAGGAAGTCGGCAGCGACGAAAAGAACCATAAAAAAACGGTGCTGTCATTTCTCTCGATCCCGGAAGCGGAGGAAGAGGAGGCACTGCTCACCCTCCTTGCTGTGGAAGCGGTTTCCGTATATAACGAGAGCGACAATCTCTGTCAGCTCGCGATCTGGCTCCTGTCCCGCAAAAAATGAGACTGGATCTTTACCTGAAGGAACATGGACTTGCCAAAAGCCGGACACAGGCAGCGGAATGGATTGCGGATGGTCGTGTGTGTGTAGGCGGAATCCCTGTGACAAAACCCGCGTACCCGATAGAGGGAACGGAAGCGTATACCGTGACCGTAGCACCGCCAGATACCGTGTATGTCAGCCGCGGCGCATGGAAATTACAACACGCGCTGGACACATGGCACATAGACGTGACTGGATGGCGGGTACTGGACATTGGCGCGTCTACGGGCGGATTTACGGATTGTCTCCTGCGGCGCGGTGCAGCACACGTATATGCGCTGGACAGTGGTACCGGTCAGCTGGATTCATCGCTCCGCTCGGATGTGCGTGTGACCAATCTTGAAAATCGGAACGCGCGGTATATGCAGCCCTCGGATTTCGGTGATCCATGCGATATGGCGGTGTCAGATGTGTCTTTTATTTCACAGACCCTTATTCTACCGGCGGTGTCGCAGGTTGTAAAAAAAGGCGGACTGTACATCGGACTTGTGAAGCCACAGTTTGAATGTGGAAGAGAGGCACTGCACAAAAACGGCATTGTGCGGGATAAAAAATACCGGTTTACCGCGTTGACCCGGGTGTACGACTGTATGTGCGAGAATCATATGACCCCGCTGTACGCTGCGACATCTCCGATCACGGGCGGCGACGGAAATGTGGAATTTTTGCTTGGTGCGGTGTGCGGCGAGGGTAATGCTCTGCCGCTGGAACGGGAAAAATTGCGGGAGACGGCATATGGAGATGAAAAATAAAAAAATTCTCATGCTGCCGAATGTT
The DNA here is from genome assembly GCA_963643035.1 of bacterium. GTDB lineage: Bacteria > Bacillota > Clostridia > Oscillospirales > CAG-272 > UMGS1696. The sequence continues at coordinate 6,879 of CAVIKO010000020.1, forward strand.
ACGAAGCACATTACCACTGCGCAGTATCGGCAAATTTGCGACAAATTTCTCGCCTATGGCTTTGTACTGTACACCGTGGCGGAAAGTGCGGATTTTGCCGGAGTGATGCTGCCGGTTCTACCGGAGGAGCGAATGGGAGAGTGTGCGATTGCCTGTGTATTGGGCGGAGACGGCTCTATGATCCATGCGGCGCATCGGCTGCTTGGGTACGATATTCCGCTGCTTGGAATCAATTTCGGACATGTCGGCTATCTCGCGGAATTGGAAATCGGCGAAATCGATCTGTTGAACGAACTGGCAAGCGGCGCTTACACCATTGAGGAACGGATGATGCTCTCGGTGGAGGTACTGTGTGCGGATGGTACACTGCGGGTTCGGATGTATGCCCTCAACGATATGGTGCTGTCGAACGGGCCTGTCGCGCAGCTGCTGACTTTTGCGGTTCGGCTGGACGGGATCGATATGCAAACTTTCCGCGCGGACGGCATTGTGATCGCCACCCCTACCGGATCGACGGCATATTCTCTTTCCGCCGGCGGCCCGATCTTGGAGCCGCGTCTTGACTGCATCTGCTTGACTCCGATTTGTCCGCATACACCGGGCAGCCGACCGATTCTAGTGCGTGGCGACACCCATATTGAACTGTGTCGGATCGTGCCGAAGGATACCTCCGTCTACATTTCCACCGACGGAAGGGAAGTGACTTCTGTCTGTCGCGGCGATACGGTGCGAGTGACACGATCAACCTATAAAGTGAAGCTGATACGCTTGAAGGATGAAGGCTTTTTGGGCGTTTTACGCGATAAATTTTCTGCAAATCTGTAACACATTTCTGATAAGGATGCGCTGCTGCGTCGAGGTTTGACGTCAAAGGCTTGGAATTTATGTTTTTTAGTGCAAAACGGTTGTGGCGGCGGTTCCTTCTCAGAAAACGCTGAGTATAGGCGGATTTTGCATCCAAAAGCCTTTAAATCCCATGTTTTTGACGCAAAATCTTGATGTGTTCAGCATATCCTTAATAATTTGTATTTTTGCGTTTTTAGGAAGGAAGCAAACATGAAAGTCAAACGGCACAATAAGATTTTGGAAATCATCCAGAACTACAACATTGAGACACAGGAAGAGCTGATCGATAAGCTGAAGCTCGCCGGGTTTGATGTGACGCAGGCAACGGTATCAAGAGATATTCGAGAGCTGAAACTCCTGAAACAGATGTCCGATATGGGTACCTATAAATATGTCGTACCGAAGGAAAACGGAAATGAAAACCAGCACGTGTACAGCCGCGCCCTTGCAAGCTCCATTAAAAACGTGGACAGCGCGTACAATGATATTGTGATCAAGACCTATCCCGGCATGGCAAACGCGGTGGCAGTCGGTGTGGAATCGCTTCATGAACCAAACATTCTCGGCTGTGTGGCGGGGGATGACTGCATCATCATTGTCTGCAAGGATACAGAATCCGCTGTGGATATTGCCGCGCGCGTCCGCCGTCTGATCAACACCTGAGAAAAAACGTAAAAGCAACCCTATAGCAGCGGTTACATATGATTACCACGGAAAGGAGAAAATATGTTAAAAAGCCTTTCCATTGACAATATTGCCGTGACCCGCCATCTGGATGTGGATTTTGCGGATGGGTATACGGTCATCACCGGGGAAACGGGTGCCGGCAAATCGATCCTCATCGATTGCATGGGCTTGCTGGCTGGAGATCGCGCCGGACGGGATATGCTCCGAACCGGTGAAACCCGTGCGTGCGTGTGCGGCGTGTTTGATGCGTTGACCCCGGTAGCATCCGCTCTGCAGGAATGCGGCGTGGAGGTAGATGAAAACGGGGAGGTGGAAATCCGCCGGATCCTGACCGCCGATGGCAAATCCACGGTTCGCATCAATCGGCGTCCGGCATCCCTTGCCACGCTGCGCGAGATCGGGCCGTATCTCATCCAGATCCAGACCCAGGATGAACGGCATGCCCTTGCCGATCGGTCGGCCTATCTTGCCATGCTTGATGAATACGCCGGGGTAGATACGGCAGAATATGCGTTGGCTTACACGGCATGGACGGCAAAAAAAGGCGAGATTGATGCGCTCAAGGAAGCCATGCGGGAGCGGAACATGCTCTCCGATATTCTGAAATATCAAATCAAGGAAATCGATGCGGTTAAGCTGTCGGCGGAGGATGAGGAGGAAAAGCTCCTTAAACTGCGCGTGAAATGTAAAAATGCGGAGCGAATCGGGAAATATGCTGCGATGGTCGGTCGGGTGCTTTGGCAGAACGATAAGGGGAACGCAGCAGCGGAACAGCTTGAAAAGGCTGTCGGTGCGCTCGAACAGCTATCCGATGTGTTGGAAGACGCTCCGGCTATGGTGGCACAGCTTGAAAACTACCGCTATGAGATCATCGACATTGCGGAACGGGTGCAGGCGCATCTGGAGGACGGTGAAATCGAGAATCCGGAAAAACAGCTCACTACCATTGAATCTCGCCTGTATGCCATTGATCGGCTGAAGAAAAAATACGGTGCAACCATCGGCGAGATCAAGACGTTCCGTGAAGCGGCTGCCCAAAAGCTCGAAGATATGGAATCCGGCGACGCGAGACTGCGGGAACTGGAAAAGGAACGGGATATTCTGGCGGAAAAAGCGACCGCGATTGCCGAAATTCTTCACGATAAGCGCAAAACGGCGGCAGAAGAACTGACCATGCACATTGTGGGAGATCTTGTGTTTCTCGAAATGCCTAAGGTTCGTTTTGCTGTGACGGTACAGAAACAGACGGTCCTGAACAGCGCCGGACTGGACGAGGTGGATTTTCTGTTATCCGTTAATCCGGGAGAAGCTATGCAGTCGCTTGCCAATGTGGCATCCGGCGGAGAATTGTCCCGTGTCATGCTTGCCCTTAAATCGTCCGTATCTGATAAAACGGCTGCGGGAACGCTTGTGTTCGACGAAATTGACACGGGTGTGTCCGGCAGTACCGCGGAACGGATCGGGATCATGCTCGATAAGCTCTCCAGAGGCACACAGGTCATTGCCGTCACCCATTCGCCACAGGTCGCGGCAAGGGCAAGGGCACATTTCTGTATCCGGAAAACGATTACCACCGGCAGAGCGGAAAGCACTATCACAGCATTGACCCCAGAGGAGCGCGTAACGGAGTTGGCCAGAATCATAGGTGGTATTTCCGTTACCGAAAAACAAATTGCAACCGCGCGTGAAATGCTCCACGAAAGCGGTATATTATAACATAGGTAAAAAGTATCCCAAGGAGGAGATAAACATGCAAATTTATGAAGAACTAGTCGCACGCGGATTGATTGCGCAGGTCACAAACGAGGAAGAAATCCGGGAAATGATAAATAACGGGAAGGCTACCTTCTATATCGGTTTTGACTGCACCGCAGACAGTCTGACCGCCGGTCATTTCATGGCACTCACACTCATGAAGCGACTCCAGATGGCAGGCAACAAACCGATCGCGCTCATCGGAGGCGGTACCACCATGATCGGCGATCCATCCGGTAGAACCGATATGCGCAAGATGCTTACTCGTGAGGACATCGACCACAACGCGGAGTGCTTCCGTCGCCAAATGGAACGGTTCATCGACTTTTCCGATGGAAAGGCACTGATGGTCAACAACGCGGATTGGCTCCTCGATCTCAATTACGTGAAACTTCTCCGTGAGGTAGGCGCGTGCTTCTCCGTCAACAATATGCTCCGAGCGGAATGCTATAAGCAGCGCATGGAAAAGGGACTGAGCTTCTTTGAATTCAACTATATGATCATGCAGTCCTATGACTTCTACTACCTCTTCCAGCACTACAATTGCAATATGCAGTTTGGTGGCGACGACCAGTGGTCGAATATGCTTGGCGGTACGGAGCTGATCCGCAAGAAACTGGGCAAAGACGCGCATGCCATGACCATCACGCTCCTTACGGACTCTCAGGGGAAAAAGATGGGCAAGACCGCCGGAAACGCCGTGTGGCTCGACCCGAACAAGACCTCTCCATTCGATTTCTATCAGTACTGGCGCAATGTGGACGATGCAGATGTGATGAAATGTATCCGGATGCTCACGTTCCTGCCGCTTGACAAAATCGAAGAAATGAGCCACTGGGAAGGCAGCCAGCTCAACACTGCCAAGGAGATTCTCGCATATGAGTTGACCCAGATGGTACACGGCGAGGAGGAAGCCCAAAAGGCCCAGGACGCGGCGAAGGCTCTCTTTGCGGGCGGCACCAATACCGCAGATATGCCGACGACGACCCTTACGGCGGACAGTTTCATAGAGGGAAAGATCGGTGTGATCGATATGCTTATGGCGGCAAAGCTCTGTGCGACACGCAGTGAAGCTAGACGGCTGATTCAGCAGGGCGGTGTATTCTGCGGGGAGGATAAGGTAGCCTCCGTAGACGCTACAGTGGACGAAAGCGCGTTTGGCGCGGATGGTCTGATCGTCAAAAAAGGCAAAAAGACCTACCACAAATTCCTGAAAGCATAAGATGCAATATACCTGTCTCTTGTTTGATGCCGACAACACGCTGCTCGATTTTTCCGCGGCGGAGAGAAAAGCGTTTCGGGAGACCTGTCAGACTGCCGGTATCCTCTGTTCCGATGAAGGGTACCGGCAGTACAGTCATATCAACGACAGTCTTTGGAAAAAGCTCGAGCGCGGGGAGATTACGGCAGAAAAACTGAAGGTGGAACGGTTCCGACTATGGCTGGACTGGTATCGGCTGACGGAATGGATAGATACTATAGGGATCGCTCCGGAGCAGCTGCGCGATGCTTACATCGTCGCACTCGGTAAACAGGCGGATCTCATGCCGGATGCGGAGCGGGTCTGTCGAATACTTTCCGCACGGTATCCGCATATGCATGTGATAACCAACGGAATCGGAGAAATCCAGCGTGCGCGGTTTGCGGCCACTCCGATCTTACGATATTTCGGCAGACTGTTCATCTCCGGTGAGATCGGATACGCTAAGCCGGACAAACGTTTTTTCGATGCGGTATTGTCCGAACTTGGCATCACCGACAGACGCACGGTTCTTGTAATCGGCGATTCGCTGACCTCCGATATGGGAGGTGCGATCGGTGCGGGACTGGACTGCTGCTATCTTTCACCGGACGGAAGAAAGCCGTCGCTGCCTGTGACTTATACGATCGACTGCCTTTCTGATTTGTGTGAATTTCTGTAAGAAAAACACTGCAACATCCATGAGAGAGCAGACCTGAGAAAAGGAGTGCGATTTATGATAGAACAGATTAAAGCCGCCATTGCCGCCTATAACGAAGCTGTACCATCATCGGCGCATATTACAGCAAAACAGGACGAACCTATGGCACGGCATACCTCCTTTCGCATTGGGGGATTGGTTCGCCTCTATGCCGCTTGTCCAACTGTGAATGCGCTGTGTACTCTCATCCGATTCTGTCGGGAATGTGCGGTGCCGTATATCGTTCTCGGGAATGGAACAAATGTACTTTTTTCCGACGAAGGATATGATGGTGTGGTCATTGCAACCGGTGCCATGGAATCAATCGTTCTTGATGGCGACACTTTGACCTGCGATGCCGGGGTATCCCTGACCGCTGCAAGCAAAGCCGCTCTTGGATATGGTCTGACTGGACTGGAGTTTGCGCATGGGATTCCCGGAACCTGCGGCGGTGCAGTTGTGATGAACGCGGGTGCCTACGACGGTGAATGCGCGATGGTTCTTGCTGAGAGTACGTATCTCGATGCGGCGACCGGGGAAATCCATACCCTTTCAAATGCGGCGCATGGATTCGGGTATCGGCAGAGCGTATACAAATCGCATCCTTCGTGGATCGTGCTGTCCGTAAAATGGTCGCTCCAGAGAGGAGATCCTGTAGCAATTCAAACGAAAATAGACGATTTCATGAGTCGCCGCACCGCAAAGCAGCCCCTCATGTACCCAAGCGCGGGCAGCGTATTCAAACGGTATCCCGGTTATTTCACCGCAAAGCTGATCGAGGAAGCGGGACTGAAGGGCTGTCGAATCGGGGATGCGCAGGTGTCCGAATTGCACGCAGGGTTCATTATCAATCGTGGACACGCTACTGCTGCCGAGGTAAAGGCACTGATCGACATGATCACGGAGAAAATATACCGCGAAAGGGGTATCCGGATCGAGCGGGAAGTGCTGTACCTGCCGTAATTCTCATTGAAAAGACGAAACATGATAGAATCCTTTAACCAGAAATGCAAAACAGCTCTCCGACAGATTCCGGTGAAAAAGCACTGCTGCCGTTCGATTCTTTCCACGATGGAAAATATGCCGCATAGACCATGCGACGGTGATACGCTGCTCTGCCTGTATGAACGCTGTTGCGACGACTGCTGTCGAACGACATATTTCCGTGCGCTCTATCTCCTCTGCGGCAATGTGACCGATCCGGATAAACGCTATCATCTCGATTTTGCTTTTGCGGACCCGGATACCCGTGACCGTGTGGCAGGGGTGTTGGGGAGCGCCGGCTTTTTATTTCATACCTCGACCAGACGCGGCGTCCCGATTGTATACACCAAAAACAGCGGTGAGATCGAGGATTTTCTCACCTACATCGGCGCGTCCCAGGCGGCATTGGCTGTCATGAACGCGAAGATCGTCAAGGATTTCCGTTCCGGCGTGAATCGACAGGTCAACTGCGATACCGCCAATATCGAGAAGCAGCTCTTGTCCTCTAAAAAGGTACTGGATGCGATTTCGCTTTTGGAACGGTGCGGCGCTTTCTCCCGTCTGCCGGAATCTCTGCAGGATACAGCGAATCTGCGCCGGGACAATCCGCAGCTTTCTCTTACGGAGCTTGCCGCCCTTGGCGGACTGACCAAGTCAGGAATGAAGCATCGGATGGAAAAGCTCATTGCCGCCGCTGAGGAATGCGCGGAGAAAAAAATGGAGACAGAATGATGAGCGAATTTGTACATCTGCATCTGCATAGTGAATACAGTCTGCTTGATGGTGCGTGTCGGATCCGCGAGATCCCCAAAATGGCGCACGAGATGGGGCATACAGCGGTCGCCATCACGGATCACGGGGTTTTGTACGGAGCCGTCGCGTTCTATAAAGCGTGTATGGAGGAAGGGATCCGTCCGATTATCGGCTGCGAGGTTTATGTGGCGCGACGCGGCATGGCGGATCGGGAAAGAGAATACGATTCCGGCAGCTATCACCTGATTTTGTTGTGTAAAAACGGGGTAGGGTACAAGAACCTCATCTATCTCGTGTCCAAGGGATTTACGGACGGCTTTTACGGCAAACCGCGGATCGATCTCGATCTTTTGTCCGCTCATACAGAGGGACTGATTGCCTTGTCTGCCTGCTTATCCGGGTATATTCCGCGCGCGATTCTTGCCGGAGAGTACGACAAGGCAGAGGCACATGCGAGACAAATGGCATCTCTGTTCGGTGACGGCAACTATTATCTGGAACTGCAATCGCATGGACTGCCGGAGGATTCGACGGTTTGCGAGGGACTGTACCGTCTGTCAGAGAAAACGGGGATTCCGCTTGTCGCTACGAATGACGTGCATTATCTCCACAAATCAGACGCGGCAAGCCAAAGGATCTTGCTTGCGATCCAGACAAACACCCCGATCACGGAAAACGGCGGTATTGGGTTCGCGACGGATGAATTCTATTACAAAAGCACCGATGAAATGGCGGCATTGTTTCCCACCCATCTTGAAGCGATTGAGAATACCGTGAAAATTGCCGCGATGTGCCACTATGATTTCACGTTCGGCGAGATCAAACTGCCACGCTACCGTCCGGAAAACGGTATGGAACCCGGCGCGTACCTTGAAAAGCTGGCTTACGACGGCCTGGAAGCGCGGATCCAAAACGGAACGGTCATACTGGATGCGGAATATCCATTGGAGATGTATCAGGAGCGAATCCGGTACGAGTTGTCCGTGATCAGACAGATGGGCTATGCGGAATACTACCTCATCGTGTGGGATTTCGTCCATCACGCAAAAGAAGTCGGCATTCCGGTCGGACCCGGCAGAGGCTCCGGCTGCGGCAGTCTTGTGGCGTTTCTCATTGGAATCACGGACATTGATTCGCTCCGGTTCAACCTTCTGTTCGAGCGGTTTCTCAATCCGGAGCGGGTCAGTATGTCAGACTTTGATATCGATTTCTGCTACAACCGACGGGATGAAGCGATTGTCTATGTCCGTGAAAAGTACGGCGAGGATCACACCGCACAGATCATCACATTCGGCACTCTGGCGGCACGCGCCGTGGTGCGGGATGTCGGACGAGCTATGGGAATGAGTGTCTCCGACGTGGACGCGGTCGCAAAGAAAATTCCACAGGAAATGGGGATCACATTGCAAAAAGCGATTGACACCAATCCGGAACTTAAGGAAATGGTGGAAAACGATAGCCGCGTCCGCCAGCTTATCACGTATTCGACCACACTGGAGGGAATGCCGCGCCACGCTTCCACTCATGCCGCCGGAGTGGTCATTACGGATCTGCCTGTCATCGAATATGTTCCCGTGGCAGTCAACGGCGGAACCATCGTCACCCAATTCGATATGGATACGGTCGCGCTGCTCGGACTTCTTAAATTCGATTTTCTCGCCCTGCGATACCTCACGATCATGGAAAACGCCGTAGAGCAGATCCGTGAAAACGATCCGGTGTTTGATCTCTCCAAGGTGGATACCGCCGATCCCGAGACATACGCGGCGATTTCGGCAGGTAAAACGGACGGAGTATTCCAGCTCGAATCCGAGGGAATGCGGCAGATGCTGATGAAGCTGTGTCCACACTCTCTCGACGATGTGATCGCTGCGATTGCCCTATATCGTCCGGGGCCGATGGATTCTATCCCCAAATACATTGAGGCACGCCACCATCCCGAATCGATTCATTACTGTACGCCGAAGCTCGCGCCGATTCTCGATGTAACGTATGGCTGTATTGTGTATCAGGAACAGGTCATGCAGATCTTTCGAGAAATTGCCGGCTATTCATTCGGTCATGCGGATGTGGTGCGGCGTGCGATTTCGAAAAAAAAGCAGGGTGTTCTCGAAAAAGAACAGGAGTCGTTCCTCAGCGGTGCCGTATCCCAGGGAATCACAAGAGAGGATGCGCAAGCTCTCTTTGACGATATTGTCAGTTTTGCAAACTACGCGTTCAACAAGAGCCATGCCACCGCCTATGGCGTGATTGCGTTCCAGACGGCATATTTGCGTACCCATTATCCCAAAGAATACAACAGTGCGCTACTGTCCTCCGTGCTTACCTCGACGGGGAAACTGACGGAGTACATGAACGAATGCGTACGCCGTGGAATCCGCATCCTACCGCCGGATGTGAATCACAGCTACGCGGATTTTCATGTGGAAGGCGACAATATCCGATTCGGACTGATGGCGATCAAGAACATCGGGATGAATATGATAAAAGGTGTGGTGGTAAACCGAAAATCCGGCGGTACATACCGGGATTTTGCAGATTTCATCGACCGTACTGCGTCTCTCGGCTGGAATAAGCGGCAGATGGAATCCCTGATCTGTTCCGGTGCCATGGATTCACTCGGTGCCAAACGAAGCCAGCTTCTCGCCGTATACGAAAGTGTTCTTGACAACCGCTCGCGGCAAAAGACAGACGACAGGCAAATCGGATTGTTTGAAACAGGCGATATTCCAAGCGTCCTGCCGACAATCGAATACCCGGAGATTCCGGAGCTGACCACCCGTGAAAAACTCTATCTCGAAAAGGAAAGCTGCGGCTTCTATCTCTCCGGGCATCTCCTGGATGACTATACCAAACACCTTGCCACCCTGCGGCTCGATCCCATCGGCGCGATTCTTGCTGCTTTCACAGAGGAAGAGAATGGAAACGAACGATATAGCGACAAAACGGAGGTCACCATCGCGGCGGTTGTCAGAAAGCGCACGAACAAGCAGACAAAAAATGGAGACAACATGGCGTTTGTGACCGTGGAGGATCAGAGCGGCGAAATCGAGTGCGTCTGCTTTCCGAAAAAGCTCTTGCAGTACGGGCATCTTCTGACTTTGGATGCTGCCCTGGTTCTCCACGGCAGTATCAGCGTACGGGGAGACGATCGGATAAGTCTCTTGCTTGCCGACGCACTACCGTTGCGGGACAACGCATCCTTCACATCGGAAGCAAACAGCGCAGACAGTCCGTGTGTATCCGCAAATGTTTCGGATATGCCGCCTGTTCCGAACGTGCCGCCGGAGGAGTTGGAAACAGGATACATAGAGCAAAATGTTCCCGTAATCCGCAAGCTCTATCTTCGTGTGGACAGCACAGATTCCGTGCCATATATGCGCTCCCGTGCTTTTTGTGCGATTTTTCAGGGGAGTATTCCCGTGATCTTCTATTTCCGGGATTGTGCGGCCTACGCGAAACCGCCGTATCCGACCGTTGCGCCGACGCCGTTTGTGTTGGATGCTCTGCAGGAAATCTGCGGCGCGGACAACGTAGTGATTCGATGAGAACAGAAACGTTTCGGGAGAGATAAAAGTCGTGACAGCAGAAAAAAAATTCTTAAAAATACCGCGATTTGGCACAAATATCAGAATCAGTTCATATCAGATTCATTTTTATAGGCTATAATAAAATTGAGGGCGTACTCTGTTCGCGATATTTTCCTGCAAATCCGAATATGGAGGAGATTCGTAGACGAAAATCAATCGCTGCGTCCTTGCAACTCGCACTGGAAAGGAGAAGTCACTCTACTTTCATGGCAGAATTTCCGGAAAAACACGGAGAGGGAACTGAGGTCAACTGGGGTCTGGAGGTGTTGCGGGTATTTGGAATGTTCGGCAAGGGCTGTCTGCGCGCTCTGTCGTATGTGCTGAACATCCTTCTCACCGTCCTGCTCATCGGACTGATCACAGGGATTATTGTCGGTTCCGTCTTCGCCATCTATATCAACAATTACCTTGATCTGACCATCGATCCGTCACTGCTCGATATTGCAGAATCCGGTACGACGACGACACGGTTCTATGTGATGCAGTATGAAACATCCGAGGATCGCATTAACCGCAGCGGTACGCCGGTCGAATGGGAGGAGGAACGGATCTCCGGCGCGGAAAACAGCATCTATGTGCCGTACAGTGAGTTCCCGAAAGAGCTGGTTGAGGCGTTTGTTTCCATCGAAGATCACCGTTTCTTTTCACACAATGGTGTGGACTGGCTGACGACAGGCAAAGCGGTATTCAACTACTTCACGGGCAATTCCGTGGCGGGTGGCTCCACTATCACGCAACAGCTCGTCAAAAATGTCACGCATGAGGACGAGGTGCGTATCCAGCGAAAGGTCGAGGAAATCTTCCGCGCGCTGAACCTTGAGAAAGAGTACAGCAAGGAGGAAATTCTCGAAAAGTACCTCAATATCGTATTTCTCGGCAATAACTGTTACGGTGTACAGGCCGCTGCGAACCTCTATTTTGATAAGGACGTGTCCGAACTGAATCTCGTACAGTGTGCCGCACTCGCCGCGATTGTGAAAAACCCGTCGCAGTACGAGCCGCTCTATCACAACGATGACGTTCTCGATGAAAACGGCGATGTCGTGCGAAAGGGCAATACCGGACGGCGCAACGACGTGATTTACCGGATGCTGGAGCTTGGCAAAATTTCAGAAGCGGAAGCGGAAGCAGCGTATACTGCTGATCTCGGCATCACGTACTTTGATAAGCAGAAGGAGGCCAACCTGACAAACGAGGGGTTCCATATCTATTCGTGGTATATCGAATCTGTCATTGCCCAGCTCAAGGAGGATATGGTAGAAAAGCTCGGAATGTCCTCGGAATGGGCGGCGAAAAAGGTTCTCTCCAGCGGTTATAAGATCTACCTGCCAATCGATTTGGAGGTACAGGAAACCTTAGAACTGGTCTACGAAAACGACAAGGAGTATATGCCGCAGAGCGGTTCCGGTCTACAGCCAGAATCGGCTATGGTCGTCATGGATCCGTACACTGGGGACGTGCTCGGATTGGTCGGTGGCAAGGGAGAAAAGATTATCAACCTCGGCACGAACCGCGCGACACAAGCGGTCCGTCCGCCGGGATCCGCCATCAAACCGGTGACGGTATACGCCCCTGCTCTCGATGCTGGGATCATCACCTACGGCTCCGTGATCGACGATACGCCTCTTTATTTTGAAGAAACAACAGGTGGCGATCTTGATCCGTATCCGCACAACCTACCGGATGTGTATCGCGGCTTGACTACCGTCAACAGTGCGATTGCCCGGTCTGTCAACACGGTCGCACTGAAAATTCTATCCGAGTTGACCGTAGAGCGATCTTTTGCTTTTGCGCACGACAAGCTCCATATCGACAGTCTCATCGACTCTGTGACCCGTTCCAACGGTACTGTGATCACCGACAAGGGACTCGCGGCGCTGGGGCTTGGACAGCTCAACTACGGTTTGACCGTCGAGGAACTGACCGCCGCGTACTGCATTTTCCAGAACAACGGCGTATACAACACTCCGAATCTGTACCTCTATGTAACGGACAGCAATGACAATATAGTGTTGAACAATGAGGACGATCCCGAAATTGTCATCAGTGACGAAACCGCATCGATTATGACGATCATGCTCCAGAATGTTGTGAAGAGCGGTACTGCATCCGGACTGACTCTCAAGAATTCCGTGGATGTCGCTGGTAAAACCGGTACAACCAACGCGGACTTCGACCGCTATTTCGTGGGCTATACCCCGTATTATGTAGCCGGCGTATGGACCGGCTACGATATGAACCAGACGCTGAGTGCGTTTGGTCCCAATCCTTCTCAGCAGACGTGGGATACCGTCATGACGATGCTGCACCAGAAGTACATCGATGCCGCAGCAAACGGTGGGGAACCGCTCAAAAAGTTTGAACGCTCTGCCGGTGTAATTGAGGTCACATACTGCCGCGATTCTGGTCTGCTCTGTTCCGATGCGTGTGCGCTGGATCCGCGCGGCAGTCGGGCGGAGGTCGGCTATTTTACCCGTGAATCCGCACCTACGGAATACTGCTCTACGCATGTGATCGTTCAGAAGGATTCTACGACCGGACTGATCGCCTCGCCGGATTGCAATGCGGGAGATCTGGTCGATGTCGCACTTATCAAGGTGACAAACCGCGATTTTCCCAAGGAGATTTATGTAGAAGACGCGCAATATGTTTATCGGGAACTCCCGGCGAATGTCATGCCGTGCAAATGGGGCGGTCTGCCGTTCTTTTACAATTCACTTGGAGAAGGGCATTACTGCGGAAGCTCTTATGCAACAACGGCGTACAATGCCTACTGCTATGTCCACTGCGATTATCGTCGATGGGAGGGCGGATATGTCCCGCCTGAAACCGAAACAGAAACGGAAACAGATGCGGAGTCGTTCTCTGATGAGGACGACATCTACAGAGACGATCATACAGGAGAAACAGATTATCCGTGGGATACGGATACGGAGACAGAGAAAGAAACGGATGAGCCGTTTGACCCAGGTGGCGACGGTCCATTCTTCTGAGAAAACACTGAATAAGTCCATCGTGTTATCAAGTCAAAAGACTTAAGGACTTTTGACTTGATAACAGTCAAAAAACGTACCGACATGAAAAAGCATCCAAAAAACACAATGTATCCAAGCTATTTTCAAAGATAGCGCAAATTGAAGTGGGAATTTCAAAGGAAATATGGACAACTGTATTGACTTTTTTAAAAGCATCATGTATAATAGGTACGGTCTTTCAGAAAAAAATTTAGGAGGAACAAAAAATGAAAAAGATCAGATTTGTAGCACTTGCACTCGTGATCCTGATGGTTGCGTTGTCTGCCGTATCCTGTGGTGGTGAAAAAGCGGAAAAGGTTTCCGTAAAATGTACCATATCCGCTGTTGTGGATAACGAAACCAAGTTTGGTCCGTTTGAACTGACGGTGGAAGGAACTGTTGACAACCCGCCGACAGTTCTCAACGCAGCAGAGCTTGCGTTTCAGCAAAATGAAATCACATTCACCGTTGCGGACGATGGTCTGGGCTTCAAATCCATCACACTTGATGGTGCCGAATACATGAATTATGCCGATGACGTGAACATCTACGGCTGGTACTATACCGCCAACGGTATCGAACCCGAAAACGGCAGAATGGGAATCAACCTTGTAGTAGAGGGCGATGTGATTGAGCTGATCTACAGCGCAACTCCGTTTGAGCCAGAATACGAAACCGAAGCGGCTGAGTAATTCATTCCGCGAGTATACGACTGTACCATAAAAAGGGAAGGGATCACATGGGAGAAATCCGGTGCGATCCTTTTTCGTTTCCGGAAGATTTTCAAAAAATCCGTACTTTTGTCACAATCCGATCGAGACAATGTGGTATACTGATGACAGAAATCGATGGGAGGTGTATGAATGCATATTCGGCTGAATGAGGACAAGGAGATTGTCGCAATGGTACGGGAAGGATTGCATAAAACAGGCGGATATTGCCCGTGTCGTCTAGAACATACGCCGGATACAAAATGTATCTGTAAGGAGTTTCGGCAACAGATGGCAGATCCGGCATTTGAGGGATATTGTCACTGTATGTTATATTATAAGGAAAAGGACACAGAATAATTATGGTACGCTCTGTGCGGTGATCTGTAGAGAAACCGCATAGAAAGTATCCGATACAGGATCCGGAAATTTTCTCTCCGGATGTATAAGGAGGATCAATATGGCAGAGATTACATTGACTAGTGCAAATTTTGTGGAAAATGTACTGAAGTCGGACAAGCCGGTGCTGGTGGATTTCTGGGCGACCTGGTGCGGACCGTGCCGGATGATTGCACCGAATGTGGCAAAAATCGCAGAGAACCACGCTGCGGATCTTGTGGTGGGCAAGGTCAATGTGGATGAAGAGGCTGATTTGGCGGAGGAATTCGGTATTCGCAGCATTCCTACACTGATCCTGTTCCGAAACGGAAGACCGATTGCGCAGTCCCTTGGTTACAAAACCGCAGAACAGCTGGAGGCATTCTTACATGAACAGTAAAAAAACGCGAATTTGAAGCTATTATTGCGTCAAAAGTCTGATATAATTCAGAAACTACACAATAGCCCGATAGATGCAGCGTTTTCCTGCATCCAAAGAGAGATCGCCCTTTAAGCGATATCTCTTTTTTTGTGCAAAGAAGCAAACCTATACCAGATATGCGTGAAATTTACATGAAAACTGTCGAATTTGTTTTCAAA
>CAVIKO010000020.1:22145-32619 GCA_963643035.1 bacterium
TGCTAACATATTAAAAATAAGAATATATGGAGGCGTATTATGACACTCGATCAGTTGAAAGTCGGGAAAAGTGCCATCATTACGACAGTTGGCGGGGAAGGAGCCTTGCGTTGTCGGCTGCTTGATATGGGACTTATTCCCAAAACGGAGGGCACGCTTCAGAAAACCGCACCGCTTGGAGATCCGATTGAGATCCGGGTACGCGGCTATGAGTTGACCATCCGGCTCGACGATGCAAGGAAAATCACAGTCCAGACAAGTGGGGACGAAAAACAGACTGTACAAAATGTCCACGAGGTGACCGTATGATTTTCGCACTCGCAGGTAATCAGAACTGTGGCAAAACCACCTTATTTAATGTGCTGACCGGAGCCAATCAGCATGTTGGTAATTTTCCGGGTGTTACCGTGGATCAGAAGATCGGTGATGTGCGCGATCAGAAAAACTGTCAGGTCGTTGATCTTCCCGGTATCTATTCGCTCCGTCCGTACACGCAGGAGGAGATCGTCACGCGCGATTTCATCCTTAATCAGAAGCCGGACGGTATCATCAATATCGTGGACGCGACCAATATCGAGCGCAATCTCTATTTAACCCTGCAGCTTCTTGAGTTATGTGTTCCGATGGTACTCGCACTCAATATGATGGATGAGGTCAACGCTAATGGTGGCACGGTCGATATAACAAAAATGAGCGATATGCTGGGCATTCCCGTGATCCCCATAAGCGCATCCCGTGGGGACGGTGTGTCAGAGCTGATTGATAAAGCGGTCGCGACTGCAAAAAACAAACAAAAGCCAAAGGTATGGGATTTCTGTACGCCCGATTCCGTGGTGCATCGCTGTATTCACGCGGTGGTTCACCTGATTGACGACCATGCTGCACGGGCAGGATTGCCGCCGCGGTTTTGTACCAGCAAGCTTATTGAGGGCGATGCGGAAATTGCGGATAAGCTGGAGTTGGATACCAACGAACGGGAGCTTTTGGAACATTGTATTGTCGAGATGGAGGACGAAAGCGGATTGGATCGAAACGCCGCGCTTGCCGATATGCGGTATACCTTCATCGAACGGGTGGTGGCGGCGTCCGTGGTGAAGGCGCACGAAAGCAGGGAACACCACCGCAGTATGGTGATCGACCGGGTGCTGACCGGTAAATACACTGCGATCCCTGTCTTTTTTGGCGTAATGTTCCTCGTATTCTGGCTGACCTTTGGCGTGATTGGCTCCGCACTGTCCGATGTGCTTGCACTGGGCATTGACGCGTTCACGGGATTGGTGGATCGTGCGCTGACCGCCTACGGTATCAATCCCGTGGTACATAGTCTCGTCATTGATGGCATTTTCGCGGGAGTGGGCAGTGTGCTTACCTTTCTGCCGCTGATTGTTGTGCTGTTTTTCTTCCTGTCCATCTTGGAGGATACCGGGTATATGGCGCGCGTAGCGTTTGTGATGGACAGAGTGTTGCGGAAAATAGGATTGTCTGGACGATCGTTTGTGCCGATGCTCATTGGATTTGGCTGTTCTGTTCCAGCGATTATGGCAACCCGTACTGTATCATCCGACCGGGATCGCAAGATGACAATTCTCTTGACACCGTACATGAGCTGCTCTGCGAAGATTCCGATCTATGCCGTGTTCGCCGCTGCGTTTTTTCCACAGGCAAAGGCGGCTGTCATGATCGCACTGTATGTGTTTGGGATTCTTCTCTCTATCGTGCTCGCGCTGATCCTCAAAAATACAGCGTTCCGCGGGAATCCGGTGCCGTTTGTGATGGAGTTGCCGAATTATCGTTTACCATCTCCGAAAAGCGTCGCGCTGCTGTTGTGGGATAAAGCAAAGGATTTTTTGGAGCGCGCGTTTGGAATCATCTTCCTCGCCACCGTTGTCATCTGGTTCCTGCAGAGTTTTGATACCCGACTCAACGTTGTGGACAACAGCGCAGACAGTCTTCTTGCCTTGATCGGTCGGTATATTGCGCCGATTTTTGCACCGCTCGGTTTTGAAGATTGGCGTGCTGCCACATCGCTTATTTCCGGATTTACCGCGAAGGAGGCGGTTATTTCCACAATGGCAGTGTTGCTTGAAACAAATCTTGCCAATTTGGGCGGCACACTTTCCGGACTGTTTCATCCGCTGTCCGCCGTATCATTTCTGGTGTTTACTCTGCTGTATACTCCGTGTGTGGCGGCGGTTGCGGCGATCCATCGTGAGATGGATTCTTGGCTGCAAACGATTGGCGTGGTGGTACTCCAGTGTACCGTTGCGTGGATCTGTGCGTTTGTCGTGTATCAAGTGGGGGGACTGTTGGGTTGATGCTTACGGTACCGGATATTCTTCTTCTTGTGGCAGTAGCGATTGGCATCTTTTTTGCCATCCGTTCTCTTGTGCGTCCAAAGCATGGCTGTCATGGCGGATGTGATCATTGTCCTTCTGACTGCTGCAACAAAAGGTAATCAAAAAAACCGTGTGTCTCATGGATATGCGGTTTTTTTCATGGAATCGATTGACATTTTTTGATACATCGGGTATAATCATAGGCGATTTTTATATAGCGGAGGAATTCCATGCGTATATCAGGTACCCAGATCATTCTCTGGATTATGGCGGCATTTTCTGTCCTTGGCACCATTGACCGGATCCTGCCGCAAAAATACAAACGCGGATACGGCGAGTCGTTTGAGTGGGGAATCCGAACCACAGGACCGCTGATTCTCTCCATGGCTGCTACCTACGCCGTCGCGCCTTCTCTCGCAGCGTTGCTGAAGCCCATTGTCATTCCCATTTGTACGGCAATCGGTACAGATCCGGGGGTGTTCCCTGGGATGCTCCTTGCTGCCGATATGGGCGGATATCCACTGGCGGTTGAAATGGCTGGATCGGAAGCTCTCGGCAATTTCGGAGGGTTGATTCTAGGCACCATGATGGGCGTGACGATCGTATTTACCATACCGGTTTTTCTGCCGATGATCCAGAAGGAGGATACTGCCATTTTCGCTCTCGGCATTCTCTGCGGATTGCTGACCATTCCGCTCGGTGCCATTGTTGGTGGACTATTGATGGGATTATCCATGCGCGTGATCCTTGTCAATTTGCTGCCGCTTGCCGTACTTGCTGGAATGATTGCTCTCGGACTCCTCTTATGGAAAAACGGTACGATTCGTGTGTTCTGCGGATTCGGGCAGATTGTCTCTGTGCTGCTGGCGTTGCTCCTCGGTGTCGCGGTTTTTCAGTCGATCACAGGGACATCGCTGCCGTTGTTTGGTGCAATGCAGACCGTGGATCCCGGTACGACGATTTCTCGGCTCGATGAGGGCTTGCTAGTATGCGCACGGATCGGATTGATGTTGGCGGGAGCGTTCCCACTGATGCGGTTTCTTGAGAAGCAACTTTCCCAAGTTCTGCAGCGTGTAGGAGCAAAAGCCGGAATCTCGGCAACAGCGGTTCTTGGCATGATTGCCAACCTCACGAATAGTCTTGCGATGATGCAGTTGTTCCCGGAGATGGATCAGCGCGGCAAGCTATATAACATCGCGTTTACGGTATCCGCATCCTTCCTCATCGGAGATCATCTTGCTTTTGCCGCCAGCGTGGAGCCGGATATGGTGATCCCGATGCTTGTCGGTAAAGCGGTTTCCGGCATGAGTGCCATTTTTCTTGCCGCCATTCTCGCACCGCGGATTTTGGATAAAGCATAGGTAAATCTTCCGCGATCCTATTTTTTCATATAGTACATCATCAAAATGATTTGAGTATGCGGATCACACCCCATAGCCTGCTCCGTGCCAGTACATCCAGTCCGAGTGTGAGTTCATAGAGAAAGGAAAATTCGCGGTTCACCAATCAATGCCATAGCGATGCTCAGCCGTCTATGACAGTCACTGGACAGCCTGCCTGCCCGTTTACCGAGTACGGATTCGGTTCCGAGTTTTTCACCAGTTGTTTGTTTTTCTTTCTTTCGGCTTCGATTATGCCGCACAGGAAACGTATGCAAACCACACTGGTAACTGGGGACTGGTAAAGACGTACGTACCTTGAAAATTCTACCTATCTGTATAAATAGCTGTGTAATGAGAATTGGTATGTTCGCCTATTGCAAAATGGAAAGCTCTATGGTATAATCAGTTTCGCATACGCGAAACTGGGGTGTTTTGGGTGCGATATGTCGAGATTTGTATTCTTTTCGGAGGAGGTTTCAAATGGCAAACCGTGTTTCCAACGGTGAGAGAGTGAAGGGTGAAATCCAGATGACAAACGGCTCACTGTGGAAAAATATGCTTATATTCAGCATTCCGCTCATGATGTCACAGCTTTTGCAAGTGCTGTTCAATATGGCGGATGTGGCGATCGTCGGCAAATTTTCCAGTGCGGAGGCATTGGGAGCTGTCGGTTCTACCACGATTCTGGTATCCTTGTTTACCGGCTTTCTCATTGGGATGGGCAGCGCGGTGAATGTACGGGTCGCGCAGCATCTTGGAGCCGGTGACAAGGCGCGTACAGCCGCTTCTATCCGAACCTCGTTTGTAATCTGTCTTGCGACAGGGTGTATCATTATGGTGTTGTGCCTCCTGTCCGCACGATTCATGCTGGAGTTACTTGGTACTAAGGAGGATCTTATTGACGGAGCGGTGCTGTATTTCCGCATATATGCACTCGGTATGCCTGCGCTCGGTATCTTCAACTTCGGCAACGGTGTGTTGAGCGCAAACGGCGATACAAAACGTCCGCTTGCCTATTTGATGATCGCCGGGATCCTCAACGTGATTTTCAACCTGTTCTTTGTAATCGTCTGCCATATGGCGGAGGACGGCGTATCACTTGCTAGTATCATCACGCAGTATGTGTCCGCTGTACTGATTCTTTGGCATATGGCGCGACAGAACGACGCTTGCACGTTCCGTCTCAGTGATTTAAAAAACGGACTGGATCGAATAGAGGGGAATCGCATTCTTGGACTGGGTATTCCGGCCGGATTGCAAAATGCTATATTCGCTGTCGCCAATCTCTTTATCCAAAGTGCCGTCAATTCTTTTGATTCCGTCATTGTCGAGGGCAATTCTGCCGCCGCCAATTCTGATTCGATCATCTATAATATCATGGCGGCATTCTATACTGCTTGTTCGACTTTTATGGGACAAAACTGGGGAGCCGGAAAACGGGATCGCGTTCTGAAAAGCTACTTTATCGGTGTTGCATATTCTTTTATTGCAGGAGCAGTTCTGGGTGTTGCGCTTTTCTTGTTCGGCAGAGAGTTTCTATCCCTGTTCGCAAATGACGAGGCAGTTATCGATGCGGGACTCCAACGTACACAGATCATGTGCTTCTCTTATGCTGTCAGTGCCTTTATGGATTGTACCATTGCTGCATGCCGGGGTATCGGCAAGAGCCTTGCGCCGACGATTATTGTGATCTTGGGTTCCTGCGTTTTTCGTGTGGTGTGGATCTATACCGTTTTTGCCCATTTTCACACCATTCCATCCCTATACCTTTTGTATATATTCTCCTGGAGCATTACGGCGATTGCGGAAATTGTATGCTTTATCACAAGCTATAGAAAATTGACTGCACAGCATGATGCATATACGCCGACGGTGGATTGATCGAACGAAATGCGGTATTTTGCGGATCTGGCCGAAAATTTATAAGAAAAAAGCTCTCTTGTGAAAGAGAGCTTTTTCGAGTTTTGCAGAGATAAAATATTTATGGAAGGTATGGCATTGTACTTTGTTTTTAATGCAAATCACGCGTGTTTTACATAGAGATGTATTGTTTTATATATTCTGTCGGATTTGTTCGAAACGAAATGGGAAAAAACGCATGGAATCGACAAAAAATGCTTGAAATTCCGGCGATTCTATAGTATAATAAGGGGGAGAGGAAAGATCAGATGGGAAGTTGGATATAGAGATGGCATTCTATCTGTGAAAGCTGCCGGGAAGCCGTGTATAGAGATGACGAATGGAGAGAATGGATCCGGTATAGATACTCTGGAAAGGAGAAAAAACCTGTATGGATGAAACGATGAACAATTGCCCCGATGTGGAGAACGACGACCTGCCCGTCTATCTGTTTCATCAGGGAACCAATTTTGAAGCCTATTCCTTTCTCGGTGTACACTGTCTGAACGGTGCGAAAAACGCACGGGCAAAAAACGATCCATGGCTGTATGCTGTGCGTGTGTGGGCTCCAAATGCGATCCGTGTCGCGTGGGTCGGCGATTTGCCTGGGCTGGAGAACGGCTGGAAAAACGGTATCCCACTCAACCGGATTACGGACGGCGGCGTGTGGGAGTTGATCTATCGTTCGGACGTTTCGTTGGAGGGTGTGTTCTATAAATTTGCCATAACCGGACAGGATGGTGTCACCTGGTTTAAGGCTGACCCATATGCCTTTTATGATGAAACGTTGCAAAAGACCGCCTCTATTGTGCATACCCTACAACCCTATCCGTGGGGAGATCAAGAATTTCTGAAAAAGCGGCGCGCGACTATTTGTCCGAAAGCACGCGGATTCCGTCCGAAAGTACAGCATTTTTACAGCGCGCCGATGCACATTTACGAAATGCATTTAGGCTCCTGGCATACTACGGACGGCACGTCGACAAAAGACGGCGCGCATTATTGGAACTACCGAAAGATCGCGGACAAGCTCTCGGCGTATCTCACGGAAATGGGATATACACACGTGGAGCTGCTTCCGGTGATGGAGCATCCGTTTGATGGTTCGTGGGGTTATCAGGTATGCGGCTATTATGCTCCTACTTCCCGTTATGGGACACCGGAGGATTTTAAGTATTTTGTGGATACCATGCACCGCGCCGGGATCGGGGTAATTCTCGATTGGGTACCGGCACATTTTCCGAAGGATCGACATGGTCTCTATGAGTTTGACGGGCAGCCGTGTTATGAATATCAGGGAAAGGATCGCATGGAGCATGAGGGCTGGGGAACGCGCTTCTTTGATGTCGGTCGCCCGGAGGTACAATCATTCCTTATTTCCAACGCGCTGTATTGGCTCCGGGAATACCATGCGGACGGGCTGCGGGTCGATGCCGTGGCGTCTATGCTCTATCTCGATTATGATAAGAAGCCGGGCGAATGGATTCCGAATGTGGAAGGAAACAATCGAAATCTGGAAGCGATCGCCTTTTTCCGCAAGCTCAACACAGCTATCCATAACGAGATTCCGGACGCATTGACCATCGCGGAGGAGTCTACGGACTGGCCTATGTTGACAAAACCGGTATCTGAGGGCGGATTGGGATTCTCCTTTAAGTGGAATATGGGATTTGCGAACGATATGTTCGATTATGTCGCTACCGATCCGATCGCGCGGAAATATAAGCACGACAAGCTGACCTTCCCGCTCATGTACGCGTTCCGGGAACAGTATATTCTACCTGTTTCGCACGACGAGGTGGTGCATGGAAAAAAGTCCCTTGTCGATAAGATGTTCGGAGAATACGATGACAAATTTTCCTGTATGCGTGCGTTTATGCTCCATATGATGACCATGCCTGGTAAAAAGCTGACATTCATGGGGTGTGAATTTGCGCAGTTCCGCGAATGGGATTACGAAAATGAGCTGGAATGGTTTATGACAGAGTATCCGCGCCACATCGAAATGCAGCGGTTCTTTGCGGCAATCAACAAGTTCTATTGTGAAAATCCGCCGCTTTGGGAGATTGACGATTCGTGGGACGGCTTCACCTGGATTGAGCCAAACGATGCCGACCGCAACATCATTTCCTATCGACGCAGAGATCGGCACGGCAAGGAACTGATCGTCATTGTCAACTATGCGCCAGTCGTGCGGGAGAATTATACGTTCCGCGTGCCGAAAATGGGACGGTATGAGGAGGCGTTCTCTACGGATCCCTATGAATTCGGTGGTAAGAACACGCTAAACCCGGATGCGGTACGAACCGTGATTGGCGTGGATGAAAACGGAGAGAGAACCTGCACCTGCTCCATTACATTGCCTGCTCTGGGCGGCGTAATCTATCGGAAGGAAAGCAGCTCGTGACAGAATAGCGACGCAAAATGGACAGATACAGAAAACGCTGATGTAAGGTTGATTCAGCGTATCTTGAATAATTACTCGGCAGACTGAAAAAATACATCGGTGGGAGGATAGAATATGTACAAAAAACAGGAATGCGTAGCGATGTTGCTGGCAGGTGGACAGGGTAGCCGCTTGTATGCGCTCACGGATAAGACGGCAAAACCTGCAGTTCCGTTCGGCGGCAAATACCGGATCATTGATTTTCCCATGTCCAATTGTGTCAATTCGGGCATTTACACCGTGGGGGTGCTGACGCAGTATCAACCGCTCGTGTTGAATGAGTATATTGGCAACGGAAGCCCGTGGGATCTCGACCGAAACCAGAGCGGTGCCACCGTGCTGCCACCGTATCAGGGTAAATCAGGTGCGGACTGGTACAAGGGGACCGCGAACGCTATTTATCAGAATCTCAATTTTATCAACCGTTATGACCCCGATTATGTCCTCATTCTCTCCGGCGACCACATCTACAAGATGGATTACAGCAAAATGCTTGCCGCACATAAAGCAAAAAACGCCGACTGCACTATCGCTGTACTGGAGGTCACGCTGGAGGAAGCAAGCCGCTTCGGAATCATGAATACCGACGACGAATTGCGGATTGTGGAATTCGAGGAAAAGCCGAAGCACCCGAAAAGCACCAAGGCTTCTATGGGTATCTACATTTTTAATAAGGAACTGCTTGCGAAATATCTGACAGAGGATGAAGCGGATCCGGAATCCTCCAAGGATTTTGGAAAGAACATTATCCCAAAAATGCTTACTGACGGTCGAGCCATGTATGCGTATCCCTTCTCCGGATATTGGAAGGATGTGGGGACAATCCAGTCCCTGTGGGAGGCGAACATGGATCTGCTTGATGAGAAGTCTACGCTTGATCTTGCTGACCCGGGATGGCTTATCTATTCCCGAAACAATGCGTTTCCGCCCCATTTTGTCGGCAATTATGCTAAAATTTCCCACTCGCTCATCACAGAGGGATGCCAGATCGAAGGAATCGTCGAAAATTCCGTGTTGTCGAGCGGCGTAAAAGTAGCGCGTGGTGCGTACATAAAGGATTCCGTCATCCTGTCCAACGTCACGGTAGGCGAGGGTGCTACGATCAACTACAGCATCATCGACAGTGATACCGTAATCGGTCCAGGCAGTGTGATCGGACGAACGCGGAGTGCGGATGAGAAGATCACCGTTGTCGGCTCTGAGCTGACCATTGAACCTGGACGAGACATTCCTGGCGGCAGCATGGTCAATGGCGAATGGCTCCGGGAACATGGACAGAAATAAGGAGGGAAAACACATATGTCAGTCTGCGGTATCATATTTTCCAACATTCACGACCATAATATTCCCGAACTGACCCGGTACAGAACCATCGCGTCCGTTCCCTTCGGCTGTCGGTATCGCTTCATCGATTTCACGCTGTCGAATATGGTCAACTCCAATATCTACAATATCAACGTCATTACGCATTATAATTACCAATCTCTGATGGATCACATTGGTTCCGGTAAGGACTGGGATCTGGCACGCCGTTCCGGCGGTATCAAGATCCTGCCGCCGTACATCACTGCATATGCCAACAATATCAATGCTTTGTACCGTACACGGATGGAAGCGTTGAAGAGTGTCAATTATTCCATCAGCCATATCAAGGATGAGTACGTCATCATGTCTGATTGCGATGTGATATGCAACGTGGATTTTAACGATATTCTGGAAAACCACATCAAAACCGGCGCAGATGTAACTTTGGCGGTTAAATCCGTCGATTTGACCCCGGAGACGGCAAAGATCAATGTACTTTTTGATTCCGACGCGGATGGCAGAGTACGCGATATTCTTTCTTACCCGACCCAGTTTACGGGACGCGCGGATATTGGATTGAATATCGTTGTCATGCGTACCGATTACCTGAAGCAGATCGTTCTTGACGCCATCGCTCACAACTATACGAGCCTTACTACTGATGTTCTGGCGCGCAATATGCAGAATCGCAACTACCGCGTGTACAAGTATGACGGATATTTTGCGTGTATCTCCTCTTTCTCCGATTATTACGCGCACAGCATGGAACTGCTCAGCGATGCGTCTGCACGGGATGCACTCTTCAACGTGAAGGATCGTCCGATCTATACAAAGGTTCGCAATTCGGCACCAGCGTTCTATGCGTCCTCCTCCTCCGTGCGCAATTCCATGGTTGCGGACGGCTGTGAAATCGAGGGCAGTGTGGAAAATTCCGTCCTGTTCCGCGGCGTAAAGATCGGCAAAAACGCAACAGTCAAGAATTCCATCATCATGCAGGATTCCATCATTGGCGACGGCGCGTTCCTCAATCACGTCATCACAGACAAAAATGCCGTTGTGCGCGACAACCGGATGCTCGCGGGTGCCGATATTCAGCCGTTCTACAT
>CAVIKO010000020.1:32629-35994 GCA_963643035.1 bacterium
GTTCTACATTCAGAAGGGACAGATGATCTGATTAACGCGTCGGAAAATCGTATTTTTAAGAAAACGCAGCGGGAAACACGAAGGTATGATTGGTTTTACCGATCCCTTGCTGATAGACGAAAGATTCCGTGTGCCTTAGGAAAAATCCAAAAATGGAAAGAGCTTTTCTTTGAGAGAAAGTGGAGAGAGGTTTTGCA
The DNA here is from genome assembly GCA_963643035.1 of bacterium. Taxonomy (GTDB): domain Bacteria; phylum Bacillota; class Clostridia; order Oscillospirales; family CAG-272; genus UMGS1696. Next base: position 32,827 of record CAVIKO010000020.1, read on the forward strand.
ATGAAAAAAATTCTATATGCAGCATCTGAGGCACTTCCGTATGTATCGACCGGAGGACTGGCGGACGTGGTCGGTTCTCTCCCCAAAGCGGTCAGGCGGGAGCTGGGCAATGATGGAGACATCCGCGTGGTCATTCCGCTATATCCGTCGATCCGTAAAAAATTCGCCGAGCAAATTGAACTGTTCCGTGAGATCAATGTAAAGTTGTCGTGGCGAAATCAGTACTGCGGCATTTGGCAGACTGTGTCGGAAGGTGTGACTTTCTATTTCATCGACAACGAATATTATTTCAATCGTCCCGCACTGTACGGCAGCTTTGACGATGGGGAACGGTTTGCGTATTTCGGAAAGGCGATTTTGGAGCTGATGGCGGCGGTTGATTTTTACCCGGATGTTTTGCACGCCAACGACTGGCAGACTGCTTTGTCCGTGATCTATCTGAAGCGGAAATATGCGTATATCCCAGCGTACCAACCAATCCGTGCGCTGTTCACAATCCACAACATCGATTATCAGGGCATTTACGACTTTTCGATCCTTGCCGATGTATTTGAACTTGCCGAGTGGGATCGCAATATCGTTGAGTATAACGGCTGCATCAATCTTTTGAAGGGCGCGATCGTCTGCGCAGACAGAGTAAGCACGGTTAGCGAACGGTATGCGGAGGAGATCCTTACCGAATACTACGGAAGCGGACTCCACCACATTCTGCGCGCCAATCGGGATAAGCTGTGCGGCATCACAAACGGAATCGATACACATTATTACAGCGCCGCCATCGACCCGGAGATAGCCGAGAACTTTACGCCGGACGATCTTTCCGGTAAGGCAAAATGCAAAGCGGAGCTTGAATCCACCTGCGGCTTCACCCATGAACCGGAGACACCCATTGTCGCGATGGTATCCCGTTTGGCATCGCATAAAGGGTTTGATCTTGTTCGTCGTGTGTTGGAGGAAACACTCCGGGAAAACGAAATGCGTTTTGTACTGCTCGGAACCGGAGAATTTGAGCTGGAGGATTACTTCTCCGATCTTGCCGCGCGATATCCGGAGCGTGTGTGTGTCCGTCTTGAATACAACAAATCCCTGTCGAAGGAATTTTATGCAGGTGCAGATATGTTTCTCATGCCCTCTAAGAGCGAGCCGTGCGGATTGGCACAGATGATCGCGTCGCGCTACGGAACCGTTCCGATCGTGCGGGAAACGGGTGGACTGTATGATACAATCCATGCGTACAACAAGTATACCGGTATGGGAAACGGCTTCTCCTTTACGAATTACAACGCACACGAGATGAAAAACGTAATCGAGATTGCGATTAAAATGTACAGGGAAGAAAAGCCGGCATGGGAACATTTGGTGAAAAGTGTCATGAATGTTGATTTTTCATGGCGTGTTTCGGCAAAAAAATATATTGCACTGTACGAGAAAATGCAGTAAAATAGTAGAAAAAGGATTGGATAAGGCAGACTGTAGGGAAAACGGCGAAAATTGCCTCACTTTTCTCTACAGTTTGTCTGTATCGATTCCCGTTTGATTTGCGAAAGAACAGAGGTAGAAGAAAAAACATGGATAGCAGAAAACAACCCATCACCACATCGGGTATCCGGGAAGCCTTGACATCCAAGCTCACCCGGTATTTCGGATGTGAGCCGTCGGAAGCGAACGTGGGGCAGATCTATAAAGCAACGATCATGACCGTAAAGGATATTCTCACCGAAAAACGGCAGACTTTCCACGAAAAGGCAAAGAAACAGCATCCGAAAAAGGTCTACTATCTATGTATGGAATTTCTCATCGGACCATCGCTGAGGAACAATCTGCGCAATCTCGGATTGGCTGACGAATACCGTTCGGTTCTTGCAGAATTGGGCTACGATCTCGACGATATATACGCAATGGAACCGGATCCCGGCCTTGGAAACGGCGGATTGGGCAGATTGGCTGCGTGCTTCATGGATTCCTTAACCGCGCTTGAATACCACGCCACCGGATTTTCCATTCTGTATGAATATGGTCTGTTCAAACAGAGAATTATCGATGGCAACCAAGTCGAACTGCCGGACAATTGGATGCAGAACGGCGACACCTGGCTTGTTCCACGAACCGATAAGTCCTTCGATATTCGACTCGGCGGCAATGTGAAGGAAGAATGGGAAAACGGCAAGTGCAACATCTCCTACGAGAATTACGAGGATGTGCGTGCAGTGCCATATGATATGATGATCTCCGGTGCGGACTGTGAAGCGGTCAATGTGCTGCGCCTTTGGAAGGCGGTCGGTACGTCCAATCTCAACATGAAGCTGTTTTCTCAGGGACAGTATGTCGAAGCAATGGAGCAGTCGTCTCAGGCGGAGGTGATCTCCAAGGTGCTGTATCCATCCGATGATCACGATGAAGGTAAGCTCCTCCGTTTGACCCAGCAGTATTTCCTTGTATCCGCATCGCTCCAGTCCATCATTGCAGACCATCTCTCCGGCTACGGTACGCTATACAATTTTCCGAGTAAGGTCGCGATCCACATCAACGATACGCACCCGGCACTTGTAATCCCGGAGCTGATGCGGATTCTCATGGACGTGTATTCCTATACTTGGGACGCCGCGTGGAGTGTTGTGACCCGTGTCGTTTCCTATACGAATCACACCGTTCTCCCTGAAGCACTGGAAAAATGGAATGTCTCCCTCTTCCGCTTGAAGCTGCCGCGGATCTACATGATCATCGAGGAAATCAACCGCAGACTGTGTGCGGATCTTTGGAATATGTATCCCGGTGATTGGGATCGCATTTCCCGCATGGCCATCATCGGGTATTCACAGGTTCGCATGGCAAATCTCAGTGTCGCAGCATCCCATACCGTAAACGGAGTGTCGGCACTCCATTCGGAAATTTTGAAAAAGACTGTTTTCCACGACTATTATAAAGCGATGCCGTATAAGTTCACCAATGTTACCAACGGAATCGCCCATCGGCGTTGGCTCTGTTATTCCAACCCGGGATTAACCGCACTGCTCGATGAGACAATCGGTACCGAATACCACAAGCATCCTGAATCTCTCGCCGATTTTCGCAAGTACGAGGACGACACGGCGATTCACGAGAGGCTGCGCGCAATCAAGGCGGAGAATAAGCTCGCGTTGTCGAAATGGGTCAGCGGGCACAGTGGCG
>CAVIKO010000020.1:36004-38309 GCA_963643035.1 bacterium
AGGTCAAGCGGATCCACGAATACAAAAGACAACTTCTCAATGTGCTGAAAATCATCAGCTTGTATAACGATATTCTCGAAAATCCGAACGGTAATTATACCCCATCCACGTTCATTTTCGGTGGCAAAGCGGCTCCCGGTTACTATATGGCAAAAGACATCATCAAACTCATTTGGAGTGTTGGAGAAGAAATTCGCCGCGATAAACGGGTGAATGAGCTGCTCAATGTCATATACCTTGAAGAATACAATGTCAGCATGGCGGAGGTTCTTATGCCGGCAAGTGACATCAGCGAGCAAATTTCCCTCGCCGGAAAGGAAGCAAGCGGTACAGGCTGTATGAAGTTCATGATCAACGGCGCACTAACGCTTGGAACTCTCGATGGTGCAAATGTGGAAATGCGCGACGTGGTCGGCCCGGAGAACATTTATATATTCGGACTCCATACGGAGGATGTGGATGCACTATGGAAAAACGGATACGATTCCCGTATGTACTACCACAACAGCGAACGGCTGCATCGGACGATCGATAGACTCGGCGGCACCTTCGCGGGCAATTCCTTCGGACACATGGTTGACTATTTCCTCAACAGCTACGGCGTGTCCGATCCGTATATGTGCCTTGCGGATTTTGACTCCTATTTCGCCGAGTACCAGAAGATGCTCCGGGTGTATGCCGAGCCGGAAAAATGGACGCGCCAGTCCCTCATCAACATCGCCGGAGCCGGGTATTTCGCAGCCGACCGCAGCATCCGGGAATATGCGGAGAACATCTGGCATATTGAACCTTTATTATGATCGAGCGGAAATTCAGCGCATACTATAATCGGGATATGTCCCTGCACGGTGCATTTCCCGACACAGATACCGTGACTTTCACCGTACTTCCCGACATATCGACGACCTGTGTGACGATGGTGATTCATGGCGACGGCTGGGGCAGAGAAACGACCATCTACCGCGAATACCCGCTTCTTGCACAAGATGGGAAATTTACACTGTCCCTGTCCATGACCGCTCTGTGCCGCGTTATGGAATTGTCCGACAACGGATTGTTCTACTACCATTATCGTGTTGAATGCCCGAATGCGGTAGAAAAAACGGCATATTACGGTGGCGAACACCCGACTGCGCTCCTCATGATAGGAAAGGACACCTGCGACGAACGGCAGCTCTATGTGTTCTCACATACGTACACTGTGCCAAAACACTTTACGGATGGCGTGATCTACCACATTTTTGTGGATCGTTTTGCCGCCTCCCACACGGTCGATAAATCGGACTGGAAGAAAGAAGGAGCGGTACTGGATCACGATTGGGACGACGGTGTGCCGCAATATGGGGAATATCCTGGCGCACCTGTGGAAAATAACGTCTTTTTTGGCGGGGATCTATACGGAATTGCGGAAAATCTGTCGTACATTGCCTCCCTCGGTGTCAAAACAATCTATCTCTCCCCGATTTTTGAAGCCGCGTCCAACCACAAATATGACACAGGCGACTATCTCCATGTGGATGAAATGTTTGGCGGCGATGCCGCGCTTCAAAATCTGCTCGACAAAGCGGCGGCAATGGGAATCCATATTCTTCTCGACGGCGTGTTCAACCATACCGGCAGCGACAGTGTCTACTTCAACAAGAACGGACACTATTCCAGTATCGGCGCATATCAGTCCAAGGATTCACCCTACGCGGATTGGTACACATTCCGGCATTTTCCGGATGATTACGATTGCTGGTGGGGGGTGAAGATTCTGCCGCGTCTTTCCTCCGATAACCCATTGTTTCGCTCGTTTCTTTTCGGAAAAGTAATCCCGAAATGGATGAACATGGGCGTGTATGGCTGGCGGCTTGATGTGGCGGACGAACTATCGGACGGCTTTCTCACCGATTTCCGCAGAACGGTGCGCGAAATACATCCAGATAGTGTGGTGATCGGCGAGGTTTGGGAGGATGCCACCGATAAGGTTAGTTATGACGTGCGCAAACGGTATTTTCGCGGCAGAGAATTAGACGGTGTGATGAATTACCCGCTCCGGGAGGCGATCATTTCCTATCTGCGCGACCGAAATGCTGCCAAATTCCATGAAACAACCGAACGGCTCTACCGTCGGTACCCGAAATGGGCAAGCGACTGCCAGATGAATTTCCTTGGTACCCACGATACGCTCAGAATCCTGACGGCTTTGGGAGGGGAAGCGGAGGAAGATCATACCAATACGGAGCTGGCTGCACTCCACATGAACCCGGAGGCGCGGAAATCTGCGTGTAAAATGCTCGTTCTGGCATACGCGATCCTTGCC
>CAVIKO010000021.1:0-16411 GCA_963643035.1 bacterium
CAATACAATGGCAGAACGCCGCGCACTCTTGTGATGTCCGTCGTGTAACCCATGGAATTCTGGTGAATCGAGATGGACAGATCCGGCTCCGCTGCTTCCAGATATGCCATACGTGCGTACAGGGAAACTGTCGTATCGTCCGTGCGGATCAGAGAAACGTTCGCACCGAGGGCTTTGAGCTTTTCCGCTGCGTCCATAACGATTGCTAAGTTGAGCTGCTTTTCATTGAGAACCTTTTCATCAGACGTGGAGAAGCCGCGTGCGCCGTTGTCGTCTCCGCCATGACCGGCGTCCAGTACGATACGCACACCATCGAGAGGCTTCTCCCGTGTGAGATCGATCTTCATCGGATTGCGGCACGTGACGACTGTCCATCCGTCCTTGTAATAGAGATCAAAGCCATAGAAATTCCGCTCGTTTTTTAAGGTGAAGAGAAATCGCACCTTGCCGCTGTCTGCCATTTTGACAATCTCACACGCGGAGAAGAGCGGATTTTCGCCAATGGGTACACTGTCCGGCACTTTTGTCGTATCGATGGAGTAAAGCGTGACAATAAATTTGCCGTCCTCCACCTTGCCATAGTACGCGGGCCCTGTATCGCCGGAATTGCCTGTGTGAAACCGCAGTTCCGTGTTGGTTCCGGCGTTTTTTACCTCCGCCCCGGTGATCGCATATCCGCTGGCGGCAGGAAGGTTGTCCGTGATCTCATCCACGTATTTTTCCGCGATGAAACCGCCCATCGACAGCTCGTAAAAACCGTTTTTCTGCGCCTTTACCATATCCGTCATCCCGATGGATTGAACGGTGTAGTCGTTATAGTAGCTGCTCGTTTCCGAGAATTTTAACGCAGCGTAATCCTCCTTGACCCGTATGGCAAGCTGTGTGTTTTTCCCCTTGACCCGAATGGTCGCCGTCGTGGCGGACACCGTGTTCTGTCCGAGCGTCGCTGCAATGGTGATCGTACCGGCGTTTTTTGTTTCCGTATCGGTCACAGAGGGAAGCGGTACCGAGCCACCGTAGATAACGCCGACATACCCTCCATCCGTTTTGGTGACGGAGGGTGTTTCCGTCATACTTAGCGCGACGGATGTACCGTTCGAGAGTGTTGCCGTCACCTTCGCACCGTAGGGAGCCACACAGGACACCCACTGCGCAGTTTTGTCAGTAGTAATCGCATTCGACGGGTATACGCCGATGATCTTCACGCTGTCCAGTACAGTGATGGAGGACTGTGCGGCGGTGGATGCCGTCGCAGGCTGATGATATAAGGTATAAATCGTATCCTCGCCGTTTTGTGTGAACGTGAATTTGTTCTCACCCTCTTTGAGCGTCACCATTGTGGAAAAATAGCCGCTCTTGGTTCTGCCGATCTTCTCGCCGTTCAGATAAAGCGGATATGCCGGATCGGAGGTGCCGAGCAGATAGGTGGTGGAAACGTTCATTGTGGCGCCGTCCACCGGGGAATTGACGCCGGGCTTTAATCCGTTGCTCTGGATCTTCGGATAGAGGATATCGCTCTGATATGCCGCTATAATATCGTCGGATGCGCCGTTTGTGTTTTTATGGATTTCATCGTATCCATAGAAGGCACTGCCCTTGTAGGAGATTTCACTGCGTGCGTAGGAGACCTGCTCCGTCATCTCGCCCTGCGGAGAATCCCAGTTTCCGTCTTCATAACGGTACACGGCGTGTGATACGATCAGATCCACCCCCGTGTTGTCGAGCTTTGTGTTCCACCAATGGAGGAGAATGTCATATGCTGCAGCAGTGTCAGAGAATCTCCAGTAGAGCTGCGGGGAGAGATAATCGATATATCCGCCGTTTACCCAGGCAAGCGCGTCTGAATAGAGCGATTTGTATGCTTCAAATCCGTTTGTCGCGGAACCGCCGTTCTGACCATCGTCGTTCTGCCAGATACCAAACGGTGCCACGCCAAATTGACAATCCTTGTCGACTGCCTTGATTGTTTCATAGACTGCGCGGATTGTAGCGTTGATATTTGCACGTCTCCAATCTGCAATATCGCTGTATTCGGAGCCATACGCGGCATATGCAGCCGCATCATCAAAGGTGGCAGCGGTACCGTCTTCGTTTTTCGCCGGATATGGATAGAAGTAATCGTCGAACACAATGCCGTCCACGGCATAATTCGAGACGATCTCGCGCACACCATCTGCGACAAGCTGCCGAACTTCCGGCAGTCCGGCGTTGAGATAGAGCTTGCCGTCCGCGAAGGGAACTGTCCATTCCGGATGCTGCCGCGCGGGACTGTTTGTGGGCAGTGTGCTGATGTCCGTGGAATTCATGGTAACCCGGAGCGGATTGACCCACGCATGAACGAATATGTTGTGTTCGTGTGCTGTCTGAACGAGATATGCAAGCGGATCGAACGGGAGCGTACCGCTTGTGGAGAGATACGAGGACACAGGGAAAATCTCGCTTTTATACAGTGCATCGCAGGTCGGACGTACTTGGAAAAAGATGGTATTGAGCTTGTTCTTCACACAGGTCGCGACGATTTCGTCCAATTCCGCCTGCAGCTGTGCTGCGGTCAGATCCGTCTTTGAGGGGTAATCGATATTGAATACCGACGCGATCCAAACGGCGCGGATTTCTGTATCCGGATTGATGATGGATTCTGTAGTCATATTTTTGTCAGACGCCTCCATTGGCTGAACGGTATTATCGAGCTCTGCCGCTTTTACGCCACAGGACGACAGTGCGGTAATCGCGATTACGCAAAGGAGCAGATACGCAAGAAAGCGTCCGAGAATGTGTTTGCAATCACGCATGATTTCACCCTTTCCTATCCGGGAATATGTACGATTCCGCCTGTGATACAGGAGAATCTAACACCATTGTATCATATTTATATAGCAGAAATCAACTGCTTTTCGACAAATTTCTTTCGTCAAATGCTGGAATTGAAGAAATTTTCCGTGTGTTCACAGTGGACTGGACAATTTATGAAAACTACACAGAATGTACGCGTTTGAAATACAAACACCGGTGTGTATCTGCGGAACTGTTCTATGCTTGAAACTTTTCCGTATGGATACACATCGGTGTGGGAATGGATGAAGGCCGCTGATTTCAGGTGGATTTACCTTCAAAAAATATAAATCCTATGCTTTTGGTGCAAAATTTCAATGGATTCAACGTATCCTTTGATTACTTGCCTTTTTGACAGTTTTTTACGACCAGTCCGGATAGTGCGACCAGACCGATGACGTTCGGGATCACCATGAGCTGGTTGAAGGTGTCGGTCAATTCCCAGACAAGATCGTTGGAGAGGAGGGAGCCGAGGAAAATAAAGAGGATCGCGACGATGGAATAGACGAGATTTGCCTTTTTGCCGAAGAGATAAACGACATTGATTCTGCCGAAGAGGTTCCAGCCAATGATGGTTGTGAACGCAAAGAAGAGGAGACAGCATGCGACAAAAGCGTTGCCGAATGTGGTGCCGAATATAGAGGAAAAAGCGGCTTGTGCCATGTTCGTTTTGACAAGACCATCGGGATTACCGGATACAAGCGGACCATTGCCGGCATAAAGAGTGGAAATCACGACCAATGCGGTCATAGTCAGCACAAGGAAGGTGTCGATAAAGACGCCGATCATGGCAACAACCCCTTGGTCGTGCGGTTTGTCAACCTTGGCGAGTGCGTGCGCGTGCGGTGTGGAACCCATTCCTGCCTCATTGGAGAAGAGTCCGCGTTTTACGCCCTGGCTGATTGCTGTTTTCAGTGCGTGACCTATACCGCCGCCGATGAGTGCCTGCGGGACAAACGCATATTTGAAGATCATGCCAAACGTTTCCGGAATATAACGGATGCGGCAGAGGAGAAGAATCAGTCCGCCGACGAGGTAGAGACAAGCCATAATCGGCACGACTTTTTCCGCAAAGGAGGCGATCCGATCCATGCCGCCGATGAAGATAAATCCGGCAATCGCTGCAAGGAGCAGGCCTGTGATCCATGTCGGAATATGGAACGCGTTCTGACAAGCTTCACCAATGGAGTTCGACTGCACCATACACCCCATAAGACCGAGGGCAAGCACGGTGGCAATTGCAAAAAATCCAGCGAGGAATTTGCCGAATTTCCCTTTGAACGCTGTGGTTATATAGTAAACCGGACCGCCGTGGATGGTGCCGTCCTCAAATGTCACGCGAGTTTCCTGAGCTACGACAGCTTCCGCATAGATGGTTGCCATGCCGAAAAAGGCGATGACCCACATCCAGAAGATTGCACCCGGTCCGCCGATGAGAATCGCACCGCACGCGCCGACAATGTTACCGGTACCGACCTGCGCTGCAATTGCTGTGGTTAGGGCTTGGAATGAGCTCATACCACCCTTACCGGAACCGCCCTTTAGAGAAAAGTTGCCGAATATTCTGCGCCATCCCTCGCCGAAGCAGCGCACCTGTACAAAACGGGTGCGGATCGTAAAGAAAATACCGACGCCGACAAGCAGGATGATAAGAATGTAGTCCGAGAGGTACGTGTTGATGGTTTGCACGATTTTGAGTAAGGTATCCATGTGGTGTCCTCCGATCAGGAAGCCGCTGATTTCAGGTTAACTGATTCAGTGTTTCCTTAGAATAAAATGAAATGAAAAAAACGAAAAGAGCCGGGCGCGACGCAAAAATACGTCATGCCAAGCTCTGGAGAGAAAAACAAAGTTCCGGTCAGATCCGCGAAAGCATCGATGGAGGTATAGCCGTTTGGTGGATGAAAAAATGACATCCAACACCCGATAACCATATCGATTGCACGGGATCCGATTCCGACAAGCCCATGGATCCGGGAATATGGGGTTCGCTCTGTCCTTTTGCCTGAGAGATTCAACGATTTCACTGTCACCGGAAACGGGGTGTTCTGCCCGTTGCCGATACTTGCGATCTCGTCTTGCACCTTCGGCAGCTGCGATTGCAGCCTTCTCCAGAGAGACGATCCGTTTTCAGTCCTTACACGCAAGCGTGCGCCTGAGAGTGTTATTCCTTCGGCAGCGGAACACCGCTTTTTCTGAAAACTTCACCTGTCTGTGCCATAGAAACTATGACTTACCTATGATATCACATTCTCACGAAAATTGCAATAGGAAAAACAAAATTTATGCGGAAAAAATTCATAAAAACACACAAAGAGACAAAGTTCAACTACAAATACAGCCGTGGTTGACGAAAAACCACGGCTGTACTGTAAATCAGCAGTTTCTCCTATAGAAGAGAATCCCTGCGGGAGGTCCCCGGAATCGGTGAAAAAAGTCACACCTTCCACAAAAGGATCGTATGCCGGAAATACTGCTCCTGAAATTGCACCGCCTCTTCTATTTTATCCACTGTATGGATTCGTTTTTCCGGAGATAAAACGAGCTTGTCCTCACAGTCGTCCTCGCGCAGAATCAGCACAACAGCATAGGCGGTGGCTTCCGCGATCGGTTTCGTGACGTGCAGCAGATATGCGTCCTGTTCCTCGTTGTCGCCGCCTGTGATTCTGGGCAGATAGCCATAATGCGGCAGATACACAATCCCGGACGGATGACGGTATCCGATCGGTCGGTCGATCGCCATGTGGGAGGACTGCCCGAATCGCGCGCACAGATACAAGCGCAGTCTTTCACGTTCCGCGTTGTTTATAGAAGCAACCCTCCTATTCAATGGTACATGGGATTGTTTCCGGGAATATGTGATAACAAACTTAGAGCGGTGATTTCTTAGATTATGCAGGAGCTTCCTCGTTCTCCGCTTCCTCGTCTTCCGCCTGACGGGCGGTACGCTGAGCGGCGATCATCATGTCCTTAACCTTCATCAGCCGAGTCTGCGTACTGCGCTCGTTTTCGTCGAGTTTCATGGAGATCCGGTGAATGGCTTCCTCGTACTGTGGAATCATGATATACTCTAAGGCGTTGACGCGGCGGCGGGTTCGTTCGATCTCCACACAGAGCAGAGACGCGGATTTTTCAAGCTGTGCCAGTCGGACGAGATCCCCGGCCGTATCGCACACGGCGTCCACGGCATTGTCCATGGCTCCTGAGGTGAACGCGAAACCATAGCCGGGGCCGGCGGCCTCCGCGTTTGCTTCATAGCGAAATTCCGGTACGATCACGCTCATCCGGTTTTGCTCCGTGACGGTCAGCGTACCGCCGGCGGTCGGGAGCATCAGAGCCTCGTGAAGCATGCGCATATCGTTTTCCGCGGCGGATTCCGACAGTCCCCGTGTGACGTTGGCGAAGCTTCCGCAGAGAGACGCGCGCAGTTCCTTGGCTTCCCGGACAATATCGAGAAACTCCTTCATCAGCTCATCACGCTTGTCCTTGAGCAGTTTGTGACCGCGCCGGGCGGTGATGAGCTTTGCTTTGAGCTTTTTTAGCTCCATTCGGGTGGGATTCACCTGTATTTGCGCCACAGCGATCCCCCCTTATTTCGTAACCGGCCAGTATTTGTCGAGGATTGCCGGCTTGATCCGTTTCATTTCACTGCGCGGCAGGAGCTTGAGAAGCTCCCATCCGATGTCGAGCGTCTCCTCGATGGTGCGGTTTTCGTAGAAGCCCTGGTTGATATACCGCGCCTCAAACGCATCGGCGAATTTCGCGTACAGTCTATCTACCGGCGTCAGGGCGGCTTCACCCAACACGACCATCAATTCTTTGGCTTCACGTCCACGCGCGTAGCTGGAGAAGAGCTGATTCATCGTATTCGAGTGATCCTCGCGGGTTTTTCCGGCTCCGATTCCCTTGTCCTTCAGACGGGAGAGGGACGGCAGGACATCGACCGGCGGCATGTAGCCCTTACGGTACATTTCGCGGGAGAGAATGATCTGCCCCTCGGTGATGTATCCGGTCAAGTCGGGGATCGGGTGGGTCTTGTCATCCTCCGGCATGGTCAGAATCGGGATCATTGTGATCGAACCGTCACTTCCTTCCTTTCTGCCTGCCCGTTCGTACATGGTCGCAAGGTCGGTGTACAGATAACCGGGATAGCCGCGTCGTCCGGGAACCTCCTTACGAGCCGCGGACACCTCACGAAGAGCCTCCGCGTAGTTGGTGATGTCCGTGATGATGACCAGCACGTGCATATTGCAGGTGAACGCGAGATATTCAGCGGCGGTCAGTGCCATACGCGGCGCAGAAATACGCTCGATGGCGGGGTCGGATGCGAGGTTGACAAAGAGAACCGTGCGATCGATGGCTCCCGTTTTCTTGAAGTCGGAGATGAAGAAGTCCGCTTCCTCATAGGTGATGCCGACGGCGGCGAATACGACGGCAAATTGGGATGCGCCATCTCCGCGTACCGTTGCCTGACGGGCGATCTGTGCAGCAAGATTGGCATGGGGCAGACCGGAACCGGAAAAGATTGGCAGCTTCTGCCCGCGGACCAGGGTGTTCAGTCCGTCGATGGTAGAAATCCCGGTCTGGATGAACTCGTTCGGGTAATTGCGTGCTGCCGGATTGATCGGGGAACCGTTGATGTCGGGCATGTCCTCGGGTATGAGTTTCGGACCGCCGTCGATTGGTTCGCCCATGCCGGAGAAAACGCGTCCGAGCATATCGTGGGATACGGGCAGCCGGAGACTGTGGCCGGTGAAGCGTACCTTGGAATGGGCGAGATTGATCCCTTGCGACGGCTCAAAAAGCTGTACGAGTACGTTGGAACCGTTGACCTCCAATACCCGGCAGCGGCGGATTTCTCCGTTCGGCAGCTCAATTTCGCCAAGTTCGTCATATTTTACGCCGTCTACCTTGCGTACCAGCATCAGAGGACCGGCGACTTCTTCTATCGTTTTGTATTCACGAATCATTTCGCACTTATCCTTTCTCATACCAGAGCGGCAAGCTCACGGTCGATTTGATTGCGGATCTCGGCAAACACAGCTTTGTATTCCGCTTCCGGTACGCTCTTTGCCCGTCCGATTTGCTCACGGACTTCAAGATCTGCAATTTTCTCAATGTTCGCGCCTTTTTTGACAGCCTCCAGTGCCTGTGTGCGGAAATAGAGGATCAGGGAGAGCATATCAAACTGCTTCTGAAGAGAACAGTATGCGTCGTCCGTGCTGAAGGCATCCTGCTGCAAAAAGTCCTCGCGAATGCTGCGCGCTACCTCCAGCGTCAGGCGATCCTCCGGAGAGAGGGCATCCACACCGACCAGTTTGACGATCTCGTCGAGCTCCGCCTCCGCTTGAAGAATACGTGAGATTTCTTTTGTTTGTTCCGTCCATTTCGCGTCAATGTTTGCCGTGTACCAGTCCTCCAAACGATCGCGATAAAGAGAATAAGAGGTAAGCCAGTTGATGGCAGGAAAGTGACGGCGGTAGGCAAGATTGGCGTCCAGTCCCCAGAACACCTTGACGATACGCATCGTTGCCTGGGAAACCGGTTCGGAAATGTCGCCGCCCGGAGGAGATACGGCACCGATGGCGGATAAAGCACCCTCGCGTCCGTCGGAGCCAAGGCAAACGACGCTGCCCGCGCGCTCATAGAACTGGGCGAGCCGGGAGGTCAGATATGCCGGATATCCTTCATCGCCGGGCATTTCCTCCAACCGTCCGCTCATTTCACGGAGCGCCTCTGCCCAACGGGAGGTGGAATCTGCAATAACGGCAACCTTCAGACCCATGTCGCGGAAGTATTCGGCAATGGTGATTCCGGTATAGATGGAGGCTTCACGTGCTGCAACGGGCATATCGGAGGTATTCGCGATGAGGATCGTTCTCTGCATCAGGGATTTTCCGGTACGCGGGTCGGTGATCTCCGGAAATTCGTGGAGAACGTCCGTCATTTCGTTACCGCGCTCGCCGCAGCCGATGTAGACAACGAGATCCACGTTACTCCACTTGGCAAGCTGATGCTGTACGACCGTTTTTCCGGAGCCGAACGGGCCTGGAACGCATGCCGTACCGCCCATAGCGATGGGGAACAGAGAATCAACGTTGCGCTGCCCGGTGATCATTGGAACGTTCGGAGGGAGTTTTTTTGCATACGGACGAGAACGGCGAACCGGCCAACGCTGGAGCATTGTCAGGGATACTTTTGTGCCGTCCGCCTGTGTGATCGCACCGATTTCCTCCGTGACGGTATATTCGCCGGAGAGTATATGCTCCACCGTGCCGGATACACCGACGGGAACCATGATTTTGTGACAGATGACCTCTGTCTCCTGCACGTAGCCTACGATGTCACCGCCTGTTACGGCATCACCTGGCTTGGCGGTCGCGTGGAAGACCCATTTGGTGTTTCGATCCAGCGCGGGCAGATCGATACCCTTTGTGATGTTCGCACCGGCAGCCTCCTTCATCCTTTCGAGAGGGCGTTCGATGCCGTCGTAAATATTGGTGATGAGTCCGGGACCAAGCTCCACGGAAAGGGGTGCACCTGTGGTAACGACAACGTCTCCTCTTCCGAGTCCGGCAGTTTCCTCATACACCTGAATGGAGGCGCGGTCGCCGTGCATTTCGATGATCTCGCCGATGAGCCGGTTTTCACCGACACGAACCACGTCGAACATATTGGCTTCCCGCATTCCTTCGGCGATGACGAGCGGACCAGAGATTTTGACGATCTTTCCTGTAACGTCAATCATATTGATCGATTAACCTTTCCCAAGGCATATGCCCTGTAGTGTATCCATGACGGGCGTTGCGTGTCAATCCTTGAAGAGAATGTCCGCGCCAACTGCCCGTTCTACATATTTTTTCAGATTCCGCATCCCGACACCGCCATCCGCTTCCGGCAGAGGGAGAATCGCGGGTGTGACCGATCCGTCATAGGCGGCGATCTCCTCCTCCAGAGCTGCAGCATAAGCGGGGGATAGATAAAGGATCGCGCATTCCCCGGCGGCTTTTTGCAGTGCGGTGGCAGCTTCCGAGGCGTTCTCCGCTTCGTATACAGCAAATCCGGCGGCAAGGAACGTCATAACCTCACCGCGCGGTCCGATCACGCCGATTTTAGACATAGTCGATTCGTACCCTTTCCCGGATCTCTTCCGGTTTCAAACCGGCATACAGACCCGCTTCAATGAGGCGGCAGTTTTTGATTTCCGCCTCGCGTATCATAAGGAACCAGAACGGGATTTCCACGCCGAACGGCTGAAAACGCAGATCCGAAAAGAGTCGGTAGACATAATTGTCAAACGCGCTGTCCGGCGGGTTCTTATCGGAGAGTACCTTTGTGAGAAGCTCCCGCAGTGCGTCGTCCTCCAGAACCGCGGTCAGCTCTTCATAATCGCGTACACTGCCATCCTCCGCGAAGAAGTCTTCCGCAGGCAGCGTGCCGCCCGGAACATACGCCCGACGCATCAATGCGGCAGCCGTTTCCCGTGCCGCGTGTCCTGTGGCAAGCCGTTCCGCTGTTTGCAAGTTGGTCAGATCCGCCTTTGCCTTCGTATATCGGAGAAAGAGCGGTACGCCGTATTTTTTCACGTTGTCCGCTATATCGGCAAAGCAGGCGCGATCCAGTGTGAGATCGATAGCGCGTACCTCTCCGGTTTTCGCGTAGGTGTCGCGCGCTTCGACATATGCCTGTGCCATGTGCTGTGGGATTCCTGTGAAATCCTCTGCGGCAAGCCTGTCGGTCAGTTCCTCAACGGAGAACGTGCCACAGCGGAAATAGAGTTCGCTGTAGTCCCTTCCGAGGATCGTCGCTTTGAGAGCAACCTTGAGATTGCTGCAATCGTATTTGTACAGGAGAAAATGGTAGACTTCCGGCTCAGGCACCGCATTTTGAACCAGCGTGACCGCGTGATCGAGCGCATAACGAAGCGCGTCCTCCAGAGTATCTGGAGCGGTGCCCTCGTCCAGAAAGCCAAGATCGATGACGGCGGCAAGCAAAGCAGGGACACTGCGACATTCGATCAGCCGATCCATACGCGCCTTTGCCGTGTCCTTCCCCTCTGCGGCACGAAGCTTGGCACTTGCGTACATATATTCCGTATCTTTTATCATATCTGTCTCCGTATCTCTGAGAAAGCTCGCGCGCCGCTATATGCAGTCACGAACCTTCCCGATCGTTGCGCTGGTGGTCAGGAAAACAGCATTCCGGCGATCCTTGCCTCCGTGTTCTCGCGAATCCCGGAAAGGAGCGCGGGAATGGAACAGCAGGTTTCCATGTCGCCGTACCGTACGATTACACCGCCTGGGATTTTCGCATTCGCGGCGGAGAGGGTGATTTGCAGACCGGACGGATCCACACCGACTTTTCGCAGCGCGGTGATGGTCGCAGAGCAGATTTCGGAACCGAATTTTATCCGATCCGCTTCAGAAAGCTCGATGACAAACTCTGCGTCGGTTTCTTCCTCGCCGTATTCCTCCCGCAGACGATGAATCGCATCGAGCCGTTCCGCAATAGCGTCGGCGGCAAGTCCGGCAAGAAACGCGCTGTATTTTTCGGCAGGCAGTGTACAGATCGCCTTTTCCGCCTTGGCGTATACCTCGTCGAGCAGTGCGGCTTTTTCAGAGAGGATAGTTTCCCGTTCCCGCATAGCGCATTCCGCGTTGGCGCGGGACAGGATCGCGTCCGTTTCCTTTTTACGCGTGACGGCGGCAGCTTCCTCCATGGCAGCGACCCGTTTTTCGGTTTCGGCTTCCATGGAGGACAATTTGGCACGGGTATCCTCGTCGATTTTCTGACACCTTGCGTCTGCGTCTGCGGTGATCTTTTGTAAGATCTTATCTAAGTTGTTCATGTCCTCCATCCATTCTCCCGGATGACCGGGTTTTGTTCACTGTGTATACCGATGCCGGAATTAATAGAACAGAATGGGCAGGAGGGAGATGAGGAGCGCGAAGATGGCGTAGGTTTCTACAAGAGCGGCCTGCGTGATTGCCTTACCGACCTCGCCCGGACGCTTTGCGATCAGGTGGATACCGGCGGCTGCGACACGACCCTGGAGCACGGCGGAACGAAGCCCCACAATGGCGATCGGGAGAGAGGAGAGCAGGAAGTATACGCCGTCGATGACGGAAATGTCCTGAGGCGTGCCGATGACGCCGATTTTAAAGAGGATAAGGAACGCGGTGATCAGTCCGTAGATACCCTGCGTACCCGGAAGAGCCTGCAGCAGAAGTGCCTTACCGAATTTGGATGGATCCTCGCTGAGCATACCGCTGGACGCTTCCCCTACAATGGATACGCCCTTTGCGCTGCCGATGCCTGCGAGGGTAGCGGCAAGCACGGCACCGGTGATTGCCAGATTCTGACCGGTGATGAACTGATTCAGGAACTGAGAGAAGGTTGAAATTTCCATAATGCTGAAACTCCTTTTCTGATTTCGTGTTTTTGTATGCAAAGATCATTCAAAACGAACGTACTGGGACTGGGGGGATAAGGGGGTGAACGGTCTGCCGCCATCCTCATAGAACTTTCCAAAAAACTCAATGTATTGCAGTCGGGACGTGTGTACGAAGGAGCCGAGCAGATTGATCCCCAGATTCATCACGTGACCGATCACGCCAACAATGATGAGCATGATCACTCCGGCGACGGTCGGCCCGAACATGGTGCCGATGGTGTTGAATACGCTGGCGATGACGGCGGACGCAAGCCCGAGTGAAAGAATGCGGGAATACGACAGCAGATCCGAAATGTAGCTTACAATGTCGTAGAGACTGAGCAGCCCCTTGAGTACCTTCATGACCGGGTTCTTTTCCGCGCGTCCCTGGGTCAGCACAAGCATTGCCAGTCCCACGCAGACGACAGCGATGCCAACGTTCTGAGAAAGGAACGCGATTCCGACACCGATAAAGACAAGCATCCAGCTCCCTGCGTCAAAGATGGCGGCAAACGGATGGCCGCCTTTCCAAAGCACGTAGAACTTTACGCAAAGTCCCGCGAACAGGTGGAGTGCACCGATGCCGAGAGAGACAAAGAGGAACAGCATCGGCTCCGACAGCGGATTGAACCAGAGCGCGAGATCACAGCCCTCCGGTTTGCCGAAGAAGTATCTGGCGATGGCGTCCGGAAGATCCCCGAAATACCCGCCGAACAGCACGCCCATGACGATCATGGAGCCGCCGCACATGGTGAACATCCACATAAACTGCCGCAGCGATCCGGTCGGCTTCATGAGCTTCAAGCCAAGCAGGCAGGCGGCGACGAGCAGTATACCGTAGCCGACGTCCGCGAACATGAGCCCGAATATGACAATGTAGAAAAAGCTCATGATAAATGTCGGATCAAAAGTTCCATATGCCGGCAGGGAATAGAGGCTGATAACCGGTTCAAACTGGGTCGCCATCGCGTTGTTTTCGAGCAGCACCGGCACGTCGTCCTCCGGCTCCGGATCGGACAACGCATAGGCATCGCCCCGTTCCTCCAGAAGCGAGACGAGCTTATTTACCGCTTTTTCCGGAACCCATCCGGTCAGTACTGCGGTAGTATCTGTATAAGTGAGCTGTTCGGACGCGTCGAGTCGCGTCAGTGTGGTGGTCAATCGGTCGCAGTAGATCTCGATAGCCGACAGCTTTTCTGACAGAGTTTCCGCTTCACGCCGGATTTCCTCCCGCTCGGCATTGAGATTTGCCTCCTCCGTGCGGAGCAGGGACAGCTTTCCGGCCGCAAAGCCTTCCACGGCACTGGCAGTTGCCAGCGTCTGGGTGAATCCGAATCCGGCAAGTGTGCGCAGTACCGCATCGAGATCGTCTTTGTGTACCGTAACCGCGACGGCGGAACTGATTTTGTCTGTCGATACGATTTCCGTCACACAGGAGTACTCGTCGAGCGATGCATCCAATCCATTTGGATCCATGCCGCCCGGAAGAGTGCCGCAGACCGTTTTGGTAAAACGCGTTTCCGATCCCGGCAGAACCCCGGTATATTCGCGCCAGGGATGTAGGGCGAGCCGTTCGTTTTCCAGCGACTGCAATTCTCCGCCGATTCGGCGCAGGCGATCTTCCAGACCAACGGCGCGCGAAATGGCGGACTCTGTTTCTGCTGTCTCCCGTGCATCGCCGTCGAGCGGAACCTCCGTGATCGGAGCGAAAAGAGAGCGCGTTTTTTTATGATATTGCGAGAGAAAATCGATTGCTTGCCGGGCATCGCGGAGCTTGTGCTGCAGCCGTGCGCTTTCTTCAGCGTGGATTGGCTGTACGTTTTGTACGGATGGCTCCGGTATGGACGCGCTCAAATCGACACAGCGGCGTTTTTGCAGCTCTGTCATCAGCTTGTCCGCCTCCGAGCGCATGGTCACAACGGACAGCTTTTTCATTTTTCCAACAGCCATACACTACCTCACGAGGATTTCGAGGTACGCGACAGAATCTCGTTGACAATCACGGAAACCGCCGCGTCCATTTTGCCGGACACGGATGCGCGGATTTCCCGGGCGTGTGCGTCCGCGTCTGCAATCGCTTTGTCTCGGATTGCCACCGCCTTTTTCTCCGTTTCAGCGCAGGCGTCGGTCAATTCCCGACGGAGTGCGGCTTCCTTTTCCCGTAGCTGCACCTCTCTGTCGCCGACTGCCTGCCGGAGCCTGTCCGCGGCCTGTTCGGCTGCCGTTTGAATGCGAGTCTGGTTGACCGATTCCGCCTGGCGGATCTGCTCTAAGGCATCGTTTTGCATACTTTGCCCATCCTTTCTGTACTTTTGAGTACGGTATTTTTCAAGGATGCGCTGAATTAAGTGAGTTTTTGTGTCAAAAGCCCGAGATTTATATGCTTTTGAAGGTGAAATCAACCCGAAATCAGCGATCCTCGCCAAGATTCACTATTTAACATTTTACCATAAATTCATAATATTTCAATGTATATTTTGTGAAGATTTTGAAAAGTGAAAATATGGCATGGAAAATAAACGGCAGTTTAGAGAGATATGTGCAATATCTGAAGAATCGTGAGGAAAGATGTGGACTGGTTGTAGGGAGGGAACGTACATCCCCCGTTGGAATCTGTAGTGGGAGGCATGCTCCGGCGGTGAAGCGTTCACAATTGCGGCAGAGAAATATTCCGCAAAACCTTTTTTACCGCTTGCTCTTGACAAAATACTCGTTTGCCCCTACAATAATGAAAGAGTGTCTGACAGGAGCAGGCCATCGTGCCAGACCTGCCGTGGGGGGACGGTGGCGCACCGGAGAATACGAGACACGATGCAGAAGGAAAAACGTACCGGGCAGCGGGCGTGCCTTATATGCAATCTCCCTTGCCATCTCATAGGCCTCCTGTTTCTCATAAATCCATATACCGGAGTTGTGGAACGCTCCGATTTTGTAAGGTGAACCATATGACAAGCTCTTATACGCCACTTGCCGAAAAAGTCCGTCCGACGACTTTTGACGATATGGTCGGGCAGGCGCATCTCTGTGGGAAAAACGGGATCCTGCGCCGGATCGCCGCGGAGAGAAAGTTGCCGTCCATGATCTTTTTCGGTCCTCCCGGATGCGGAAAAACGACGGCCGCCGGTATCCTCGCGAATGCATCCGGGATGCAGATGTATCGTCTCAACGCGACCACGGCATCCTTATCCGACATTCGCGACGTGACAAAGGAAACGGAGGGACTGCTCGGTCAGAACGGGATCTTACTCTATCTCGACGAGATCCAGTATTTCAACAAGAAGCAGCAGCAGTCCCTGCTCGAATATCTGGAGGACGGCAGGATCACCCTCATTGCCTCCACAACGGAAAATCCCTACTATTATATATATGATGCACTTTTGTCCAGATGCTCCGTTTTTGAATTTCGCCATGTGACCGCGGCGGATATTCTCACAAGGTTGCAAACAGTCGCCGCCGAAAGCTATCCGGCGATTGCGTTTGCTAGCGGCGTGCTTGCAAAATTGGCGGACGCGTCCGGTGGGGATGTGCGGCGCGGGCTGACCTTATTGGAGGTCGCCGCCCGGCTGGCGGAGGATGTGGACGGCGTTCGTACCGTGACCGCGGAGGCCGTGGACGCGCTGGTGCCGGAGGGTTATTTATCGAATTTCGATCGTGATGGGGATGTGCATTACGATCTGTTGTCCTGCCTGCAAAAATCGATTCGCGGCTCCGACCCGGACGCGGCGGTGTTCTATCTCGCAAAGCTGTTGGAAGGCGGCGACCTGATCTCCCCCTGTCGGAGGTTGATGGTGATCGCCAGTGAGGATATTGGTCCGGCGTATCCGATGGCGGCGGTGATTGTGCGTGCGTGTGTGGAGAGCGCACGTGAGCTCGGACTGCCCGAAGCCCGTCTGCCCCTTGCCAACGCCGCCGTGATTTTAGCGACCGCGCCGAAATCCAATTCTGCCCACGACGCCATCAACGCCGCAATTGAGGACATCCACAAAGGATTGGGAAGCGATATCCCGACCCATCTCCGTTCCCCGCAGTTCCGGGGATACAAATACCCGCACGACTATCCGGACCATTACGTAAAACAGGACTACCTACCTGCCGATCTGCGCGGGAGAAAGTACTACGAATTTGGTGAGAACAAAACGGAGCAGG
>CAVIKO010000021.1:16421-25672 GCA_963643035.1 bacterium
TACTGGCAGAGGATCAAAGGAGAGGACGTATGATCTACGTCGAATCGTTGACAGTGGAGCTTACCGACCTCTTGCCGGAGGATCGGTGGCTCGCCGGTTTGCCATGCTTCGCGGATGGTGGCTGCACGCTCGATTTTTCTTCCCCCGTGACCTTTCTCGTCGGCGAAAACGGCAGCGGAAAATCGACCGTTTTGGAATCTCTTGCGGCATGTGCCGGGATGAATCCGGAGGGCGGAGGCCGGAATTATCGATTCGCGACCCGGAACAGCGAGAGCGGGCTGTGGCGGTATATGCGGCTGTGCAGACGGGGCGGCAGGCGGTGGCGGGACAGCTATTTCCTGCGCGCGGAGACCTTTTATAACGTCGCGACCTACATCGAACAGCTTGATGATAACCCCATGGATCTGTCTCCGAAAATCTCCTCCTATTATGGGGAGCGCGCCCTGCACGAATCCTCCCACGGCGAGAGCTTTTTCGCGCTTTTGACCAAAAGACTTTACGGACAGGGACTGTATCTGTTCGACGAACCGGAGGCGGCTCTGTCCCCGGCGCGGCAGATCGCGATGCTCGAGGTCATCGATTCCTTGGTACAGCGGGATTCCCAGTTTATCATCTCCACGCATTCCCCGATCCTGACCGCGTACCCGGGAGCCGTGATATACGAAATCGGCGAACAGGGAATTACACGACGTTCCTGGCAGGAATGCGCGCATACGGCGCTGTACCGGCGGTTTCTGTCCGCACCGGAGACGTTATCGCCGCTGTTTTCCAAGAAATAACGAAAAACCTATTG
The DNA here is from genome assembly GCA_963643035.1 of bacterium. Lineage (GTDB taxonomy): Bacteria > Bacillota > Clostridia > Oscillospirales > CAG-272 > UMGS1696. Next base: position 17,215 of record CAVIKO010000021.1, read on the forward strand.
CAAATTGAACAAAAATTTGCTATACTGTACGAAAACCCGCCCATGCGGGAATATCAAACGGAGAGGTATGCAAAGATGTTATTATCTACCCAGACAGACATTGTGTTCCGTGTCTTTGGAGAAGCGGAGGGCGTAGAGGTTTTCGCGCGTGCCGGCTATGACGCGATCGATTTTTCCATGTTCCCAATGACAAATCCAAACGCGCCGTGGAATATCTGTGACCTGCAGGATGCCGCAAAAACCTTGCGCAAACGCGCGGAAGATGCTGGACTTCGGTTCAATCAGGCACACGCACCGTTCCCGAGCTGGAAATGGGGCGACGATGCGTACAACAAATTCATCGTGGAAGCCGTCACCCGATCGATCAAGATCGCGGGACTGCTCGGTGCGAAGGCGATTGTCGTCCATCCGATCGCACATCCGGAGGGAGGCGCGGTGCAGAAAGCATTCAACCTCGACTATTATCGTAAGCTGGAACCGATCGCACTTGATTACGGTGTGAAAGTCGCGCTGGAGAACATGTGGGGCTATGACGGTAACCGCGGCTATATCATTCCGAATGTCTGCTCGTTCGGCGAGGATCTGGCAGAATATGTGGACGAGCTGAATCCCGAAGTGTTCACGGTATGTCTCGACCTTGGCCACTGCGGACTGGTCGGCGATGAGGCGGATCACGCCATCCGGGTGCTCGGCGGCAAACGGCTCGGCGCACTCCATGTACACGACAACGATTACCGGAACGACACGCACACGATCCCCTATGCCCTCGGCTGCAAGATGCACTGGGACAAGATTACAGCCGCCCTCGGTGAAATCGATTACCAGGGAGATTTCACCTATGAGGCAGACAATTTCCTTGCACGTTTTGATAAGGCATCGTTGCCGTGTGCCGTACGGTTCATGGCGGATCTCGGCAGAACTCTCATAGCAAAGGTGGACGCGGCAAGGCCGGTGAACTAAGAAACCAAACGACAGCTGTCCATACTGTAAAAAATACACAAAAAATCATGGGGAGAGTATTGCATTCTCCCCGTTTTTGTGCTATAATGAATATGCAAACAGCGAAAACGGTTAACCAATAAGTGATGGACAACCGACATACAAGAAAAACGATACTCTGCTTACGAAAAACGGAAAGGGATACGCGATGAAAAAACGATTCACTGTAATTTGTTTGCTTCTGGCAATCCTTGCCTCCGGTGTACTGGCAGGATGCGGGAACAAAGCAACAGCAAAAACAGAGTCGGATACCGATGCGGCGGTACAGACGGAGACGGAAACCGAGACGGAGGCCACCTGGAAAACCACGCTGCCGGACACCGATATGGGTGGCTGGGAGTGTAAGGTGATGACGATCAGAAATGAAGCATATACAGTGACAACTTATTTCAAGCCGGAGGAGCTGACAGGGGAAATTGTTAACGATGCAATATACAACCGCGACAGAGATATTGAAGATAAGTTCAATATGACTTTTGCGGAGTATAGTCGGGAAAATTACTGGGAAACGACAGAGGATTTGAAAAAGTATGTGCTTGCCGGAAGCGATGACTATCAGCTCAATATGCTTATTCAAAGAGATGCCTTTGCAGTTTCCGTGGATGGCATGCTTTTGCCGGTAGAAATGCTGTCGTATGTGCAGCCGGATAAACCATGGTATGCACAGTCAGTAAACAACGCCTTACAGCTCGGGAAAAAGCAGTATATACTCTATAGCGCAGAATGTCTGAACCTGTATGAGCAGACTTGTCTGGTACTATATAATAAGAGCATCTGGGAACAGTTTTCCGGTATGTCAGAAAGTGCATATGATCTTGTTCACAGTGGCAAATGGACATATGACGTATTGATGAATGTTGCAGAAGCATCTGTTGCTGATTTGAACGGTGATGGAGAGATCGATGACCGGGACCGCTACGGTATTGCATCTGAGTATGATTTCTTATACCCGAGCTTTTGGGTTGGTGCGGATCTCGATATGATACAGATGGAAAATGGCACACCTGTACTGACTGTGGGGCAAAACGAGAAACTTCTCGGATTGCTGTCGGATATGTCTTCCCGCCGCGCGAACAAAGGGATGATTTTTGATTCGTTTAAAGATAAAAGCAAGGCTTTTGATGATTCGCTTCAGGGAGAAGCAAGACGTGCTTTAAGTCGTAAGGTATTCGAGTCTGGGGCTGCTGCGTTTTATGTTCACGGTGTTTCCAATATTCAGTATATTCGAGAAATGGAAGACGATTTCGGAATCCTGCCGCTGCCTAAATACGAGGAAGCACAGGAACAGTACCGTTCCCGCATCATTGATGGCTGGCTCAATGTGGTGCCTATAACGAATCAACAGCCGGAATATACAAGTCTTATTTTAGAATCTCTTGCCGAGGAGAGCTATCGTTCCGTCCTGCCTGCCTATATGGAGGTTGCCCTAAAGGATAAGTACACGAGAGATCCGGACAGCGCGGAAATGCTGGATCTCGTGTTTTCGACAACAACGCTGGAACTTGGCGATACGGTATGGCAGGGAGATGTCCGGGGTGCATACATATCTATTTGCGTGTCCGGCAAGGATACATTTGCTTCCACAACCGCCTCGGTACAGAAAAAGATTGAGAAAACCATCGCGGACACGATGGAAAAATTAGCAGAACTGGAGAACAACTGACATGACAATCCATTGGAATCCCAAGAAGCCGTATTTCGATTTCACCTACGGTGATGCGTCCTTCTTCGCGACGGATATACAGATCGAAACTGCACGAACGGACGATGCGCATTCCGTGTATACTTACCGCCATCCGGATGGACTGACCGTCACCGCGGAGGTAACGGAATACCCCGCGTATCCGGCACTGCGCTGGGTGTTGTATTTTGAAAACACCGGGAACGCGAACACAAAACAGATCCGCGAAATACACGACTGCCGCCTTGTCAGCGACGGATGGAATAAGCGGTATACGCCGAAACCTGCGAATCTGGTGGCGGCGGAGAACTGCGCGTTTGTGTATCGGCACATCGGTTCCAATTGGGCGCGTGACGAGTATAACGCCTATGCTGAACGACTTGCTCCCGGCGATACACACACTTATGAAAATCCGACCGGACGGAGCTGTGAGGGACTGGCACCGTACTTTGAGGTGAACGACGGAGAGATCGGACTTCTTCTCGCCATCGGCTGGACGGGACACTGGTCCGCGCGGTTCACGATGGACAATGCGGGAGAACTGACCATCGATGCCGGACTGCCGGACGCGGATTTCTATCTGAAGCCGGGGGAGAAAATCCGCACCGCGTCCATGGTATTCCTTCCCTACGAAAACGGAAGCGAGGAGGGACACAACGCCTTTCGCCGTCTGATGAAAAACGAGTTTTCGCCGATGGGGAAAAACGGCGCGCCGGCGTATGGACCGCTCTGTATTTCCGCATGGGGAGCCATGACCTCCGAGCAGATGGTTCGTAAGCTCTGCACTCTCCGGCAGTACGAGGTTCCGGCGGATCTTTACTGGATCGATGCAGGCTGGTACGGACACAGCGAAACGGACTGCCCGAATGAATTTATCGGGGACTGGGGTGCGCATACCGGAAGCTGGAACGTCAATCCGCACTGTCACCCGGATGAAATGGAGACGGTTGCTGCCGCCTGCACAGAATACGGCTACGGAATGCTACTCTGGTTTGAGCCGGAGCGCGCTCTCCACGGTACTGATTGGCAGAAGGCGCATCCGGAATGGTTCCTCGAAACGAGCCCGAACGATTGGAGCGTATTGTTGGATCTCGGCAATTCCGAGGCATGGGACGCAGCGTTTTCAATGCTCGATGGATATATTAAAAAATTCCGTTTGTGCTGCTATCGGCAGGACTTCAATTTTGATCCGCTGCCGATCTGGCGTGCCAACGACGAGGAGGGCAGACGGGGACTGCACGAGATTTGCCACATTATGGGACTGTATCGTCTGTGGGACGCACTGCTCTCCGCCAATCCGGGTCTGTTTATCGACAACTGCGCGTCCGGCGGCAGACGGAACGATATTGAGATGTTGTCCCGCTCCATTCCCCTCTGGCGCAGCGATGCCCAATGTCCGGGTGACACGCCGCCGGAGACAGCTCAGTGCCACACAACCGGAATCGCGCGCTGGATCCCCTATTCCGGTACGGGCATCGGCATTCTAACGGGGGACTGGTATCGCAGCCGCAGCTGTTACGGACCCGCGATGACGACAGAGGCGTGGATGTATGCAGATCAGGAAATCGACGCGGAAACAACAGCGGCAATGCGTCCGATTTTCGCCGAATATCTCCGTGTACGTCCGTATCTCACCGAGGATTTTTACTCGATTGCCAGCGACGCGATATGCGACGACGTGTGGTGCTGCCATCAGTACAACCGTCCGGAGGAGAGCGACGGTATCTTACTCTGCTTCCGCCGTCCGAAGTCGGTGTGTGACCGTGCGGTACTGCGTCTGCGTGGGCTAGATCCGATGGCAGTCTACGTGTTCACGGATGCGGATACCGGAGAAACGGTACGTATGACCGGGGAGGAGGCGACCCGCTTCTCTATGGTGATCGATGAGCCGCGCGGTTCCAAACTCTGGTTCTATCACAAGGTATGATGTCTGCGGCATACGGACATAAGCGATGAAAAACAACGCGCGAACTCCGCAAAAAACGGAGAACGCGCGTTTTTTTCTGCGCCTGAGACGGGAAATCTTTGCCTTCCGTCTTGTAATTTGCGCGGATTCATGCTACAATATAAACTGGTAGTGTATCGTCCGGCATACAACACGGATTTTCTGAAGTAAAAAGCAGTTTGCCGATGCCGGGATGAATACACAATATGCACCGCAGGGAAAGGATCGGCTATGGCGCAGAAAAAGAGTACCACAGAAACAAAAGCGAAAACCACACGCACCGGCAGTGTATCAGGCAAAATGAGCGAAAAATCGAATAAATCGGCGCAAGCTGCCGCTCCGTCTCCGGCAAAACGGGCGCTTGCCGGATTTGTGATGCAGGCGGGTCCCTATATTTGGGCGATCTGTGCGCTTTTGCTCGCGGTGTGTCTGCTTGCAGGGGACGGCATTGTCGGCGGTGCGATTCAGCGGCTGTTCTGCGGACTATTTGGCGTGATGGCGTACACGCTGCCGCTCTATCTGCTTGCCATCGCCGCTATCTGGCGCGCAGACTACGAATGTGGTGTGATCCGCTGGAAGGTTATCGCGTCGTGTATCACCGTGATTCTGACCGCCGTTCTCGTACATGTTTTTGACCATGGCGCAGATACCTTTGTTCCGACAACCCTCTGGACGGATGGGATCGCGCTTCACGGCGGTGGTGTGCTGGGCGGATGGCTTGGTGAATGCCTGCTGCGCGGATTCGGCAAGGTCTGCACCTTGATCGTAGCATTCGGCGTGACATTTGTGCTGATTCTGTATCTGTTCGGCGTGACGCCGCGCGGGGTGTTTGTGACGATTCTCTATAAAATCCGGGTGGCATCGGAAAACCGGAGAGAACGGCTTGCGGAAAAGCGGCAGAACAGTGCCGGATTGGCGGCACGTAATAAGATTCGCGAGGAAGAATACGCCGCGTATCTCCGGGATAAGAAGCAGAAGGAGCGCGAGGCAAGGAAAAACGCCGCGAAAATGACCGCGAATCCGACAGATACGAAACGCGGAGCAAAGGACAGCGGCACAAAAGCTGCGGCAAAACCGTCCGTATACAAGGTGAAACGCCGCCATCCCGCCGTGGTGGACATCCCGATTGACGAGGGAACGGCGCAGATCCCGGAACGCGTGGGGGATACCGCAACGGACAATGTGCCGGAGGATATAGATATTCCCTACAGCGATCCGGTCGCACACGCCGTGCCGCAGGCAGAAAAGCCTGCGTCCGTGGAACAGCCTAAGGAAGAATTTATCGCCGATGGAACCGTGGACGAGCGGATCTTTGAGGAGGTCATGCGCCGCACACGGGAACGAGTTGAGAAAACCGGTATGGTGCAGCCCAAATCCGTAACAGCGGAGGTCGACGACCGGATCACGGATGTGCCGACAGAGGATAAAGAAGAGGATCGAGCACCGTGGGAGGATGCGCCGGAGGAGGGAGACGACACTATATTGCCGGAGTTTCCGCCGGACGATCAGAACAGCGATTTGACCGATGCGGAAAACGAGCTGACGGAAAACGTGGTTGTACAGGGAACAGCGACGGCATCGCAGGTGCTGCGTACACCGACCGGGATCAAAACGATCGCACCGGAGAATACGGGAGGTGCGGCGGACAAGGATCTGTCCGGCATCTTTGTCAATCCTGAGGACGCCGCGCTGCTCGATCAGCTCTCTGCTCTCTATATGCAGAAGGACAAGGACAACGGGCAGTCTCTCACTGTGCAGAGAGAAAAGATTCCTGCGGACGTATCCGATAAGCCGGCAGAAAAGGTAAAAAAAGATACCGAACCTACATACAATTTCCCACCGATCGAGATTTTGACGGAAGATCACGAAGGACAGCCGGAGAACATCCGGGAGGAACTCCAGGAAAACGCCGTCAAGCTTGTAGAAACCTTAAAGAGCTTCAATGTAAAAACAAAAATCGAGAACATTTCACGCGGCCCGACGATTACGCGATATGAACTTTTGCCGGAGCCGGGAACCCGTGTGCGCTCCATTGTCAATCTGGTGGACGACATTTCCCTGAATCTGGCGACGACGGGCGTACGGATCGAGGCACCGATTCCGGGCAAATCTGCTGTTGGTATTGAGGTGCCGAACAAACGGCAGTCCACGGTTCATCTGCGCACCCTCATTGAGGACGATGCGTTCCGGAACGCAAAAAGTCGCCTGACCTGCTGTCTCGGCGCGGATGTAGCGGGCGATTCCGTCTATTTTGATATTGCGAAAATGCCTCATCTTCTTATCGCGGGTGCCACCGGTATGGGCAAATCCGTCTGTATCAACAGTCTGATTGTGAGCCTGCTCTATAAAGCGAAGCCGAGCGAGGTCAAGTTTATTCTGGTAGATCCGAAAAAGGTGGAACTGTCGATCTACAATGGAATTCCGCATCTGCTCGTGCCGGTGGTCAGCGATCCGAAGAAGGCGGCTGGCTCCCTTTCCTGGGCAGTCGGCGAAATGGAACGGCGGTTCGGACTGATCGAGGCGGTCGGTGTACGCGACCTCAAGATGTTCAATGAGGTCACAAAGGACGATCCCGATTACGAATTTCTGCCGCAGATCGTCATTATCATCGACGAGCTTGCCGATCTCATGATGACCGCCCCCGACGACGTGGAGGAATCCATCTGCCGGTTGGCACAAAAGGCGAGAGCTGCGGGGATGCACCTTATTATCGGTACACAGCGTCCGTCCGTGGATGTTATCACAGGGCTTATCAAGGCGAACATTCCGTCCCGTATCGCATTCACAGTGGCGTCCCAGATTGACTCCCGCACCATTATCGATCGAGGCGGCGCGGAAAATCTGATCGGGCGCGGCGATATGCTCTTCAACCCGGTAGGAGCACAGAAACCGATTCGTGTACAGGGCGCGTTTGTGTCGGAATCGGACGTGGAAGAAGTGGTTTCCTATATCAAAAACATGAATAAAAAGGCTGAATCCTATTCGGATGAGGTGCTGGAGGAGATCGAGAGAGAGGCTGCGCGCTGCGGTGTGAAAAAGGGCAGAGGCGGAGCCGCGAGTACCGGGGATGGTGGCGACACCATCGATGGCGAGGACGACCCGATGCTCCGCCAGGCACTGGAGGTCGCGGTGGAGAGTGGGAAAATTTCCACCTCTCTCATTCAGCGTAGACTTTCCCTCGGCTACGGCAGAGCGGCAAAGCTCATCGACCGGATGGAGCAGCTCGGTTATGTATCGCCGCCGGACGGACAACGTCCGCGCAAGGTGCTGATCACCAAACAGGAATTTATGGAACTGGTGCTGTCACACGAGGTGGAATGACAGCCGGAGAAAACGAGGATGTATGGCAAAGCTGATTGTTCTGGAAGGACTGGACGGATCCGGTAAGGGAACGCAGACGAAAATTCTGTGCGAAGCATTGCGCGCAGCGGGGAAAAAGGTTCGGCTCATCGACTTTCCGATGTACGAGAGGGACAGTTCTTATTTTGTGCGTCTCTATTTATCCGGTGCGTTGGGAAACAATCCCGCGGACACAAACGCCTATGCCGCGTCGATGTTTTTTGCAGCTGACCGGTATATCAGCTGCCGCATGGATTGGGGGGAGGACTGCCGCGATCCCGATGCTGTGGTGATTGCCAACCGCTACACGACGGCAAACGCATATCATCAGCTTGCGAAAATGGACAGAGCGGTGTGGGACACATTTCTTGAATGGTTATGGGATTTTGAGTATGGCAAGCTCGGCATTCCGAAGCCGGATCAGGTGTTTTTCCTCGATGTGCCGCAGTGTCTCTCGGACGCGAACGTGCGGAAACGGAGCGGGGAAACAGGAC